>CAMQVJ010000026.1 GCA_947038175.1 uncultured Desulfovibrio sp.
GCCATTAAAAAAAGCCGTATTACAGGGATCGTCTTCAGGATCGAGATAGGAAACATTCTTTTCTTCTAGTTCCTTCTCGTCTACGTCCGCATCTTCTAGAGCCTTTGCTCTATTTTCGTTATTCTGCTCAATATCTTCTAGGGAATGTGTTATTTTTGTGTTTGTTTCTTTGGGCGTATTTGCTTGAAGATTATTGACGTCATTATTTGCGATGAAAATTGCGAGTTGATTTTCGTCTTTATGAATAAATACTTTTTCAGGAGCATCATCACTAGAGTTATTATAATTCGCAGCATTGGCACGAATTGTTTGTTGTGACTCTGTTAAAGAATGGTCACGAGTGTCATGCGATCCATGTGTGTCGTGGGCATTATGTTTGCTACTGCTGTCATTTAAGGGAGTATTGCCTTCTTGATGGATACCATTATCCGTGGCGTTTGTAGTTCTTTGTATATCTTTTGTATTTTTAGTCATAAGAGGCTCCAAAGAGTACGAAAAAATTTTAAAATACGAGGAGGCTATATTTTTCTTGACGAGAACGGGGAAAAAAAATTAGTCTCACTTTAGTGCATTTCTGATTTTCTAAGGGTAATCCTTATTTATCAAAATATATTTTAGCCATATTTCAGCGCCCATAAGATTATCACTAAATCATGCATGGGGCAAGTGCGTTTATAGTATAGTTAAATATTCAAAAGGAGCAATATGCTTTTCAATATAGAAGAAATCTTTGGAGTAACGGGCGCTCAGCACGTACGTAGTATTGTTCGTCTTGCTCTTTTAGAAGACGAAAAAGATTTAACTTCCGATGGAATTTTTTCTTCTTCGGATATGTCTGAAGGAAAATTGATTGCAAGAGAAAATACATGTATTGTTGGATTGCCTCTTATCTCTTTGATATTCCAAGAACTTGGAGTTAAAGATGTCGAGCAGGTATATAAAATTCATGTGAAAGAGGGTGATTATTTAAAAGACAATGATATCGCCGTTACGTTTAAAAGCTCTACGGCGACTCTTTTGAAGGCAGAGCGTATTATCCTTAATTTTATAACGCATTTAAGCGGTATAGCTAATCTGACAAAGTTATTTTTGAAAGAATTAGAAGGAACGCCTGTTCAGCTTTTAGACACTCGTAAAACCTTACCAGGGCATAGATATTTAGACAAATATGCTGTACGTACTGCGGGTGCAAAAAACCATCGTATACATCTTTCTGATATGCTTATGGTGAAAAATAATCATGTGGACGCAGCGGGTTCTATAACGTGTGCTGTTGAGAAATTACGCATGACGTATACAGATACGTGCCCTCCCATTATTGTGGAATGCAGAGATAAAGCCGAGGTTCTTGAGGCTGTTTCTGTTCACCCTAATCGGATTTTACTTGATAATATGGATAAAGAGACATTGGCTCAAAACTTGCCACTTATTCCAAAAAATATTGAAGCGGAAATAAGTGGGGGAGTGAATATTAAAACTGTTCGCAACCTTGCCCTTTCCTCTACTATTCGCCCAGCAGATTTTATTTCTGTTGGTTTAATTACGCATTCTGCGCCTATTGCTGATTTTAGTTTACGAATTAATCGTTTGAAATAATAAGGAGATTTTTATGCAATCTATCAATATATACACTGATAAAATAAAAAGTTTACGTGAAAAATTAGGCAAAGACCTTATTATAATGGGACATCACTATCAACACGATGATGTTATTAAACACGTTGATTTTGCTGGTGATTCTTTACAGCTTTCTCAAATGATGGATAGCATTGAAGCAAAACATATTGTTTTTTGTGGTGTACACTTTATGGCGGAATCTGCTTGTCTTTTAGCAAAAGAAGGGCAGAGCGTTTATTTGCCTGACCCTAGTGCATCATGCCTTATGGCAGAAATGACACCTGCGGATTTACTTGATATTGTTATTGAAAAAATTAAAGCTTCTGGTAAAAATATCGTGCCTTTAGCGTATGTAAATACCTCTCTTGCTGTGAAAGCAGTGGTGGGAAAACATGGCGGTGCTGTTTGTACGTCTTCCAACGCAAAATCTATGCTTGAATGGGCGTATACCCAAGGTGATTCTGTCCTTTTCTTACCAGATAGAAACCTAGGTAATAATATGGCTAATCTCATTGATATTCCTGAAGAAAAACGCCATACGTTAAACGTGAAAAGTAAAGGCGAAGCTTTAGATTTTGATAAAATTCAAAATTCAACCTTATTGTTTTGGCCTGGTTGTTGCCCTATTCATGAATATTTTACTCAAGAACATATTGAACAAATGCGCAAAACGTATCCTGATGCGCAAATTTATCTTCATCCCGAATGCCCTCAAGAACTAGTAAAGCTTTGTGATGGAGCAGGTTCAACATCCTATCTCATTAAAGTTGCAGAAAAGGCAAAGGAAGGAAGTACAGTTATTATCGGCACAGAAGTGAATCTTGTGGATAGATTGACAAAGAATCTTCACGGTAAAGTGACTGTATTACCTTTGTTTAGAGCAGAATGCCCCGATATGGCTAAGGTAACAGAAGCACTTCTTTATAAAAATCTTGAAGATATTGATAAAGGCATCGCTCATGCCGTTCAAATTGATAAGAGCTTGATAGAAAATGGAAAAAAATCTCTTACACGTATGCTCGCCCATTGTGCTAAGGCCTCTCAATAGTTTCTAAAAAAGGAAAATTCTTGTTTTATATGCGATAAAACCCTTCAAGCGTTTATTGAAGGGATAATCTATTTCCTTTGAATGAGTATATCTATATCTGTTTTTTATGTTTATATATATGTCTACATAAATGTATTATTTCGAGATATTATTTTAATTTCCATTTTTCTTGACTTTGATGTATGATTCTTACGTATTGATTAGAGATATAAAATTTATTTGTTGGAGTTCATGTGAATACCACAAGTTATCGCTCACAAGTGCTTATCATTGGGACTGGATTATCTGGTTGCACCACAGCTTTAACCCTTGCTGATAAAGGTTTTAAAGTTCATCTTGTTTGCCCAACTGACGCTCTTGAGCCAGGGAATTCAAACCTTGCTCAGGGGGGTATCGTCTATGTGCATAATAATCCACAGGAAGCTGCATCCCTTGAAAATGATATGCTTATAGCTGGGCATCATTATAACTTTATAAAAGCAGTTCGGTTTTTAGCTCAAGAGGGTGGCGAAAGTGTTCATAAAATATTGATTGAACGCTTAGGTGTTCCCTTCAATTCACGAAGTAGCAACACAGCCGACTGGGATCTCACCTTAGAAGGTGGGCATTCTGCCCCACGTATTTTACATTGTGCAGACTATACGGGTAAATCCATTATGGAAAGTTTGCACTGCGCCATAAGAAACCATGAAAATATTCAAGTTTTATCTAATAGATCTGCTGTTGATCTTATAACAACTGATCATCATACCCCTATTACAAGCTATAGGTATAAACTTAAAAATCAATGTGTTGGCGCGTATGTTTTTAATGATATAACTTCTCAGGTAGAAAGCCATTTGTCCGATATGACTATATTAGCGACTGGTGGTGTTGGCGATATATTTTTGCATTCTACCAATAATCCTTGGAGTGTTGGAGCTGGAATTTCCATGGCACAACGTGCAGGGGTGAGACTTGCGAACATGGAATTTGTACAATTTCATCCAACAGCCCTATATGATATTGATAAGAAAAGGCCACTTATTACAGAAGCTGTGAGAGGAGAGGGCGGGAAGCTTATCGATCATCACGGGTATAGATTTATGCAAAAATATGATGGACGAAAAGATCTTGCCCCTAGGGATATCGTTTCACAAGCCATTGTTAATGAAATGCTTAGAACGGGAGAGCAGAATGTCTTTTTAGACGCTACGCAACTTGAGTGCGATGTGACAAAGCGTTTTCCTACGGTTTTTGATAGTTGCATGAAAATTGGCATCGATATACGAAAAGATTATATTCCCGTTGTTCCTGCCGCACATTATTTTTGTGGCGGAATTTTAGTAGATTTGAATGGTAGAAGTACTTTAGATAACCTCTATGCTGTGGGAGAATGCAGCTGCACAGGTATACATGGTGCGAATCGCTTAGCGAGTACTTCCCTCTTGGAGGCAGTATTGTGGGGCTTATCAGCGGGTAATGATATCGCTCATGCCTTATCAAGCCAAGATACTTTCGATGAGAAACTTTTTAATTCCATTCCTGACTGGGAACATACAGGGAATGAGCATAATGACGATCCAGCCCTTATTGCACAAGACTGGGCGAGTATCAGAAATATTATGTGGAATTATGTTGGGATTGTACGCACTGAAAGTCGATTAAGAAGGGCTTTCGCTGATTTGCGGGATTTGTCTAGTCACTTGCATGATTTTTATAGACATACGCCTTTATCAAGTACTTTAGTTAAGTTGTTCCATGGTTGTCAAACAGCATACCTTATAACGCAATCCGCGTTAAGAAATAAAAATAGTGCTGGTTGTCACCATCGTGCAGATTAAAATACATGCTAATTATTGCTTTATCATCTTGAAAATACTTGTATTAAAATAAGAAGAGAAATGATTTATGAGCTCTAATCCGTTAAAAATAGAAAAACGAACAAATTTGAATTATGCGTTAATTGAAGAAAAATATACGGCGAAAGGATATCGAAAAATCCCTTCTCATTTACTCTCCTTTCCTATGAAAGCTGTTGTGCCAGAATTAATTGGGACAGCTGCTGTTTCCGCTCAGTTCTCATTTTACTTTGTTAATGACAAAAAAGACATTGATTTACTTGATGAATTAGACATCCCTTTTGTTTGGCTGCACAAAACAGACCTTACACCAGAAATTTCTAGCTATATGGTAATGAAAGAACTTGAAAATGCTAAGATTTTTTATTCAAAATCATTTTCAATTACTAAAAAAGCTCTTGATGAAGTTCGTACGAAAGGAACAGTACCTATCTCTGATATGACCAGTATCGTTGATGATATTACCGCTAGTGTTGCAAAGCATCCAAGTGCTCTTCTTTGTATGCGTGGGCTTCAAAATTCTGATGAATATACCTATCATCATTCCGTGAACGTATCTTTACTTGCGTGTATATTTGCTAAGTTTTTAGGCTATTCACCAAAAGAAGTTAGGGAAATTGGGCTGGCTGGTTTATTACATGACATTGGTAAACAGCGAATACCATTGGAGATTTTAAATGCTCCTCGGAAGCTATCTAATGAAGAGTTTGAGATTATGAAATCTCATCCTCGTTTAGCAGAGGATTTATTAAAATCACATCCCGATATTTCTGAAAATATTATGCGAGCTGTTACTGCTCATCATGAAAAATTTGATGGCAGTGGTTATCCTCATAAATTTAAAAAAGATGAAATTCATCCCTATGCTGTGATTTTATCGTTGGCGGATGTTTATGATGCGCTTACCAGTGAACGAGCATACAAAAAAGCATTCCCGCAAAATAAAACAGCGGCAATGATTTATAGCCAGAAGGGAACTGCCTTTAAAGCTGACATGGCAGAATTATTTATTTGTTGTTTTGGAATTTATCCCATTGGGACATTGGTAAAATTAAATGAAACACAATATGCCATTGTGTATGAAAATAATAAAGAAGATTTACTCCACCCCAAAGTTTTAGAAATTACTAAAAAAGATGGAAAGTATGCTTTAGCAAGTATTTGTATAATGGATTTACGTAAATATAAAAATAAATATAAAATAACAACGTGTGAAAATGCTAAAGGTGAAAATATAAACTTGAAAGAATTACTTGAGAATGTGCATGCATAAGCCTTAAGACTATAAATGTTTTACTTGTGTATAAAGGTCTCTTATACTGAGTTGTAATAGTAGTTATTTATACGTGTCGTTTACTTTTTTTTGATTACAAGATGGGAGGTACGAGAAAAGACTGGAAGAATATCTAATAGTTTATAATTGAAAACACTAATGAAAACCATTAACTACGCGCTAGTATAAGAACGTATACAAAAATGAGTGTATAAATATATGAAAATAAAACTTGATATTCGCAGTAGGTTACCTCTCACAATTCTTGCAAGTCTCGCTATTCTACTAGGGATATCCTCTCTTTTTGCGTATTATAAAGTAGATGATATTATTAATGATTTAAAGCATCAATATATGGAAGAGATTGCGTCCACTACCGGTGATAGTGTTAATTCTCAAATATATAACGCAAGTAATTTAATATTGCTCACCGCAAATCTTACTTCCCTCGCTGATCACATTGATCTACCAGAGAAATGGGCAGCAACCGAAGAACGTATGGGTATTGAAAGGTATCTTGAGCATATTAAGCGTGCTCATGGATATTATGATTCTTTACGCCTTATTAATTCAGATGGATATGTTTTAGCAGGGGATCGTCGAATACGATCGGAAACGATTAATGTTGCGCAGGAGCCTTGGTTTAAATTTGCTATGCAAACGGACATGCTTATAATAAGTGACCCTATTATTGATTTCACAAAAGATACAATTTTATTGCCGGTAACACTTAAAATTGTGCACGATGCTCAGTCAGCTCTTGTTTCTGGTATGCTCCGTATTAACCGCTTAGTACAAACAATTCTTATTGGTAACAGTACTCCCGATGTTTCTATTTATCTAATGAATTCCGGTGGTGAAATCGTATCAGCTTTGAATTCAAATGCATTGGGTAAAAAAATATTAGGAGATGAACTTTCTACAGTTCTTACAGCAGCGGCTGGGAGTTTAGATGGTCTTGTGGGTAATGACGGTGATGTTATTGGTTTTTATCATATTGCCCAAACAGAGTTATATGTCATTGCTGTTGGGAACCGTCAGTATTTAGAAACCTATGCCAAAGACTTGCATTATTTGCTTATGGGGATGGGCTTCCTGATTTTAATTGTGATGGGGATTATCGTTGTTCTTCTTATTTTTCCTGTCGTGCGTGATATCCAAATTCTAAGCTCACATAGCGAAAAAATAGCACGAGGTGACAGAGATGTTGTTGGTCAGCTTAGTGTTCAGCGTGATGACGAACTTGGACTGTTAGCTAGTAATCTTGACAATATGGCTGTTGAGTTGAATACTATGGCTGAAAATGCTGAGTTTGCTACGAAAACAAAAAGTGACTTTCTTGCTAAAATGAGCCATGAAATACGAACCCCCATGAATGGTATTATTGGTATGGCTTCTTTAGCGCTTATGGATAATCCTGAACCAGCGCAGGCACATTATTTATACCGTATTGAGTCCGCGGCAAATAACCTTTTGGGTATTATTAACGATATTCTTGATTTTTCTAAAATAGAAGCGAATAAGCTGGATTTGAAAATTGATGAAACATATATAGCGGAATTATTTCCACCTTTGCAAGATTTGTTAGCCTCTCGAATAAATGAAAAGAAGCTTATATTTGACGTTATTATTGATGAGAATGTGCCAGAAGTTATTTTTGTTGACTCGGTTCGCATGAGTCAAATATGTTTGAATTTATGTAATAATGCTTTGAAATTTACAGAAAAAGGCTCTATTTCTATAAAAGTAAGTCTGAAAGAACGCGTGGGAGATGATATAACCTTGCTGGTTGCGGTGGAAGATACAGGTATTGGTATTCCAGAAAACGCGCAAGCGACACTATTTGAAAGTTTTTCTCAGGTGGATGATGCTTATTCACGCAAGGTAGAAGGTACTGGCCTTGGTCTTAGTATCTGTAAATCTTTGGTTGAGCTTATGGGTGGAAACATTTGGGTTGAAAGTGTGTATGGTAAAGGAAGTGTTTTTTACTTTACCTCACAATTACAAGTGGGTAATCTTCAAGGAATGAAGAAGAAGCCAACTCAACAAACTCTTTGTTCTGATCTAAAAACCACATTAAAAGAAATCAAGATAAAGCCACTTCATATTCTATTAGTAGAAGACAATATTATCAATCAAGAAATAGCTTGTGCCATTTTCAAAAAAACAGGCATGCGTGTAAGTGTCGCTCAGAATGGACAAGAAGCAGTTAATATGTGGAATGATTCTGCTTTTGATATAATATTTATGGATATTCAGATGCCTATTATGGATGGATATACTGCCACGGCGCATATTAGGCAAACAGAAAAAGGTTGTGATGTTCCTATTATTGCGATGACCGCAAATGCTCTTAGTGGAGATAGGGAAAAAAGTCTTGATGCAGGTATGACAGAACATATTACGAAGCCTATCAATATTCAAGAAATATTGAGGATATTAACCTTTTGGTCTCAAAAACTGAAGTAAAATACATTAGAACCTCATAAAACCAAGGATTTTCGTATGATAAATTTTTGTTCACGTTTACTTATTCTGCTTTCTTCTCTTCTTGTTTTGTCAGCGTGTGAGGAAAAAAAAACTGAAAAAGATGCTGAAATTAAAATTGGTATTTTAATGTATGGAAATAATGATCCTTATATAGCAAAAGTGGCTGCAAATTTAGAAAGTGAAATGGGGAAGGTGGGGAAAGTTTATATTGAGTGGGCTGAGAGTTCGCAGGCCACTCAAAATACACAATTTTTGCTTATGATTGAAAAAGACATTGATATTTTGCTTGCAAATATTGTTGAGCCCGTTATAGCTCCTCGTATAATGGACCAAGCAAAAATCAATAATATTCCTGTGGTCTTTTTTGATAGAGAACCTGATTTGAAGCGTTTGGATAAGTATTCAAATATGATTTATGTTGGGACGGATGCCAAGAAATCTGGTGTAATGCAGGGTGAGATGATAAGCGCGATATGGAAAAATAATCCCCAATATGATCGTAATAATGATGGTATTATGCAATATATAATGCTACGGGGAAATTCCGATAGTGTTGAAGCAACGGCACGTACAATAAATAGTGTTGGTCGTACTAAAGAATTGGGTATAGAAATGTCTCAACTTTGTGAGACCTTTGTGTGCAACGGGGATAGAGTACTTGCTCAAGATGCTATGCGCTATGTAATGCTTAGTCATAAAGAAGATGTCGAGTTTGTTATTGCAAACAATGATAATATGGGACTTGGAGCTATCGATATTTTGCAATCTTTTGGGTATAATATTGGCGGCACTACTAGGCAGATTCCTGTCTTCGGTGTAAATGCTATTGATGAGGCGCTTATTTATATTAAAGAAGGTTTTATGAGTGGGACTGTAAAACAAGATGCTACCAAGATGGCAGAAGTCATCGCCATAACAGCAAAAAATCTTTTAGATGGCAAAAATCCTTTGGCTGGAACTGATTTAAAATGGGACAGCAGCGGCACGGCTTTGCGCATCGATTATGAAGTTGTACGGTAGAATCTTTATTGTTGTTCTTGTGTGAGCATGATGAAAAATGATAGTGACTTTATTTGGGGGAGGGACGAGTCTCTCCCTTTCTTTTTTAACGAGAAGGGTAATATGAAAATAATAAATCCTCTCTTATGACTGAATATTTTAAATGCAAAAAACTTAAAACAGAAATTCTCATAACTAAAAAATTTTAGTTATGAGAATTCTAAAAACATTTGTATGTTTTTCTGAGAAATGTCTTTGGGCGAAACATAAACTTTCCTTAGTTTAACTGAGGAAAAAAGATATTGCTCTAGGCAAAGAGCAACACGAAACGAAAAGGTTTATTTCACTGGTTTAGTAATGAGGTGCTCAGTATATTCATTGAATATTTCAACTGCTTGGTAGAAGAGGTCTATGTTAGGTCTGTAGTAGACTTCCCGGCCTCGTTTCGTCGCAGTTATAAGCCCTGCATACTGGAGGGTGCCAACATGGTGAACAACAGCAGACCGACTGAGCGGTATGGTATCGACAATGGTCTTTAGGCTAATCTCTTCATCTTTTTCAAAGAGTAGCATAATGGTTTGTCTATATTTATCGCCAAGCGCTGCGAAGATTCGTGCTATTGGTTCCCATTCCATGGGTAAATTATCAACATAATGTATATTCATGAAGATATATTAGTATATTTAGAAAATAAATTCAATACAAATTTACAAATATTTAATAAAAATAATATACTGTTTTATTTTTTTTCGGTACACTATTTATATAGGCTACTTGAGTATACTCTCGGATGACGTGTATGTTGTTTAGGAGTTATATTTCCTGTACACATTTATTACTTTTTTTAGAAACTCAAATGCCTCCAGTTGGTATTTATAAAAATGCCTTTCATAGATAGGTATACGAATGTTTAGAATAATTTACCATTGAGTATAAACAAGGAAAATATATGGCAGACCGATATATTATTTATAAAAAACAGCTTTTAGAAAATCAATTAATTTTTAAAGATATTTTACATAAAATTAGTCAGATAAGTAATTTTGATAAAAAACTAGGTTTTATTACTAGTATATCACATCTGCTTTCTTATTATCCAACAAATAGATATGTGTTGCCTGAGATTGAAGCTATATTTATTGAATTCGCACAGTTACTTCCTCCATGCGTTACAACTCATATAAAAGAGAAAAGTGTTTTACATGTTATGACTGAGCCTTACCATGTGGGAGGGCATACGCGTGTTGTGGAACGCTGGATAGAACAATCCGCTTGTGATGAAAAACACTCTGTGGTCTTTACTCGAGCTGATAATGGTGAGGCATCGACAAAAATAAAAAATCTTGTTAGTGCTAGAGGAGGCGGTGTTTTTTCTATATATGAAAACAGTGAACTGTCTCAAAAGGCATTTCTTCTTAAACAGATAGCATCATCTTATGAAGTTATTATTCTCCATACGCATCCAGAGGATTACCTCCCTCTTTTAGCGTTTGGTGCGCCAGATTTCAAACGCCCAGTGATACTTTTTAATCATGCAGATCATATTCCTTGGTATGGCATTAGTGTTGCGGATATAGTAGCGGAATTCAGGTCATGGGGAATGAGATTGACGGAAAACAATCGTGCCTGTAGCCGTAGTTTTTTACTTGGCTTACCGCAAGATACGCAGATGAATGAAAAACGATTCAGTAAAGAAGAAGCGCGACAGCTTTTAAACGTATCATTAGATGAGAAAATAATTTTAACTATTGGTTCTCCTCAAAAATATCAAGAATTACCAGGTTTAGACTTTTCTCAGTTGATACATAATTTTCTAAATATGGATGATAAGAATACGATAATATCTATTGGTATGATGTCTGGAAAGAATCCTTATTGGGATTCTTTACAAACAAAGTATCCTGAGCGATTGAAGTTGCTTGGCTATCTTGATAGAGACACTATGTTTTTATATATAGCCGCTTGTGATATAGTCATTGATAGCTTTCCTATGAGTGGGTGCATCGCACTTATGGACGCATTGAGTTACGATAAACCCGTACTATCTTTAGAATGCCCCGTGGGGCAAAGTGATTTTATTTTAAATTCACCTGCTTATTGTGCTTCTATGCCAGAACTACTGAAAAAAGCAGCAATTTTATTAAAGAATAAAACTCAAAGTGATTTTCACGTGCAAGCTATTAAAAAAGTGATGAGCGATGAAGCTAACGAAAACATATGGCAAGAGCGTGTGGGAGAACTTTATCAGTTAGCGCATATTCAACATAGCGTATACCCTTGTACGCCTGATAATGTAAAAATGGATGAACTCAGTAATTTTCTTAGTGAAAATAATATAACAGATTTCAATAATATCAATGATAAATCCCTGAAAAAGACCTTTTATAAACTTCTTGATAAGGCGTATAGCTCTTTAGATGTTTACAGACTTGTAAAATCCAAAGTATCTGCCTTGAAGTTAATAAATGAAGACCTTCGTAATCACTTATTAAGTTGCGATACACGAAGGTCTTTGTAGAATTATTTAATGAATACAACAAAAGAAGTTTATATAGTTTATAGTCTAACGTAAATTATGTTACTTTTGTTTTTTAGGGATATAGGTGCAAAGAGGTTCTTGGGCCATAGGGTTATCCTTCATAGAGTGGGCGCGAGCTCTACAGCCACCGCAAACCTTATGGTATTCACATATACCACATTTTCCCTCGTAGTCGTCTTGATTTCTGAACTTTTGAAACCATGGTGTTGATTTCCAAAGTTCTGGAAAATGGGTTGTTCTCACATTTCCACAGTCAAGAGTAAGATAACCACATGGTTGCACTTGCCCCGTGTGGCTTATAAAACAGAAACCTGTTCCGCCAAGGCAGCCTCTTGTCATTGCGTCCATACCAAAGTTTTCAAAGTCGACAGGAATTCCTTCCTCTTTTGC
This sequence comes from uncultured Desulfovibrio sp., assembly GCA_947038175.1. Taxonomy (GTDB): domain Bacteria; phylum Desulfobacterota; class Desulfovibrionia; order Desulfovibrionales; family Desulfovibrionaceae; genus Taurinivorans. The sequence continues at coordinate 12,198 of CAMQVJ010000026.1, forward strand.
TCTTTGACGCATAATACGGTAATAATGCGGTGCGCATGTTGCTTTTAGGTGCATAGAGGTTTGTTTTCTAAAGTCATAAAACCAGTGCAAAACCTCTTCATATTCATTTGCTGTTATGACTTCTTCTTCAATATCAGACGCTCTTCCCATAGGGACAAGCAAGAAAATATGCCATGCAGCAGCTCCAATACTTTCACATAATTTAAATATTTCCTTAAATGTATGTAAGTTTGATTTGGTAACCGTGGTATTTATTTGAAATTCAACACCTTCTTGCTTGAGAAGCTCAATGCCACGCATAGAAGCTTCAAAAGCACCTGCTACACCACGAAAGGCATCATGACTGGCAGCATCTGCACCATCAATAGAAATAGAACAACGCTGAAAACCAGCTTCTTTTATTTGTTTAGCGGATTCTTCAGTGATGAGCGTTCCATTTGGTGACATAACACAGCGCAACCCCTTGTCTCTTGCATAAGCAGCAAGCTCATACACGTCAGGGCGTATCATAGGATCTCCACCTGTGAATATGATTATAGGCTCACCTACGGAAGGAAATGTATCAATAAGCGCTTTTGCTTCAATAGTGGAAAGCTCATTTTCATAAGGTTCTGGATGTGCTTCGGCTCGGCAATGTTTGCATGCTAAATTACAAGAGCGTGTGACTTCCCATGCAATAAGGCGGCATTTTGGAGAACCATCTGCTAAAAATCGGTTCGTATGTGGATGCATACCTGCAAGACTATGTGGGTGTCCTTTGGAATCTTTTTTGTCAGCAGATGCAGGATGCGTATTTGTATTTTCTGTGCCTAAGCTTTCATGCTCGGACATAAGAATACTTGGTGCTAATTCGGCACAATGTGAAGTGTGAGACATATTATTTCCTTATCGTCTTTATTTAATAAGACCTTTTGCAAGTAATTCTTCAGTGAAATACGTAATCAGAAGCTTCGCTCCTGAGCGTCGCAAGCCCATAAGGGACTCTAGTATAACCGCTTCTTCGTTAATCCAACCGTTTTGTCCAGCCGCCTTTATCATGGAATATTCACCACTTACTTGATAGGCAGCAAGAGGAATATCAAAGCTATCGTACATAAGGCGAATAATATCTTGGTATGCCCCAGCAGGTTTTATGATACCAATATCAGCGCCCTCGTCGATGTCAGCAGACATTTCCCTTATGGCTTCTTGGGCATTACCAAAATCCATTTGATAGGTTCTACGATCGCCAAATTGTGGGCTTGATTCTGCGGCTTCACGGAAAGGACCATAATAAGCAGATGCGTATTTTACGGCATAGGACATAATAGGTAATTGTACATATCCTGCCTTATCAAGTGCTTGCCTAATGGCACGGACACGACCGTCCATCATATCAGAAGGAGCAACAATATCAGCGCCAGCCTTAGCGTGAGAAAGAGCTACTTTTGCTAAAAGCTCTAAGGTACTATCGTTTAAAACAACGCCTGTTTTGTCTTTTTCATTAAGTACACCACAATGCCCATGGGAAGTGTATTCGCAAAGGCAAACGTCGGTTATAACAATAAGTTCAGGGAAATGCTTTTTGAGCATAGAAACGGCTTGTTGTACTATACCGTTTTCGTTATAGCCTTCTGACCCAACAGGATCTTTAGTTTTTGGAATACCAAAAAGTAAAACAGATTTCAATCCATGAGAAATCGAGAGCTCGACAGATTTTTTAAGCTCTGCTAACGATAATTGAAATTGCCCTGGCATAGCAGATATGGGCTTTTTGAAATTCTCGTCATCGGTTTCTACTACAAAGTAAGGCATAACAAGATCGGCAGGCTTTATATGTGTTTCTCTTAATATGTCTCGCAAAGCAGGGGTATTTCTTAAACGGCGTCCTCTAAAAAACTCCATTTTGTATCTCCTTAGAAAAATGATTATTTTATATTTGTACATATTTTACAAAAATAAAAAATACTCCTTTTTCTGAGCTTTGTATACTGTGAAATATTAAAAAAAAGTAAGACAAATAATCGGGAGCTATAATTCGAAGGGGGAGAATAGATGTAGTCATTTATGTAAAAGACATAAAGGGTATAAAAATATAAAAGACGACAAAAAAGGAGAACAATAGAAAAGAGAATATATTGTTTGGATATTTTGATAAGCGTTTGTATAATTTCTTCTAAGCGATAGGAAAAATAACCTGCTTGACACAATTAGAAGAAGGGGAAAATCATAACGTATATTGTTATAACTTCCCCCTCGTCTTAATTATTATTCTGCTTAATTATTATTATGCTAAAGTCTTCTACTCCGTGTAATGATTAATGTGCCGCTTCTTTTTTTTCTTCTTTTGCTAACCATTCTTCGTAGGTATATTCCTTCCAGTTTTCTTTTTTAAACATGGTACCACTGACTTCATACATAAGCCGTGGAAATTTTTCCCCTAGTATAGGCTCAATACAGTGGACTCGGTCACGTGTATGCTGTCCTCTTGGGTCTTTTATTTCGAATTCATCACATTTAGGCAGCCCAAGTAATGCAAGCATGGGAGTATCAGCATTTGTCATTAAACTAGGATCGACTTTGAAATCTCCGCTACTATTAAAATCTTTCACCATAAGAAGTGCGTGGGGTCTACCTATAGAATAGCCTTTAACTTTTTGGCTATCTGCATATCCATGGTCAGATACAATAATTATTTTTGTGTTATTGTATATATTTAATTTTTTTAGTTGTTTAACATACTCAATAATAAAACTGATGATATGTCGCTCTGTATAATAATGCAGAGCCATGTAGTCTTCAACGTGTTTACTTTTCACGATATCAGGGTTTAACGTAAGTTCTACTGTGTCAGATTTTAAATGGAATGGATGATGAGATAGGTCGCTGTGTAAAAGTTTGAATGTATTTTTCGCATGGTCGGCTTTGAGTGTTGAGTTGAGAAAAAAACGTGTAAGATCTAAATCTCGAGCAACTCGTTTCATATTGTGAATTGCAAAGATTTTTTTTGTTCCAGCCCAGTTATTAATAAAAATTGATCGCTTAATTAAGGATGGTGCAAGCTGATAAAGGGATATTACTAACGCAAAACTATTCATAGTGGTGTTAATGTTTGTTTCTCTTGAAAAGAGTTTAAAAGGAATATTTTTTGATGATAAAATGAATTTATTAATAGGGAGTTGATCTATTAGTAAAGGGTGATCGTTGCTATTTATATACTTTGCAGCATACGGTTTAGGGTCTGGGTAATACGACAGAAGTATGCTTTCATAATTATATTTTGCAAGATTACGTGGCAGTATATACATAGCCTTACTTGCTTTTTCTTCAGGTGTTATTGAAAGCTTTGCGAGTTTGTCTAGTGAATATTCTTCTCCTCCGTGTAAAGCAAGAATACTCGATCCTGTGTTTGATCCCACACTGAGAGTATCGGGGTACCACACAAAGCCATCTAAATCTTTTTTAAAATCTTGAAACCATGGGTCATTTATCATGGGCTCAATATGCCCACCTGTAAACTGATCAAGGATTAAAATAACAATATTCTCACCCTCTTTACTATAAGAATGTATACTATTTATTTCTTTTGGAGATAAACCGTGTGATGTATTCTCATGTGCTATATTGTCTTTTTTATCTGTTCCAACATTGGGCATTTTAAAGCTATTCATACCAGTTAGTATCAAGGGGGGCAAAGTAAGAAAAGCAAGAAAATGTAAACGGTATTGTTTAATTTTATTCCATTGGAACAGGGAGAAAAGGATAAGTGCAACGAAGACTGAAACGAGTAGGTCTCGAAAAATTAAATTTGCTTCCATAAGTTTATTCGCATCAGTTAAATGTCCCCCCGCAAGGACACCATAATCTCGCACAACAATAAATTTATTTACGAGTGCAAAAATAAGAAGAAAAAAAGCGCACAATGCTATAATTCTTCGTGTGGAATTATTACTCCAGAGCCATATAAGCATTATTACAAGAGCGCTTACAGAGGCGTATGGAAACATGCTGAATAAAAATTCTCTAATAGGTATATTAAAGAAATCAGGTTCACTTAAGTAAAATTCAGAGGGCAAATAGAAGAAAATCATAAGCATTAAAGCTGCTAAAGATAAAAAATAGAGATAGGTATATGTTTGCAATTCTTGAGCAGATATTTGTGGAAAGAAAAAGTTATAGATTTTTCCTGTGGATTTTTTGGTTTTCTTTATTTTTCGCACAGGCAAAAGATTTTGCATTAAAAATAATAGATTATTACTTGTCCAAAAAATAAGTAGCGCAGAAGGGGCTGGGTAAAGCAAAATAAGAAAGAAAAATGCAATGATAAGTGCTTGGATAATGTCTTTTTTTGCAAGCCCTTTTGTTGTGAAAACGACGCCAATATTGATGATAGTCATCAGAATAGGCAAGAGATTAACACCAAAAAGCAAGCCATCAGGCAAGCTCAAGTCTGAGATAAAGAGAAAGGATTGTCCTTTTATTTCAGGCAATGCGCTTATCATATAATAAGCGCCTGTCAGAAAAGGTACTTGTAAAAGTACTCCAAAGGCGGATCGTATGCCAAAAATAGGATGATATCCATAGCGTTTATAAAGGCGATTAATAGCAGCGTTTTTATTAGCACCGCTAGAAGTGCTATTTATTGTTGCTATTTGTGGGCGAATAATATCTTGGAATGCGTTTTCTTTTGCTTGACTGGCTAGGGCAATTTTAGACAAAGGCAAAAAGGCAAAGGCGCTAATAGCAGAAAGGATAAAAAGCCCAACGCCATAGTTTCCAGTAATGTTGGCTGATGCTAAATAAATGTATTTATACAAAAGTTCGATGGGTAAAATAAAAATAGAGTATAAAAATTCCATGTGATATTCCTAAAAAATTTAATATAATGAGATGATTCTATGTGTTTTTAACAAATCTTATTGTATTTGTTTGGTCTTTTCTATAGCCCATTCTGCAATAGCTTTTCCTGACGTGCCAAAATTCATAATATATTTTTCCTTAAATTTTTGGAACTGACTTGTGGGCATGCTCAGAGCTTTCTCTATAGACGGTAGGATATCAAAATCTTGGTTAGGAATAATAACGGCCCCTAATTCATGGGCAACAGAGTCTTCCCAACATTTTCTAATGTCAGCATATTCGTACTGTTCAATGTTTCTAAGTGGTGCATCAATAGTGATAACAGGACGTTCATATAGTAGTGCAAAATCAAAGCGCACACCAGACTTATCTGAAATAAGTAAATCTGCTTGTTTTAAAGAATCAGTCCCGTCAGGGTTATCATCAAACCGGATGTTTTCATATATGCGTAGTTCTTCTTGTAAAGAAGCAATAAAATCTTGCTCCACCTTCCATGAATGTGGGTGAGGGCGAATAATTATATTGTATTTTGCCTTAGCAATGTCGTGCACAAACTCTGTTCCACATAAAGAGAAACAACCTTTTTCACCCCAAGCTGGTGCAACTAAAATAGTTGGAGGCTCACTTTGTCCATCTTTCTTTTCGACCTTTTTAGTTAATACATCGAGATAAGGTAAACCTAAAGAAATACATTCCTTAGCTGGTAAATTTCGTACTTTTTCTAAAGTGCGAATGCTTTCTTCCATATAATCCCCTACCATAAGAGCTGTATCATAGTAATCAAGCGAGCCTTTTTGGTAGGTTGCAATATCTCCCACAGAATGAAAAATATGAGCTAAACATTCTACATGCTTTGGGCGAGGCATAGGGAAATTTTCTGATCCTATATTAGGGGTTGTCGCCAACATGAGTTTAGCGCGTTTATTAGCCGCTTTTGCAAAAGCAGAAGAACCATCACCTAAATATTTTGACGCCATATAAGGATTATCAATGGTAAGTGCTGGATCATTTATATCTATAGTGATATAGCTAAAAGGAACTTGTTTTTCGATAAAAGCCTCAACAATGGGCTTAAAAGTAAACCAATAGCTTTTTCCCTCTGAAAATATAACGATATTCTCATGTTCTTTGCTGAGCATGACATTAACGTGTTTTTCTCCACGAATTTTCCCTATGATTTTATACACAATATTTTTAGCAAAATATATAAAAGTCCCTAAAAGACTTATGAAAAGATAGACAAGGGCATTGCCTGAACCTGGGTCAAGATAGGCATAAGCATTTGTAGGAAACCCTAACAAACAAATAAAAAGTAAGAAGAAATAGCGTAATATGGTTTTCTCTAAGGCGTTAAATAAATTGAACATAATATATCCGTATTCCTTTACTAAATTAATCAACTAAATTCTTTTACTATAAACAGGGAATATATACAATCAAATTCTTATCAATTCAGTTTACAATTAACTATTAAGTTATTGAAATCAGCTAGACAAAATGAGTTTGACTAAAATTCACAGAATAAATAAGATTGAAGTGTTTCGCCACGATGTACGAAAAAGCTTGCTTTTTACGCACTGTATTGATAACCCTTACAGGGGAAGTGTCTGATCTGGTCGAAGATCACGAGTAAAAATTGTGCGCGCATTAGCGTGCCGAGAGTTCGCACCTGTCTCTGCCATATGAAGATATCATTAAGGGAATTGACTAGTGTTTTTTTATTTTTTGAAGAAAATTTGGGCTATTTTTAGACCTTAGCTAGACAGTAAGGAGGGAAAACATGCGAGCAATTATTTTGTGCGCTGGAATGGCTACACGTCTTAAACCAGTTAGCCTATACACACATAAGGCTCTTTTACCTATTAAAGGTAAGCCCCTAATAGAGCATATGATTCAGTATTTACATTCACACAATATTACAGATATAACGCTTGTTCTTGGTTATAAAGCAGAAGATTTTTCTTACCTTGCTGATAAATATAACGTAGAACTTCGTATTTCTGATAAATGGCAAACTCATAATAATTATAGTTCTATGCAACTTGTATTTGATAAGCTTGGCGACAGCTTAATAATTGAGTCAGATTTATTACCGATAAAAGATTTTATTCCACTTATTGACAGAGATTCATGTCAGTGTCTTGCACAAAACATAAATGGTTATCCCGAATGGGAACTTATATGTAACGAAAACAATCGTGTTCTTGAAGTGAATCGAGATAGTTTGGACGGTTTGGGATTAATTGGTGTTGCCTATTTACCATCGGGAGAATTTATTGAAGATCTTAAAAAAGAAATAAATGCATGTGGGCCGTCCGAGTTTTGGAATGATGCTTTTTTTCGCTTACTACAAACACATCCAATATATGTTCGAACGTTCGGTGACAATGAACCTATTTTGCAAGAGTTTGACACCGTGCAAGATATATTGCGCTTCAATGCAATGTCTTATGAAGATCTTGCCAAAAATTGCTCCCAGACTGGTATGGCAAGAAAACTCGAGCATAGTAAATATGAAATACAATATAATGGAAAAATTTGTACAATTTTATTTACAGATAATGGAGTGATACTAAATGATTGAGCAATTGTCTTTAATTACCACCACAATACTTTTTTGGCTTTCGCCTATTGGCACAATCGTATTGTATTTACACCCTCGCATTGGGAATTATAAAATACAGGGAGAACAAATACTATCATATACTCAAGCAGGAACTGTATTATTTACCGGTTTTTTTTCTTCGGCGATACTGTATTGGTCGCTTTTTGAATCCTTTCTTTTTAAAAATGACCCTAGTTTTACAAATCTTTTTGCTGAGCAAGTTGACAATCCTCACTTTCTAACCAGTATGACCCTATATAACTGGACACTCCCAATGTTTATTACTCTTTTCGTTGGGGTAATAATGTGTATATTTGTAGCAAAGTATAAGGATAAGTATTTAGCTCCGCAATATAAAAAGCTTTTAATTGTTGTATTTGCTTTTTTAGCCTTATTTTCAACCTTTCGTATCTTGGCGTCTCTTTCTTCCTACATTTTACCTATAAAATACTTGCTAAACTATTTTTCTGGAATTGACAGTTCAGCCTTTGTTGTATTTTTACTGGTTGTTTTTATTTTATGGTCTGCCATAGGTGGACTTACACATATAAAAAAGTTTGCAAATATTTGTTCTATTTTTGTAGCTGTTTATAGTATAGTACTTGTTACAAAAATTTGCTTTGAATATGATGTTTTACAATATGTGTTAAATGTTTTTGGAGAATTTGGGGCGCTTGTTACTAACACATCCTTTATAGGCGAACAGTTCAAATTCAATAATCCTTTTCTTGAAAAATGGACAATGCTTTTTGCCCAGTCATATGTGGTCTCTGCATTTCCGTTTTTATATTTTGTGTATATTACACTTCAAGGGAGAACCGTTAGAGAATTTATACGAATCTATACTGTTTTTCTTACCATACCAACATTTTTAATTTTTCTTTTAAACTCCACTGTCGTGCAACTCCTTGTAAAAGAAAAGCAATTAAACATTACTGCCGATACATTTTTTGATCTCTATCCTATTATGTTTGACACAGTAGGACTGGGCTATCTTCCTGCAATTCTTCTATTTCTTTCTATGACAACGCTTATTGTCACATCAGTTGACTCTATTATATATGCTTGTGCTAAATATCTTGCTATTCCAACAGAGGGAAAGCGTATTAAGGATAAAAAAATGTATATATTATTTGCTACTGCATATGTGATTATGCTGGGAACATTTCTTTTATACGTGCTAAGCTTTAAGTCAAAACCTGCCTTGGCAATACGTTTATTTGAGTTAAACTTTTATGGTGGTATTGCGGTATTTTTGCCACTACTCTATATGATATTTAAGGTGTTTGTCGCATTCAAAAAAGATCCTTGCCATAAATGTTAATATCATTATAGTTTTTAAAATTATTAGGACCATGTCTGTGGACTTATTAGTTTACATATTCGCATATTTGAAAGATATGATTCATAAAATAAGGCTCACGCAGATGCATGAGCCTTATTTTATGAGTAGCTTAACAACAAAGCTATTCTCTAGTTTTCGTTGTAGATACAATTTAAACCACAAGTATAACTCAAATTATATTTTTATGATTTGCATTATACCTCTATGCTTATCATTTTACTTTTTCTTGCTGCGTCAAAATCATATTCCGTGCGGCCATGGTTTCATCCAAACGGCGTACAGGAGTTGTAAGTGGCATTTTTGTAAGATATTCAGGGTCTTTCTTACCTTTTTCAACAAATTCATGCATGAGCTCGATAAGTTCATCTAAGGTGTCTTTATTTTCCGTTTCCGTTGGTTCAAACATCAGGCATTCATTCACAATAAGCGGAAAATAAATGGTTGGAGCGTGTATACCATTTTCTAAAAGTGCTTTTGCAATATCAAGTGCACGGATGCCCTCAGGGGGAGAAGAAACAAATTCATGCATACAAATTCTATCAAAGGGAACAGTTAAAAAACTTTCCATGGATTTGCGTAGATAGTTTGCGTTTAGAACTGCAAACTCTGCAGCACGAGGGATGCCTTCTTTTCCAAGGCGTTTGATATAAGCAAAGGCTTTGAGATATACAGAGAAATTGCCTAAAAATGGTGCAATATAGCCGATAGATTTTGGAAAATCATAACTAAGGGCGAAGCTGCCATCTTCATTTTTTACAACACGGGCGACGGGAAGGTAAGGGACAAGTTTTTCACTCACGCCAACAGCGCCTGAACCAGGTCCACCGCCACCATGTGGTGTCGCCATGGTTTTATGTAAGTTCAGATGCACAACATCAAAACCAACATCACCAACACGCATTTTTCCCATAATTGCATTGAGGTTTGCGCCATCGTAATAAAGAAGCGCATCAATTTTACGAAGTTTTTCCACAATACTTGGCAGATGATTTTCAAAGATACCGAGAGTGTTCGGGCATGTCATCATAAGAGCAGCCACGTCATCGGTAAGAGCCGCTTCAAGAGCTTCAGGGTCAACCATACCGTCTTTAGATGGAAGGTTGATAACTTCATAACCAGCCATCATTGCAGATGCAGGGTTTGTACCGTGGGCAGCATCAGGAACAATAATTTTTGTTTTTTTGTTACCTTTATCTCGGTGATACGCTGCGATAAGCATGACACCAGTGAACTCACCATTAGCACCAGACATGGGCTGCATAGTAAAGGCTTTCATACCGTTTATTTCGCAAAGCACTTCTTCCACTTCATAAACAGCTTGCAAGGAACCTTGCGTATACGCTTCGCCCCCTTTAAGTTGTGGAATAAGTGGGTGGGTGGAGCTAAAGCCTGGAAGAGCCGCAATACTTTCGTTTACTTTCGGGTTGTACTTCATGGTACAAGACCCAAGAGGATATAAATTACCATCGATAGAGAAGTTTTTATGAGAATTATTAGTAAAATGGCGAACCACGTCTAATTCTGAAACTTCAGGTAATCGAGGGGCATTTTGTCTCAAAAGACCTTTTGGAAGCATGTCTTTTGCAGATTGACTCGGTTGTGTAGGCAGAACAGCGGTACGTCCTTTTACGGACTTATCAAAAAGAGTTCCTATAGAGCGATTTTTCATAGCAGTCCTCCCAAAATAGACGCAAGTTCATCAACGTGTGATTCTGTTGTTTTTTCTGTGCACGCAACAAGAAGAATATTATCCATGTTTTGATAATATTGCCCAACAGGAAACCCAGGAATGATGCCATTTTCAGCCATTTGAGACGCAATTTCGTGGGCATCTTTAGGAAGTACAAGGGCAAATTCATTACCATAAGGCGCGTCATTGAGAAGTTTTACTCCGCTTATGGCTGTGAGTTTCTCCACAGCATAACGAGCTGTTATCATACCATTTTCTGCTGTACGTCTCAAACCTTCTGGTCCAAGTAGAGCCATGTGTATAATACTGCGTAGCGCACATAGTCCTTGGTTTGAACAAATATTCGAGGTTGCTTTTGCTCTGCGGATATGTTGCTCACGAGCTTGTAAAGTAAGCACATAGCCTATTTTACCGTCGATGTCTTGAGTTTGTCCAATAATACGGCCAGGGATTTGGCGAATAAGCGCTTTTGTACAAGTGATTATTCCAAGGTATGCGCCACCAAAGGAGAGGGGTAGCCCAAGGCTTTGGCCTTCTGCTATTGCAATATCTGCACCCATTTCACCTGGGGTTTTAAGAATGGATTGCATAACAGGGTATACAGAAAGAACACCAAGAGCTTTATGTGCTTTTGCGTGTTCAAAAAGTTCGGTAAAGTCGTCAATAGCGCCAAAGAAGTTAGGATTTTGCACCATAACGGCTGCACAATCATCATTAATAGCGGCTTTGAGAGCTTCTTTATCTGATATACCATCTTTATGAGGAACTGTGACAATTGTGATATCAAGTTCTGCGGAATAGGTATCTAACATTTTCCGCCATAGAGGATTGATAGCCTCATCAACAACCCATGTATCATGTTTTGTGTGACGTGCTGCCATCATGCCTGCTTCAAAAAGAGCGTTACCCGCATCAAAAACAGAGGCGTTACAACAATCCATTTCAAAAAGTCGGCTTATGGCTGTTTGGTATTCAAAAATAGATTGCAATGTGCCCTGAGAAACTTCAGGCTGATAAGGCGTATAGGAGGTGAGAAATTCACCTCGAGAAGAAAGAGCGTCCACCGCTTTTGGGATATAATGGTCATAATATCCTGCACCCAAAAAGCTGATTAAATCTTGTTTGTTTTTTGCTGCTAAGGAATGGAAATACGAATCAACTTCACACTCACTCATACCTTTTGGCAGGTTAAACGATTGAGGGCGCATTTCTGGTTGAATATCGGCAAAAAGATCGTCAATACTCCCGACGCCTATAACATTGAGCATTTCTCGAATATCTTCGTCTGTATGGGGTATGTATGGCATACCATTTCCTTTTTTTAAAATGTATATATAACAGGAATATATATAGAAAGATTTGTATTTAATGAAAGAAAATTTTATTATTCTGGGTATTTTGCAGTGTATTCTTGTGAGGAGAGAAGGCCTTCAGGGGCGTTTTCAAAGCTCACACGAAGTATCCAGCCTTTACCATAAGGATCTGTATTGATAAGCTCAGGGTTTGTGTCTAAATCTTCATTGACAGCGATGACTTTACAAGCGAGAGGCATATAAATATCACTGGCAGCTTTAACAGATTCAATGGCACCCATTTCTTGTCCCTTGGTGAACTCGTCGCCAACTTGAGGCATATCAACAAAGGTAATATCTCCAAGGGCGTGCTGTGCGTAATCAGTGATACCAATGACCGCTTCATTTTTTTCAACACGAAGCCATTCATGGGAGTCAGCGTATAAAAGATTTTCTGGGTTGTTCATAATAAATTCTCCGTTTTGCTAGTTTAGCCAGTTTAGTTAGTTTAGTTTAGTTTAGTTTAATTCTGCATGTTCCCTCTTTAAAGAAGGGAAGATCAACTTTTTGAGCAACAAGCTCGTTGCGACCAGATTTGAATATAAATTCATTTTGGTCTTGAAATTCTTTTTTTACAAAGGCAAATGCAATGGCGTATCCAAGGGAAGGAGCAAACGATCCACTCGTTGCCACACCAATAACTTCATCGCTACCAGAGGCACGCACCATAATGTCACCGTTGCGTACTGTGCGTCGTCCTTCAAATTTAAGCGCAAGAAGAACGTCGCTTGGAACTTGAGAGGCCTTTTCTTTGCCTACGTAATCCGCTTCAGAAGTGAGCATTTTTATAAGCCCAGACTCAGCAGGAGTATGTTTTTCATCAAGCTCATGCCCGTATAAAGAAAGTCCAGATTCAAGGCGCAAAGTGTCTCTTGCTCCAAGTCCCGCAGGCTTCACACTTTCATCTGCGGCAAGGTCTTCCCATAATTGAAGAGCAAAGTCTCTTGGGAAATAAAGTTCGTAGCCTAGTTCACCTGTGTAGCCTGTTCGGCTGACGATGATTTCTACGCCTTTGTAATTGATAGTAGTGAAAGAAAAATATTTCAAATCATGAAAATCTTGTGAGAAAACACGTTTAAGTACTTCTAAGGATTTAGGCCCTTGTAAATCTATTTTGCCAGAGCGTGCGGAAATATCTTCCACATATTCAGCACCAACACGTTTTGCAAGTGTTTGAAAATCATTACTTGCGCAGGCAGCATTAACTACTAAGAAGAAGTGATCTTCTCCCATGCAGTAAATAATAATATCGTCCATAACCGTACCTTCTTCTGTTAATATAAAGCCATAGCGGCATTTACCTACAGGTAAGGTTTCTAGGTTATGACTAACAGCGGCGCTTAAACGGTTTTTCACGCCGTTTCCTTTAATAATGATTTGTCCCATGTGACAAATATCAAAAATAGAGGCAGCTGTTCTTGTATGGGTATGTTCGGCGAGAATCCCTTCATACTGTATAGGCATATCCCATTCAGCAAAAGAAGCCATTTTAGCGTTTTGTGAATGATGCCAAGCATTAAGTGGTGTGAGCAAATGAGACATATAAAATCCCCTTCGTAAATTAAAGAATACTTTAGACAAGTAAAGAGGGGAAAGGGTAAAAGTCTTTTTCCCCAGGTGAATAATTTAGATGGAGTGTCGCATAAGAATAAAAATTTTGCAAAGCTTTAATGCTTGAATTGTTGATAATTTTCACCTTGATCCATGTGAAAAAGATAATTAGGAATAAAGTCAATAAGGAGGAAGATTTAAATTTATGATACTATTTGTTTCTTGAAGTATACGTATTAAACTGTTATACGAAAGAATACGTTTATTTAGGAATTTTATCATGAGCCAACTTAGTGAATTTTTAGCAAAAATATCCCATTATTCCTCCTCGTCTGTACCACACACGATGACTAGGGGGGGGCTTGCGAGCACTGCGAAAATTGCCACCCATGCTCTTTCTGAAGGAAGATATATCGCAATTATTGTGAGAAATCGTGAAGAAGCAACGAGTCTAAAGGCTCTCATGACGCTTTTTACACCAGAACTTTCTGTTGGTATTATTCAGAATCAAGGCATAAAGGCTGATAAATTCATACCTCTTTATTATGAAACGCCCTTCCTTTCTTTATCTCCTTTTAATAGACGATCACTGACACGTGAAGGCTGGGCAGAAAGGCTTTCTGTTTTATATGCTTTAGGGCGTGGGGTTTGCCGTGCTGTTATTTTAACGGCCGATAATCTTATTCCTCGTTTACCTGCTAAAAATTTCTTTGATAGCCAAGAGCTTTTTCTGCGTCTACACGAAGACATGGCGCCAGAGCTTTTAATGGAACAACTTGTGGACTGGGGTTATCAGCGTGAACCCATGGTTTCTAGGGCAGGGGATATTGCTCGTCGTGGTGATATTTTAGATGTTTTTCCTGCTGGTTATGATAAACCTGTGCGCTTTGATTTTTTTGGTGATACCGTTGATGAAATGCGTTTCTTTGATCCTAGCACACAGCGATCTGTTGGAAAGACAGAGGAAATTTGTTTATTACCTGTTTCATGTGTCCGACAAGATGAAGAATCTCGCAAGCAAGTGACACGTCGTTTAGCGACCTTATTTCAGCAAGGAAATATGACCGAATTTCGTCAGGCGACTCTTTTGCGTGCCATTGAGCAGGATGATCATAGAATTTTACCCGGTAATATTTACGATGGAAGTACCTGTCTTGAAGACTGGTTTCCAAAGGATACGCTTTGGTTTTTACCAGGAAAAAATGATTTAGAAGATTATCTTAATGAAGCCTTTCGTTCTTGGCAAGACGCTATCGAAGAAGATAGAAAAGAGAACGGTTTTGACCAATCAAAATTTCTTGCTTTACGTAGCCCAGAAGATGCGCAAACAATGCTTGGGCAATCTTTATGCGTTTATAATGAACCCTTACGCATGGGAATTGAAGCTACAGGAACAGATTTCACGGAGCGTAATTATTACAGCTTTGCGGAACTTTTTGTAGGTGAAAAGGATTGGGATAGACCTTGGCAGCAAATGGTTGCGGCTCTTCGTGTTTGGATGAAGGAAAAGAAACAAGTTATTCTTGCCTTTGCTTCTGACCGTGGTCGTCAAAAATTTCTTAAATTAGTAGAACAAGATGGTCTCAATCCTATTCTTCGCTATGACCCTAAAAGTAAAGGGCTTTTTGCTCTTGTTGCGCCCATTCATAATGGGGCGGAACTTATTTGGGATAATATCCTTATTCTTGGTGAAGATTTATTACAACCAAGGGCTACTCAAGGAAAACGTGTTCCCAGTAGTGCATTCAAAGGATTAGATTCCCATGATGAACTTTCAAGTGGTGATTTGCTTGTGCATCGAGATTACGGGGTTGGACGTTTTGGCGGCTTACATCGTATGCAGCTTGGCGGTGTCGATAATGATTATTTACTTCTTGAATACGCAAATAATGCTAAATTATATATACCTGTTGATAGACTTTCCGTGGTGCAACGCTTTAAAACAGGGGAAGGGATAGTCCCTACTCTTGACCGCTTAGGTAGTCAGGCCTGGGTGAGCAGCAAGGAAAAAGCACGTAAAGCTATTGAAAAAATAGCGGCAGATCTTGTGGAAATGTATGCCATTAGAAAGGTCACTAAAGGGTTTACGTATACGCCGCTCGGTGAAATGTACCATGAATTTGAAGCTTCTTTTGGTTTTGAAGAAACCCCCGATCAAGCACGTGCTATACAAGAAGTTTTGGCTGATATGGAAAAACCAGAACCTATGGATAGGCTTGTTTGTGGTGATGTGGGATTTGGCAAAACAGAAGTTGCCCTCAGAGCCGCCTTTAGAGCCGCTTGTGATGGGCGACAAGTTGCTCTTCTTTGTCCCACCACTGTTTTAGCGGAACAGCATTATCAAACTTTCCGCTCACGCTTATCAGGTTTTCCTATTAATGTTGGCCTATTGAGCCGCTTTGTGACAAAAAGCAAGCAAACGGATGTTCTTAGTCTAGCGAGCAAAGGGCAAATAGATATTCTTATTGGTACACATAGAATTTTATCAAAAGATGTGGTTCTGCCTCATTTAGGATTATTGATTTTGGATGAAGAACAGCGCTTTGGTGTTCGCCACAAAGAAAGACTCAAAGAAATGAAACAAAATGTTGATGCGCTTACTTTAACCGCAACGCCTATCCCTCGTACTTTACAATTATCCATGTCGGGGATTCGAGAGCTTTCGGTTATTGAAACAGCACCACCAGAGAGAAAACCTGTGGCGACAGCACTTATCGAAAAAGATAAGGGTGCGCTTCGTCAAATTCTTGAACGAGAACTCGCACGAGAAGGACAAGTTTTTTGGGTGTATAATCGTGTTAATGGGCTTGAAAATGTGGTTTCTTATGTGAAGGAACTTGTGCCAAACGCAAGGGTCGGGATGGCGCATGGGCAAATGCCTGAAAAAGAACTTGAAACTGCTATGCATAAATTTTGGCATAGTGAGCTTGATGTTCTTGTTTGCACTTCCATTATTGAATCGGGCTTAGATTTTCCTAAAGCTAATACTCTTGTTGTTGACCAAGCGCAGCTTTTTGGCTTAGGGCAACTCTACCAATTACGGGGAAGAGTGGGGCGTTCAGATAAACAAGCCTACGCTGTTTTTGTTGTTAATGATATGGATCATATGACGCAAATAGCCCGTGAACGCATGCGCATTATTTTAGAAATGGATTACCTTGGTGCAGGTTTTCAAGTTGCCATGGAAGATTTACGTTTACGCGGGGCAGGGAATATTTTAGGTGAAGTTCAATCGGGGCATATGGCACGAGTTGGTCTTGATATGTACCTAGAAATGCTAGAAGAAGCTGTGACTCGAATTAAAAATGGCGACAATTTTTATAAAGATGTTGAAGCTGAAATTAATCTCGCCTTACCTGCTTTTATTCCTGAAACCTATGTAGAGAATGGTAAAGAACGTTTAAAATATTATAAAATGCTTTCCTGTGCCCTTGATGATGACGCAAGGCGAAATGTTGAAATGGAAATACGAGATAGGTTTGGATCTATTCCTGCTGAGCTTGAAACCTTTATTGAGGTTTTAGGGTTAAAGCAAAGCCTTAAGAATCTTGGAGTCATTAAAGCTGATATTTCAACCGATAAAATCAAAATAACTTTTATGGATGGGCAAAAAAAAGTAGACGTGAAAACCCTTATTCAGTTTGTTGCTGAATATGGTGAAAATGCAAAATTATATCCTCCTGCAAGCCTAGAGTTGCGCCTTAAACCCTTTGTTGCCAAAGAGGATACGCATGTTCAAATTATACAAAAGACAAGAAAAATACTCATGCAACTTATTACTAAATAATATATTTTCTGAAATTAATTGTAAAAACACTGTTTGAAAAGATAAAGCAAATAGTTTACAGTGAGCATGTGTCACGGCATTTAAATTTGTTTTTTTTGGGGGAGTTGAACTCCCCCAACCCCCCACATTTAGTGTTTTTGTAAACAAGGTTTACAAAAACACTAGAACATGAGGTTTTCAGCAGGTTGAAACGAGAAAACTCTTTTTTATAAATTATATCAAGAGTGTGTAAAATTTTAATTTAATGTATATTGAGAAATAAATGAAAAAAATTCTAATATTAGTATCAGTTCTTGCTCTTTTATCTGCTATATTTAGTGGACAAATTCTTTCTTTTTTTGACCCAAATAAACAAGAAGTTCTTGCAAAAGTTAATGGTGAAAAAATAACCTATAGTGATATCGAATCTCTCTACGATATGCGATATGCACACACGTCTATTACACCACCATCTGTTGTGGAATTGCAATTAGAATACGCTGAATTGCTCTACAAACGTATTGAACAAATTCTTATTTCTCAAGAACTTGAAGTGCGTGGGCTCAGTGTCGATGATGAGCGTGTGAACGCTTTTGAAGATATTGTGCGTAAAGATTATGAAAATGCTGATGAAGATATTGAGGAAAGCTTTATTGAGATTGTGGAAGAGAGCGGCATAAGCTATCCGTTTTGGAAGTCTCAATTGCGAGTTCGCTTAGAGGTTGAAACATTACAGGCTGATATATCAAAAAGTATTCTTGTGAGTTCAGAAGAAATCTTACAATACGTAAAAACCCATCCTGAACTGAGCAATATGCCTGATCGACTTGATTTTGTTGTTTTGAAAAGTCCTAAAAAGTCTCAATTAGATGAAATTAAAAGTAAAAATGTATATAAGTATAATGAACTTAGCAAGTTAGGTATAAAGATTGAACGAGGGCTCTTTGACCTTTCTCAAGTACCTGAAAAATATTTAGAAGATTTAAAACAAATGGAAGTAGCTACGTTTTCAGACGTGAAAGGTCAAAAAGATAACTTTTATTTATTATATCTTAATGAGTATGAAAAAAATAAGAATCCTGAAGCTCTTCGCTTATATGCGATTGCAGAACAAGAACTTTTAGAAGCAAAAATCCCCGTTGCATTCGATAAATGGTTTTTGAGTGCTTTAGAAAGCGCAGAAATTACTATAGTGGAAGATTTTTTACCGAGTGAATTGCCTGATAGGGATTTAAGCCAAGGTATTCAGTCTATTCTAAAAGAAAATTCAAACTCACCACAAGATAAAAATAGCGTCAATACCGAATCAGATGAACCTGACACTGATAAATAACAATGAATTTCCCCCTAAAATAATAATTATTAAACGGTCTTTATTTGCTATTTATACAGAAAAAGTTTATAACAAGCATCGAATTAAGAAATAGGAGTATAATTTTGAAGCTTAAACATATATTATTAGTTCTTGGGCTTTCTTTATTGCCTTTGCAATATGAAAATGCAACTGCTGCACCACGTGCTGGTATTGCTGCAACTGTTAATGGTGAAATGATTTCTACTCTTGATCTAGAAAATGCCATAAAACGAGAACTAGTTATTCGCCAAATAACTAAAGAAAATCCTCAATTTCAAAAAATGGTTGCTGAACTTCGTAAGCAAATAATAAATGTGCTTGTTGATGAAAAACTATTATTGATAGAAGCTAAAAGTAAGTCTGTTTCTGTTAGCGAAGAACAACTTGATGCTGAAATTAAAAATACCATAAAGAGAACGGGTTTATCAGAATCTGCTTTTTATGAGAAAGTAGCTGAAACAGGACTTTCTGAAAAAGGCTACAAAGATAAAATACGCACTTCGCTGATTACTCAAAATCTGCTTAGACGTGATGTTCTTCGTAAAATTATTATTTCCGATGATGAGGTTTTAGCCTTTTATCAGTCTAATGGTGGTAATACTGCGTCAACTGTTGAAGTTGCGCTTATTGTTTATCCCTCTGTTGATGTAGCTAGTCGACATGGGGCTGCTTTGCAATCAGGGAAGAGTAATTTTAGAAAAATTGCTCAATCTGTATCTATTGGTCCAAATGCTGATAAGGGTGGAAGTTTAGGCGAAATTTCCCTTGCTGATTTAGCTGCTCCTATTCAATTTCAAGTTCAAAAACTTGAAGCAGGGGAGGTCTCCAATATTTTTTCTCTTGGAGATAATGAAGCACAAATCATGCTTATTAGTGAAGGTGGTGCAGCCGATACGCTTCTTGGTGTAATGGATGATGCTACCCGTGCGCAAATAACAGAAAGGCTTCGTCAACAAAAAATGAGTGAACGTGTTGCAGAATATATTATACAATTAAAAAATAAAGCAATTATTAATATTAGAGACTAATATTGTAAAGATAGGATACATTATGCTTTTCCATGAAATTGGTGCGTTATTAAAAAATAAACGCGAAGAAATGGCTATTAACCAAGAAGATATTGCAAATAAATTAAAAATACCTCTTAGAAGCATTGTTGCCCTTGAAAATGGTGATTTAGATGAATTACCACATGAGGTGTATATCCGTACGTTTTTAAAAGGATATGCAAATTATCTTGGTTTTTCTGCTGAAGAAATTAGTACTATTTTTAGTGATATTGATGACTTTAAAGTAAAAAATGAACCTCCTAAAAGCCTTGAAGCTAAAAGGGCGGAAGATAATCCTGAAGCTGTAAAATCTAAAAGTGTTCGATTTATTATCCAGCTTTTATTGGTGGCGCTTTTAGGGGCTAGTGCGTATTTTTATTACGCTAAGAATGGAAGATCTGAAGC
>CAMQVJ010000027.1 GCA_947038175.1 uncultured Desulfovibrio sp.
GGAATGGCTCATTTTGGGCTGTTCCTTTTGTTTTTAAGCCTGATTCTACTATCTGCAAATAAGTATTTCTTGAAATATGTTTTCCCCCCATGCGCATGATATGGGGTGTCTCTTGTTGGCTATCAATCAAGGGCATATTGTGCCTCTCCATAGCTTCTACAAGGAATTTAAGGGCGGCACGGGAGGCCTCAGGAACAAGGTGAAACATGGATTCACCACAAAAAACATGCCCCATGCGCACACCATAAAGACCACCCACAAGGCGGTATTTTTGCTCATTATGTATTTTGTATACTGGGGGGATTTGCTTTGTGCAAAGAGAATGGGGAGGGACTGCGCAATCCATATTTTCGCTATATTTCTGCCACACTTCAACGCTATGGGCAAAGCCTTCCTCGAATAATTCGACATAGGCTTCTATCATGCCTTGGGTAATCCATGTGCCACTTTCTACAGAACCGTCGGCAGAATTGTGTGTATCGTCTTCGGAAGAATCTTCTGAATACTCGTCTGTATGGTTCTCTGGATACTCGCTTGAATAGCCTTTGGGATAGTCTTCTAGATTCTCTTCAGTATAGTTTTCAGTATAATCCTTAGTATAACTTTCGGGTGGCAAATCTTCAGTGTGAGTATCTTTTTCTAAAATATCGTCTTGCCCCTGCTCGTCTGGGAAATCTTCTTCTTGCCTTTTTTTGCGAGGGACACAGGCACAATGTTCTATAATATCACGGAAAGCTGTATTAGCTGTGATGTGAAAACCCGCTTGACGTATGCTTCTTTCTTGTCTTTTTGATAGGTGAAACTCACGTGTTTCTAATACAAAGCGGGGGTCTGGTGACCACCACAAAAAAGGGTCGTTTTCATCAAACCATGGGAAAATCCCTGAACTATACGCAAGGATAAGGCGATGCAAAGAAAGATCCCCTCCTGCCGCTAGAAGTCCACTCTCGTGGGCTTTTTCGGGAGGAGGGAAATAAAGTTCGTCATTTAGCAAAGGTAAATAGAACATAGATATAGTCGCTTGTGAGGTGTGTTGCAATAATTTATGGTTCATATGCGCCAAGTTGGATGAGTATAACCTAGAGTCTATGAATTTTTCCTTTTCTCCTGAGTTTTTTTCTTAATGCTCTAAATGGTACTACTTTGGCGAGTGCTCTGTATATTGTTTTTGATATGTTGATTATAAACGACCTATTGTATGTAAGTGTTATGTCGCTTACACATTCTTGCAGTGTCTGGTTGTCTGTATACATTAGGTCTATTGTGAGATCGTATTTTTTTTCAATTTCATGTTTATAATGCTCAATTTCTGAGTCATGAGTATAGCTATACATTATAAAACAGACATTCTTTGCCTTCTCAAGATGTTGTGATAATCTTTTCATTCTTCGTTTGTATTTTTGGATGCACAGCTCTCTCATTTCCGCATATGGTATGTGCTTATAAAATTCGTGTCGATATCCGATTCCATTTTCTTTATCTTCATACCAATATGTTTCTGAGGCCTTATCAGTTTCTTCATCTATTCTTCTTTCAAGCACCACAGATGAATTGAATGGATGGATTTCACTGAGGATGCTTTTAAAATAAGGGAGAGGCCCATGTTTGGTGAGAAGCCAATCAAAAGGATAAGAAGCTCTGTTTTTAGATTGAGCTCTTAGTGTGGAGGCAGGTGCACAAGTATCTCCCAATGAGAGTATTACATCGTACTTTCTCATTTAATAAACCTCTCTGTGTCGTTCTTGTGTCTATTCTTTATACAAAACTTGTTTCAACTATTATCAGGAACTACGGATATATTGTATGTTCTAGACTTGAAAAAATGGTTTCTTCAAGCCTAAAACATAAATGTATCTAAAGATCACTTTTTTCTAATTTTTTTGAGACCCTCGTTTTTTGCCCTTCTTTCTTTTCTGAAGGAGCAGTCGTTTTTGTGCTACTTTTAGGTGTCACTTTTTTTGGTTCACAGGTGAACTCAAGGTGTTCTGCATCAGGCGTTTTGGCAATAACTTTCACATTGCCACCTTTTGCGAGTTTACCAAAAAGAACTTCTTGGGCAAGCATATCTTCAAGCTCTGTTCTAATAAGTCTTTGTAAAGGGCGAGCGCCTAGTTTTGGATCAAAGCCTCTCAGTGCAAGCCAGTTTTTCGCTGTAGAAGCAAGCTCTAGCTGGACATCTTTATTTTCAAGACCAATAAAGAGTTCTTTGCTTACTTTATCCACAATCGGGAGCATTTGCTCTTGGGTAAGGTTTGAGAAACCAATCATGGCATCTAAGCGGTTTCTGAATTCTGGTGTGAATGCTGACTCAACCGCTTTTATGCTACGCTTGGAAGATATTCCCTGATCTTTGTCAACAAAGCCCATGGGGGTTTGCTCCATTTCTCTTGCACCTGCATTAGTTGTCATGATAACAACTACATGGCGAAAATCAGCTTTTTTACCGTTATTATCCGTCAAGGTTGCATAATCCATGACTTGTAAAAGTACATTGAAAATATCAGGATGCGCTTTTTCTACTTCATCAAGAAGCAAAACGGCGTGGGGAGTTTTACGAATGGCTTCTGTTAAAAGCCCTCCTTGCTCAAATCCCACGTAGCCTGGAGGCGAACCAATAAGACGAGCCACCGCATGTTTTTCCATATATTCACTCATGTCAAAGCGTAAAAATGGAACGTGGAGAAGCTCGGCTAATGACTTAGCAAGTTCCGTTTTTCCAACGCCAGTAGGCCCATGAAAAAGGAAAGACGCTT
Source organism: uncultured Desulfovibrio sp. (assembly GCA_947038175.1). Classification (GTDB taxonomy): domain Bacteria; phylum Desulfobacterota; class Desulfovibrionia; order Desulfovibrionales; family Desulfovibrionaceae; genus Taurinivorans. The sequence continues at coordinate 2,754 of CAMQVJ010000027.1, forward strand.
GAGGGCGATTTTCTCTGCCAAGCCCTGCACGAGCACGCCAAATAGCATGAGTGACAGCTTCAACCGCAGTATCTTGCCCAAAAATACGACCTAAGAGGTCTGTCTTCAAGGAACGCAAGCGTGTTTTTTCACTACTTGTGATGCTTGCAACAGGAATACCAGCCATGCGAGCCACGGTTTTTTCAATATCAGATACATTTACAACGGGCACGTATTTACGCTTGCGTCGTGATTTTTCTTTTTTTGTAGAGGAAGCAAAATCTTCAGGCTTTCCAATAGTTATTTGAATTTCATCGCTATAGACATCTTGTGGTGCATCTGTTTTATCCGATGTGCTTGCTTGCTCGCTCGCATCATTCATAGCAACGCTGACATCGTCCTTAGAATTTGCCTTCATTTTTTCGATAATAAGCGGGTCAAGACGCATGGCCGCAGCGGATTCATCTAAAATATCAATCGCCTTATCGGGTAATAATCTATCTTGTAAATAGCGAACAGAATAATCCACAGTCGCTTCAAGCGCATCTTTGCTAAAGCGTACAGTGTGGAAATCTTCGTAGTATTTTTGTAATCCTTCCAATATCTTAAGGCAGTCTTCTTTAGACGGTTCACGAACATCAATACGCTGAAAACGTCTTGAAAGGGCTCTGTCTTTTTCAAAATGAGTACGAAATTCTTCGTAGGTAGTTGAACCAATACAACGCAATTCACCAGATGCCAAAATAGGTTTCAAGAGATTGGACGCATCAAGAGAGCCACCACTGGTTGCACCAGCGCCTACAATGGTATGTATTTCATCGATTACCAAGATAGAACCTGGTTGTTCTTTGAGCTCTTTTACAACCGCTTTCATACGGTTTTCAAAATCGCCTCTGTAGCGTGCTCCTGCGAGAAGTGCACCCATATCAAGAGCATATATTCTCGTATGTAAAAATGGTTCAGGTATTTTTCCCTCTAAAATGGCTAAGGCAAGTCCCTCGGCGATTGCAGTTTTACCTGTCCCTGGTTCTCCTATGAGAAGCGGGTTATTTTTACGACGACGAGAAAGAATTTCAAGAGTGCGATGTAATTCCGCATTTCTCCCTATGAGTGGGTCAATGCGTCCATTTTTTGCTTTTTCAATAAGGTCAACAGTATAGCGAACTAATGCGCTTTGTGATTCGTCTTGAGATATGTCTTCGTCTTGTTTTTGTCCGTCGTTTTGCTGTTTTTGCCCTTGTTGTAAGGCTCGTGTAAGCTCCTCAACATCTTCAGGGGAGGTGAGCTGTGTCATATTACTTATGATAATTTTATCACTTGTTCCCATTTCTGCACTTGGCTTTTCATGGGAAATATACTCTAAAATTTGTAAGCGTGTTAAACCTTGTTGTTTGAGAAAATATGTTGCCCAGCAATCTTCTTCTTCAAAAAAAGAGGCTATGACATCACCTATTTCTGCTTGTGTTTTGCCAGCACTTTTTGAATGTTTCAAAGTGCGCTCAATAACCCTTGTGACAGCAGGGCTTTGATAGATATCTTCCTTAGGAGTTCCCGTGTTTTTAGGCACGTTATCTGTGAGGTATTCTTCAAGTTTTGTGCGCAAGAGTGAAATGTTTATATTGCAGCCCTTAAGGATGCGCTTACCTGTGCGTTCAAAAGTGATAGCAAGGAGAAGATGCTCCAAAACCATGAACTCATGGTTGCGATTACGCATTTGCAACACTGATAAAGCGAGTGCTTGCATAAGTGTTCTGCCCATATATTTTCCTTTGATTATTCTTAATAAATAAATAATCGATAATGAATTTTTTTGATAAACGGAAACTAAATCTTGATAAACGATAAACGTCTATTCTATCATATTATAATTTTTATTCTTTTTCCATTGTGCACAGCAAGGGAAACCCTGCTTCACGTGCTAAATAGATTGTTTGATTGACGCGAAGTTCCGCAATTTCGTGGGGGTAAAGGCCACAAACTCCTGATCCTTTTTCATGAATGGAGAACATAATAACGGCGGCCTCGTCTAGAGGTTTTTGGAATACATTTACAATGATATCTACAACAAAATCCATGGTTGTATAATCGTCGTTATGGAGTATGACCTTGTAGCGCTGAGGCTTTTTAATGTCTTCTTTGACAACATTGTCGAGAAGAGGTTCGCTTTCCATTGGGTTTTGATTCATAAAATTAGTCCGTTACGAGTATATAGTGTCGATAGCTTATATTAAAAAACGTGTAAAAGAAAAGGAACAAAGAAAATCCTAAGCGATTTGTTATAGGAATATCATAATCTTATGAAAACATATAGGAAATTTACTTTTGTTATTTATAAATAAGCATTTTTCTAAATGTGGCAAGAGTTTTTTGGAATAAGAATAGATTTAATGTATTATCTTTTTATATCCAAAACAAAAGAGCGACGCTTCCTTGACTCTGACGCTTGTGTATCGTAATATATGTAGGGAGTCTACTTTTGAAAGATGCAGAATGTTTAGCTATTTTTTTTATTGAAAGTATTCGCAAGAAGGTCTAGTCGAATCTAGGGCTATTTTTTTTGCACAGGATTCTCATTATAAATTTGAACTAATAATATTGGGGTTATCTAAATGTTTGATATGACTGTTATTATGCCTCTCTATAACCGTGAAGAATATGTTGAAAAAACATTAACGTCTATTTTTGAACAAAAAACGGATTTTACCTTTCAAGTTATCGTTGCGGATGATTGTTCAACTGATAACTCTCTTGATATTGTAAAGAAATTTAAGGAAAAATATCCTACTAGAATAACGATTTTAGAATCTAAAAGAAACAGAATGCTTTATAAAAATGTCATTAAAGCGTATGCGATAACAAATACAGAGTATTTTTGTGTACTCGACCCTGATGATTTTTGGGTTGATGACTTCAAAATTCAAAAAGCACTCACGTTCTTGGAAGCTCATAAAGAATATACCATATACGCGACTCGCACATGGATGCTGGGGCATGATAATAAATTAGTATCAATAAATAATGGGGATCTTGCTGACACCGATTTTAGCCATTATCTTGATCGCACAGCTCAATTAGGGCACACAGCAGGGAGTATCTTTAGAAATGTGGTTTTTAAAAATGGACTTCCAGAAAAAATGAAGAATCTTTCTGAACAGTACAAAGAAAGTTCTTTTAGAGGGGACTCTTTTAGGAATATTCTCCATATACATGAAGGTAAAGCTCACTTCGTTCCAGATATTGATGGTGTTTACAGGATAACACCTGATGGTTTGTGGCAGAAATCTTCGATTTTGAAACAAAAATTAATCACTTGTTATTTTTACTACGATATGTTTCATTATTATGATAGAAAATACAAGGAACTTCTCGTTACATCCATGTCTTTATTTGTTCATTTTAAACAGACTATGGTAGAAGAATTGGCAAAGCTGAGTCAAGAAGAAAAAATAGAAATTATGCCAGATATACTAGACATAGAAGCAAAACTAAATAAATTTATTGTTTATGAATAGGTACTTTATAAAAATGGATTAAAAAAATCGCATGATGTAAAAATTATATCATGCGATTTTATATTATAGCTTATAGAAATGGTCCCCACCAGTTATGCAGGGTTTGTTTCGTGTCTTGCAGAATTTTTTTGTCTTCTTGTGTCACTAGTTTTAGTGTGCTCAGAATATTCATTTGTGTTGCATAAATGCTTCTTGGATATAATAAAGGGTTTGCTTCTTTATTAGAATCACTGGCTTGAATTATACGAGCCCACTTTTTCATATTATCTTGTTCTGGCTCTCTTGGCTGCATGCGCAGATAGCGACTTTTTGTTTGTAGGGTGGATTTTCCAATTGATGCCAGTTTTGCAAGCATGGCATGATCCGTTTGAATATATTCGCTGCCATAATCAAATTTATTAATATATCGCAAAACACCGCTATCATAGAGCCCATAAAAAAAGGTACAATCCACTAAATGTGAGCACATGGCGGCAACCCTTACATAGGGATTATCACTTTGGATTTGTTCAGCATACCAATATAAATATTCGTGTGTTTTCTTGTAATCTGGATTGATCCATGTTGAATGGCCATAGGCGTGTACTGCGCCTGTTTCTTTGAGGGCAGAAAGACAATCTTCTACATAACGAGGCTCGATCATGTCGTGTCCCCCCATAAAAAATGTGTATTTTGATGTGGGAAAGTCTATGCAACGATTAAAATTATTTACGGCACCCATGTTTTTTTCAAAGCGTTCATAAGTAACATAGGGGCGTGTAGCTGCGAATTGGGCACAAATTTCTGACGTGCCATCCGTAGAAGCATTATCAGAAATAAAAATATTTTCTGCCTGTCCATCTATGCTTGCTAATGTTTTTTTTATAAAAGCAATTTCATTATAAACAGGTATAACAATAGTTACCATAAAAAATCCTTTTTATATTCTAAAAAAATATAGTTGCATGACGTAAAGTTATCTCATGCAACTATATTATAGTTATCCTAAATATTCCCTATTCAAGGCCTTCCACTTTTAGTGCTTCAGCCTGTGCATTTGCGATAAGTGCATCAACAACTGCTTGAATTTCTCCGTCCATGAAGCGTTCTAAGGAGTACATAGTCACGTTTACTCTATGGTCTGTCATACGGCCTTGTGGATAGTTGTAGGTGCGGATACGCTCGGATCTGTCGCCACTACCCACTTGTAATTTTCTGTCTGCTGCCATTTCATTATGCATACGATCACGCTCTGCTTGCATAATACGTGAAGCAAGAACTTTCATCGCCTGTGCTTTGTTTTTGTGCTGTGATTTTTCATCTTGACACGTCACAACAGTATTTGTTGGAAGGTGGGTTATGCGAACGGCGGATTCTGTTTTGTTAACGTGCTGTCCGCCTGCTCCTGATGCTCGGTAGAAGTCGAAGCGCAAGTCGTCTTGCTTGATGTCCACGTCAAGCTCTTCTGCTTCAGGCATAACCGCAACAGTCGCTGCAGAGGTATGTATACGCCCTTGGGACTCGGTTGCAGGGACACGTTGAACACGGTGCGTACCAGATTCAAATTTCAGGCGGCTGTAAACTCGGTTACCCGAAATAAGGGCGATTACTTCTTTATAACCACCATTGTCACTTGGGCTTTCGCTCATAAGTTCCACTTTCCAGCTCATGCGTTCAGCGTATCGGCAATACATGCGGAAAAGGTCGCCAGCAAAGATAGCTGCCTCTTCACCGCCTGTGCCTGCCCGAATTTCAAGAACAATGTTCTTTTCGTCCAGAGGGTCACTAGGAAGCAGGAGAACGCGAAGCTCTTGCTCAAGTATGGGCAATTCTTCTATCAAACAATCGTACTCTTCTTGTGCCATGGCACGGATATCCATGTCAGGATCAAGAAGAAGAGTTTTATTTTCTTCTGCTTGTGTTTTTTGATAATTATATTTCCGATACTTACCAATAATATCGTTCATGTCTGCATGGGCTTTTGCTATTTTTATGTAGCGTTCTTGGTTTTCAAAGATTTCTGGTTGTGCCAGTTGATCTTCATAATCGAGATATTGGCGTTCCATGCTAGCAAGTTTATTAAACATAATTTCTCCCAATGGTAGTCACGTATAATATACGTTTTTATTTTGTGTTCTTATTTATTTTCTAAAATAGTATAGGTCGCTGTTTCAAACCTATGTTTTTCATCATGGTCAGCAGCTTCTTTCAAGGCGATAACCGCAACTTCAAGTTGATCGAGGCTTGGTTCTCGGGTTGATAAAAATTGTAAAAATAAGCCAGGTGTGCATAGTATAACTGTAAAAATACTAGGGTTGACTTGCGCAGTGATTCGCAAAAGTTCATAGGCTATAGCGCTGATGGGAATGATGAGTATTACTTTGAAAATAATAGCGCAAATATGTTCCGTAAAACCGCTTGAAGCTTCACTCCATAAAACAAAAAGGGGAACCGTGAGCGAGTGAAGAAATACCGCCGTTGCCAAAACAAATAAGAGAAAAACTGTTCCACAACGTGCATGCAATCTGCTATACTTTTTTGCTCTTTTTGCTGAAACTATGCCGCCGTCTTCATAACAAGAAATAACCTTATGTTCCGCACCATGATACTGGAAAACTCGTTTAATCTCAGGAATAAAGGCAATAGAGTAAATATAAATGATGAAAAGAACAATTTTAAAGATTCCGTCCCATACATGAAACGATAAGGTGTCAAGGTTTCCACTTTTACCGAGTGCCATCATGAAAAGAGACAAAAGATGGGGAGCCACAACAAAAAAGAAAACAGCAAGGAAAAGAGCAGCTAAAATACTTAAGCATGTTTGAAAAAATGAAATAGTCTCTTTGCTGTCTTGGTCAGATACCTCAGCGGAACGGTTAAGAGCAGAAATACCGTTAATCAGCGTTTCTAAAATAATAGGAAAGCCTCGAACAAACGTTATTTTGAGAAGTGGACTTTGTGTTATGAAAAACCAAGCCCTTTTTTCAACAATAATTTGATTTTCGCTATTTCTCACGGCGAGTGCATACATTCTGCCATTACGCATAATGAGACCCTCAATAACCGCTTGCCCTCCAATGCTACTCACAATTCGAGTGAGCATAGAGACAAGGGCTATGGAAAAAGTCCTTATCATGAAGTGGGTGGGGGGCATTTTTTTGTTAGTTCTTTTCATAAAGGATTATCAAAGTCATAAACATATTCTAAAATAGTTTCTTGTGCTGGCGCTGCATAGATATTAGAAAATCACGCATGTGTTGATACTAGAACGCAAAAGACCTCCACGGTAAACCGAGGAGGCAAAGCTTAGGGTATTATGCCATCATTCGCCTCTCGGCAAAGTGACATTTAGTTGGTATCAAATTTTGCGTACTTCTTACGGAAGCGGTCGATACGACCAGCGGTGTCAACAAAGCGTTGCTTACCAGTATAGAAAGGGTGACAGTTGGAGCATATTTCAGTAGCTACGCTTTCACCTTTTGTGGAAAGTGCTTCAACTTCAAAACCGCAGGCGCAAGAAATTGTTGCCTTATAAACTTGTGGATGGATGCCGTCTTTCATGCTTATCTCCTCATAATTAACGAGAAAAATTTATAAAACGTATTTGTAGTTTTGGCAAGTATTTTTTTAGCAATTTATTTCTCATAATAGGGTAATTATGAGTTTTTTGCTATCAAAATAAATTGATTTCAACGGTTTACGTTTCTCTTTACCTCTGAAAATAAAATATCCTGAGGTAAAAATTTCATAATCTCGCTTGCGCATTCCATTGGGCTTAATGAATCAGCCTGTAATGTATAATGCGCGTATTTTTGGTATAAAGCTTCTCGCTCATAAAACAGGTCTTCCACTGTTTGTCCTTCAGCTATTGCAAGTCCTCTGTTTGGATTTCTCGCGATGCGCTCAAGAATGAGAGGCAAATCTACCTTGATGTGGACAATGGGGCCTAGCGTTGCTAAGTTTTCCATTGCTTCTTCTCTGTATACTACAGAGCCGCCAGTAGCAATAACGGTTCTATTTAGACTAAGGTGCTTGATACAATGAGACTCTGTATCTAAAAATTCATCCTTAGTAATAGCATTTGCTATGTTTTGTAACATGGTACCGTAGCTTGCTTCGATGATATGATCAGTGTCCACCAAGGCCCACGAAATGTGCTGAGCCAAAGCTTGAGCTACTGTACTTTTTCCAGCCCCTGCCATACCAATAAGACTTATGCAAGCAAGCTTTGTGGATGCTTGTATGAGCGTTGGCGTAGACATGAGAGCTCCTTGAAGGGAAGGGGGTTTTCTCGTCCGTTATTCCTTTTAGAGATAATTCTCTTAAAGGGAAGAAATGCCCTTCCACAAGAAAGGGCATTTGATTTTGCGGACTGGAGAAAGTAAGTCTTAACGCTTTGAGTATTGGTAACGAGCGCGAGCTGCTGCCAAACCGTATTTTTTACGTTCTTTCTTACGTGCATCACGAGTCAAGAAGCCAGCGCGCTTCAAAGTAGCACGGAGTTGACCGTCTACTTGAAGGAGTGCACGGGAAATACCGTGTCGCACAGCTCCAGCTTGACCAGTTACACCACCGCCCTGCACATTAACTTTAATGTCAAAACGCTCACCGTTTTTGGTAAGTACCAAAGGTTGACGAATAATCATTTGCAAAGTTTTGCGAGGGAAATATTGTTCCATTGGGCGACCATTGATTTCAATGTTGCCGCTTCCTGCATATAAACGTGTACGGGCAGTGGCAGTTTTTCGACGACCAGTACCGTAATCAAATTGAGCAGACATAGGTACTCCTAATTCTGAAATGTCAATGGCTTAGGTTCTTGAGCAGTATGAGGATGCTCAGTACCGACATAAATTTTTAGCTTCTTAAGCATAGCACGACCAAGGCGGTTCTTTGGAAGCATACCTCGCACAGCTGCGCGGATAACTTCTTCAGGTTTTTGTGCTAATTGCTTTTCAAGTGTTACTGCCTTGAGGCTACCAACGTAGCCAGAGTGGCGATAGTACTTCTTTTGTTGAAGCTTTTTACCAGTTACTCGAATTTTTTCACAGTTAAGAACAACGATGAAATCACCGTTATCCATGTGATGTGCAAATTCAGGCTTGTGCTTGCCACGTAAACGATGTGAAATCTGGGAAGCAAGACGACCTAGAATTTGGTCATTAGCATCAACCACAAACCATTGACGATCAATGTTTTCCGGAGTTGGGCTATAAGTTTTCATGTATATCTCTCCTGTCGCGCTATAATCGCAAAGTGGATTAATAGGTTGTTTTCCATGTTCTGTCAATCAAAAAGAGGCAGAAAGTGAAATCTATTTAAATACAGTACACTTTCTCGTGAGTAGTAACGGTAAAAAATCAAAGAAATTTTTCCGTGTTAACTCGTCACGCGATTTACGAAATTAGTTCATTTTAATGCTTTTAAATTTGCGAGTAACGGGTGCAAAAATAAAAACGTCTCTCTTTATAAACGGAAAATAATAAAAATGCACGCTTTTTTTTGTATTTTTTTATATTTTTTATGCTTGCAAAATTACGCAGTTCGACTTAATTTAGAAACAAGAGGATTATTATGACAAATATAAGAAAAAGTTTGCTACAATTTATTTTTTCAGGTTCAAGTATGCGTCGCTGGAATGACAAGCTAAGACCAGTGGAACTTTATGAAATTGATAAGCAAGCCCATAAAATGATTACGGCTTTTTTGTTATACCGCTTGCAGTGTCGCAACCTTAGTAAGGAAGAAAGCCTCAAATTAGGGGAAGAACTTATTGAGGGTTGTCTTTTTGATTATTTCTACAGGCTTGTTACTACGGATATTAAACCACCTGTTTTTTATAGAATTAGAGAAAATAAAGAGCATTTTGAACAGTTGACTGACTGGGTTCTTAGTGAGCTTGAGCCTATTGTTCGACCTGCTGGGGAAGTTTTTTGGAATAAATTAGTTGCCTATCATCATAATGCCTATCAACAAGAAGAAGAATCTCTTGCGCAACGAATATTAAACGCTGCCCATCTTTTTGCTTCAAAATGGGAATTTAATCTCATTCGTCCACTCAATTATTTTGATGAAGAGTTACGAGATATTGATAGCTCTTTCACCGAACAATTACAAGCCATGAAAGATATTGAAGGAGTTGATCAACTTCTCGCTTCTGCTGGTAACCCTTTAGTAAGGATTGCAAATCTTTGTGGTCAGTTACGCTTTCAAATTCGTTGGTCTCAAACTTCACGAATTCCCGAAACGTCTGTCTTAGGACATATGTTTGTTGTGGCGGCGTATTCCTATTTTACGTCCCTTGATTTAGGGCTGTGCAAGGCAAGATGTGTAAACAATTTCTTTACAGGGCTTTTCCATGATTTGCCAGAACTTCTGACTCGAGATATTATAAATCCTGTAAAAAAATCAGTGGATTATTTATCTCACATTATTCATCAATATGAAAATGATGAGCTTGAAAGACGAATCCTTGTACCGCTTCGATCTGCTGGCTATGAAGATATCGTAAGCCGTCTATCCTATTATCTTGGAATAGAACAAGATTCTGAATTTGGCGAAACTATTTATGATGAACATGAAAATATTCATATTGTCTCTTCTTTTGACGAGCTACACACGAAGTACAACAGAGATGCTTGTGACGGGAAGGATGGTAGCCTTGTGAAAGCTTGTGACACTCTAGCGGCCTTCCTAGAGGTTTACAGCTCTATTCACCACGGCGTAGCCTCTCCTTATCTTTATGAGGCCATGGCGAGAATACGCAATCAGTGCAAAACTATAAACTTTGGCGATTTTAATCTACGTACTCTCGTCGCTGATTTTGACTAGATAGTTTAGATAGTTTTGTTTTTCTGGGAGGCTTTGCCTCCCAGACCCACCAACAAAGGGCATGATGCCCTTTGTAATCCTCATATTTTCGGTTTATATCAATAAGAGCATAGACGTTTCTGTAAAAGTGCTCTATGCTCGTTTATCAAGTTTTTTTTTGGTTCATCATTATTTAGTTCATTTGCTTGCAACTCTTTGCATCCGCATGCCCTAATATGTGTTGGCGTGTGTTTTTGTGTAAAGATGTCTTGGTACGGCTGACGTGATGCGTAGCGTAGTACTTGAAATATTGTGATATGCAATGAAATAAGTAGGAAAACGTTTTATATGAAAGAAAAAATAAATTTAGGCATTATAGAGGAAACTCTTCTTATTCCTTTGTATTTTCGAGCCAAAGAAACCATGAAGACCAATGGTCTTTTTAAAGATGATATGGCGTGTGAAATTGTTTCAAAAATCGATTATGATTTTTCGTATTTTGATAAGGATTTTCTCACAATAATTGGTTGCTCTATGCGTGTGAAGCATTTTGATAATAAAACACGGCTATTTATTGAGAAAGAAAAAAATCCTATTGTGGTGAATATTGGTTGCGGACTTGATACTCGTTATCATCGTGTTGTTCGTGACGATAGTACTCTTTTTTATAGTGTTGATTTGCCTGATGTTATTGCTTTGCGTGAAAAGTTAGTTCCAAAGTCTATAAATGAAATAAGCATAGCGACATCTATGCTTGATGTTGAATGGTTGGATGAACTAAAGTCTAAGCACCCAGATAGTAAGTTTATTTTTATTATTGAAGGGGTGCTCATGTATTTCCCTGAAAGTGACATTAAATCTTTTCTTGGTAGTTTGGCTAGTCGGTTTACGGGAAGTGAAGTGCATTTTGATGTCTGCGGTAGCATAACTTTGAAGAAATTTCTTGGAAATTATTCTGTGAAGCACACAAAAGCGCATTTTATTTTTGCCATTGATGATGGAAGAATAATAGAAAAATGGATTCCCAATCTACATATGACCGAGGAATTGAATTATTTAGGAATGGATAGAAAACCTTGGGGTATACTTGGCTTTTTAGTGGGTCTTGTACCTGGTCTTGCACGCCGTATGTATGGGGTTCTAGGTTTTGTGATTAAATAATTTTTTGAGAATAGGTTTAAATAATCGCTTCCTATAGAGCGTGTTATCATAACTATAAAAATATAAACAAAAAGAGGGAAACATGGAAATGTTTCCCTCTTTTTGCGTATAAAATACTTGTTTTCAAGAAAGCAAAACTCGTAAATATAAAAATATACGTGGGCTTTCAGCTAACGGGCGACACAATCGTTTTCGTTTACCTGCAAACCGAGTAAATATAAAAATATATGTGGTTTCCAGCCAACGGGTGACACGGTCGTTTTCGTTTACCTACAAACCGAGTAAATATAAAAATATATGTGGGAGTTTGGGGGAGTTCAACTCCCCCAAAAAACAAAAAAACAAAAAAACAAAAAAAATCTTACTCTTTATATTTATGCTTCTGCTCTGTCGGCAAGCGCGGCTACTGCGGGCAGTGTTTTTCCTTCAAGAACTTCAAGGAAGGCGCCGCCGCCTGTTGAAAGGTAGTCCATGTCTTGGTGCATATTAAATACTTCGACGGCTGCGACGCAGTCACCGCCACAAACGATGGTGTATGCGTTTGCTTGCGATAGGGATTCCGCCATGTATTTTGTGCCGTTTTCGAAGGCAGGGTTTTCGAAGACTCCGAGTGGGCCGTTCCATACTATGGTTTTGGCTTTGCCGAGGATTTCGGCGTATTTTTCGCAGGTTTTTTGCCCGATATCGAAGATAGCTTCATCGTCTTTGATGTCGTTTATGGTTGTGATTCGTTTTCCTGTGCCGTCGATATCTTTGGCAACGATGATATCGCTTGGGAGTGGGAGGTCGATGTTGCGTTCTTTTGCTATGCTGATGAGTCTTTTTGCGTCTTCAACAAAATCTTCTTCCACGAGGGATTTGCCGACATTGTGTCCTTGTGCAAGGAGGAAGGTGTTGGCTATGCCACCGGCAACGATGAGACCATCGATGGAGTTGAGAAGGTTTTCAAGAACAGAGGCTTTCGTAGAAACTTTTGAGCCACCGATGATGGCGTAAAGTGGGCGAGTTGGGGCGCATAATATTTTTGTCGCTGCGTCCATTTCTGCACACATGAGAGGGCCTGCTACGGCGATTTTTGCTTGCCTAATGGCGCTTTCAGTTGATGCGTGTGCACGGTGTGCGGCACCAAAGGCGTCCATTATGTATATTTCTCCAAGGCTTGCGAGTTTTGCACCAAGTTCGGGGCTGTTTTTCTTTTCCCCTTTGAGGAAGCGTAGATTTTCTAGAAGTACAACTTCGCCATTTTTAGCACTTACGTTTAAATCGGGATCGTAGGGGTGGAATCGTACGGGATGATTTAAGAGTTCGGCAAGATGTATGGCTACGGGAGCGAGACTAAATTTCTCTTCAAAAACACCTTCTTCGGGTCGCCCAAGATGGGAGGTGATGATAATGGCACAGTTATTTTCTATTGCATTTTTGATGCAGGGAATCACTGCGCGGATACGCTTATCATTGGTGATAATACCATTTTTGATAGGAATATTTAAATCACAACGAATAACAACACTTTTATTTTTTAGATCAATATTAGTGGTTTCGATGGCCTTCATGCTTATTCCCCTAGGAGTTTTTTAGATTGTTTGATGATATTTTCTACGGTGAAGCCGAAATATTCATAAAGTACGTTGCCTGGTGCGGATTCTCCAAAGCTTGTCATGCCGATGATAGCGCCATCGATACCGACGTATTTGTACCAAAAATCAGCGGAAGCTGCTTCGATAGCGAGACGAGCACGGACATTTTTTGGAAGCACTTTTTCTTTGTAGGCGTCGTCTTGTCTGTCAAAAACATCAGCGCAAGGCATGGAGACTACACGTACTTTTTTGCCTTCTGCTGTGAGAATATCTGCTGCTTTTGTTGCAAGTTCTACTTCGGAGCCAGTGGCTATGATGATTATGCTTGCTGTGCCTTCACAATCACTGAGGATATATGCACCTTTTTCGATTTCAGAAATTTGTTCTTTGCTGTGTGCTTGCGGTGTGAGGTTTTGACGACTCATGGCAAGGCAACTTGGTCCATTTTTGTTTTCGATGGAACTTTTCCATGCGATGGCACTTTCTATGGTGTCGCAAGGGCGCCATACATCGACGTTAGGGGTGAGACGTAGGGCAGAGATTTGTTCAACTGGTTGGTGAGTTGGCCCGTCTTCGCCCACACCAATGGAGTCGTGGGTGAGTACCCAAATACTGCGCAGTTTAGAAAGAGCCGCTAGACGAATGGCGTTCTTTGCGTAGTCTGAAAAGACCATGAATGTTCCGCCGTAGGGGATAAAACCACAAAGGGCAAGCCCGTTCATAACTGTGCTCATACCAAATTCACGCACGCCGTAATGGATATAGTTACCACTAAAATCATTAGGTGTGAGGGAGCTTGATGTGGCATGGAATGTTCCGACAGAACCTGTGAGATCCGCAGAGCCACCAATGAGTTCAGGTAGGGTAGGGGCTATTGCGTCAAGAACTTTTTTGCCAGATACACGGGTGGCGATATGTTCTTGTTTTTGTAGAAGGTCAGCTATGAGTTTGTCTGCTGCACTTGTAAATTCGCTGGTGAGATCGCCTTGCATGCGGCGGTTAAATTCTTCTGCAAGTTCGGGAAATTCTGCCTTGTATATGTTGAAAGCGTTTTGCCAAGAGTCGTTGATGTTTTGACCTTTTTCGTGAGCGTTCCACGCTTCATAAACATCTTGTGGAATTTCAAAAGAACCATAATCCCAACCAAGAGCGTCGTTAGTTGCTTTAATTTCTTCTGAATTCAGAGGAGAACCGTGGCAGGAAGCGAGTCCAGCTTTAGTAGGCGAGCCGTAGCCTATGGTGGTATGACAAATTATGAGACATGGTTTGTCATCGACGGCAAGCGCTTCTTCGATGGCGTCATCGATATCTTTCGGGTCGTGTCCGTCAACATTGGCGACAACGTGCCAGCCTGAAGCTTCAAAACGTGCGGCTACATTTTCTGTGAACCAACCGCCCACGGCGCCGTCAATGGATATTTTATTATCATCATAGAAAGCAGTGAGTTTATTGAGCTTCCATGTGCCAGCAAGGGAAATGGCTTCTTGAGAAATACCTTCCATAAGACAACCATCACCAAGAAAAACCCATGTGCGGTGATCCATTATTGGGTGGTTTATTCTGTTGAAGCGGTTTGCAAGCATTTTTTCAGCAAGCGCCATACCAACTGCGGTAGCAAGCCCTTGTCCTAGTGGGCCTGTTCCCATATCAACCCCTGGTGTGCGGTCGATTTCAGGGTGCCCTGGAGTCTTTGAATGGAGCTGACGGAAATTTTTAATATCGTCCATGGAAAGATCATAGCCGCTAAGGTGAAGCAGGCTATAAAGAAGCATGGAAGCGTGTCCATTAGAAAGCACAAAGCGGTCTCTGTTAACCCAATTAGGATTACGAGGATTATGCTTGAAATGGTTGCGCCAAAGCGCTTCAGCCATATTTGCCATGCCCATGGGTGCACCAGGGTGTCCTGATTTTGATTTGTTGATTGCGTCCATAGAAAGGGCTCGGAGTGCATGGGCGTAGTGTTTACGTAGTTCCATTGTTTTTCCTTTAGTATAGCTAAATATATTGGGTTTGATGATGCTTTTTTTTATAGGATAAATACTATTAAGGCTTTTGTGTGCTGCGGTAAAATTATTGTGCCACGGCGGCTTGAAATTGTGCATGGCGTTTATCAAAGGGTGGGTGTGCAAAAAAAGCAGAACCTGAAACAAGCACATCTGCACCAGCTTCTGTGAGTGCTTTTGTGTTTTCAGGGTTCACTCCACCATCAATTTGAATATGACATTTACGATCACCAAGCATATTTTTTAGATTGCGAATTTTTTCATAGGTGGCAGGGATAAAACTTTGCCCACCAAAACCAGGGTTCACACTCATGAGTAGTACCATGTCGATGTCGTCTAAAATATATTCTAAAGTGCTGAGTGGGGTCGCAGGGTTCAGAGCTATGCCAGCGTGCATCTTGTGACGGCGAATTTCCGCTAAAGTGCGTTGAATATGGCGAGTGGATTCCGCATGAATGGTGAGCATATTTACACCAGCATCGGCAAAGTCAGCAATATAGCGCTCTGGATTTTCAATCATGAGATGTGTATCAAAATAAAGGTTTGATGACTTACGAAGCATTTTAATGACATGCTGACCAAAGGTAATGTTAGGCACGAAATTACCGTCCATAACGTCCCAATGAACCCAGTCTATCCCCGATTTTTCGAGGTCTTTTAAGACATTCTGCAAATTACCAAAATCCGCTGACAATAATGATGGGGATAATATCATAAAGAAAAGTTCCACTTTTAGAAGTATATTTTACGGCAATGGTCTCACATGTATTCTTAGCACACGTAATTCCAATTTACTTTTTATTTTTGGGAGTAGACTCCCTGCCTTGGCTCTCTATTTGCGTAATTACTTGCCCTGCTCGTAAACGGCGGTGTCGCCCCTTGGGTAGGCAAGCCCCTATGTTATGCGCTTCTTGCAAAGAAAATTTACAAAAAAACACTAAAATATGAGGTTTTCCAAAAATATCATGTTTCTTGGTGGAGAGTTTTTTACTTAAGAGGCAAACTCATCATAAAAACAACGTGATATCTTCTGCTGTTTGCGTATGTTGCCTTGTTCTCTATTCAATTGCAAATCTTTTTTTCACTAGCTTGTATTTCTCAATTAATAAAATTTTGACCAATGTCTTTCTCGACCATAATGGTTTGGTATATTAAAGTTTTTTGAGAGATGGGGGGCTTGGGGGAAAGAGAACTTTTTTTCAAAAAAGTTCTCTTTCCCCCAAAAAAATCAAATTGGAAACACAGCTAAGTATTTTAAGTACGGGCAGATGGCGCAGTTGATAAAAGAGCGAGTAAATCTTGAAGTTCATTTTGTACGTCAAGAAGGCTGTTTTTATATTGCGCTTGCGTCGCTAAACTTGCTTGAATTTTTGCTTGCACGGTGCTTTCCACTGTAGATTCCATGTTTTCTTGCAAAGTGGCATTCATGGAACTGAGATAGGCGTTTTCTTCACAGTGTTCGCAATCAGGAAAACCAGCAGTCAAAACCCGAGGGGTGGGCATGCTGTCTGTTTGTGCTGTGTGTGGATAAAATTCAGGTGTAAGCCCTGTTAAATTTACCTGTGGATTTTGAGCTGTATTGTGGCTTATGTTGTGGCTCAGATTTTGAGCGGATTCATGGGGCAAATTTTGGCTTTCGCCTTGCTTATTGTGTTCTGCTATATGAGAATTATCATCGTGATGGGTGTTGCTGACAGCGGTGTTCTTATTATTTTGTGCGCTTGCAGCAGAGGTATTGGCAGTGGCGTTATATGTGGCATCATATGTGCCGTCATGTGGCTTTTTGAGAGCTTTTTGCGCACCGCTTATGGTCATGCCTTCTTCGTATAATAATCCACGAATACGCATGAGAACTTCCATGTCTTTTTCAGAATAATAGCGTTGGCCTTTGTCTGTACGCTTAGGGCGAATTTGAGAAAATTCCTCTTCCCAAAAACGTAAGACGCTGGTTTTCACACCTAAAAGCTTTGCAGCTTCACCAATTCTGTATACTTTATTAGACATACGCTCCAGCCAAGTGACTTAATGATTTAAGAGACAATACACCCTTTTGAAATAATTTTCTAGTCTATATAATAGAGAATTTAAATTGAAAGGGGAATAAATCAAAAGATACGTATAAATTTAATACTATTCTTCGTTTTTGAGAGCTTCTTTTTCTTCTCTTAGAATTCGCATGGTGAATTTGATATAGGCCAAAAGGCAAAGAAAATTGAAGCTGGAAAGAATAAGCAAAGAAGCCTTCATGGAACCTAGAAAAAGAGGCACAGTTTCAGGTGTTACTTCTTTTGTTCCAAGATAATACGATATTGTGATAGACACAATGAGCTGGTTAAAAAGTATTCCCATACTTCTGCCTGCCCCTGTGATGGCTGATGCGATTCCTATTTGATTTTTCTCCACGTCCCTTAACGCTGATACTGTGGAAGGGGCTGCAAATGTTGCTATCCCTATGCCCATGAGAAAGAGAAGAAATGCAATATAATAAAGGTTACTTTCTGTATTTAAAAATGCAAGAGCAGCTATGCCCACGGTGCAAATACTAAGGGCTGTGATGACAATATATTCAGGGTGTATTTTATCCGCTAATCTACCTGCAAAAGGGGAAAAGGCGAACTGAGCAAAGCTTCTAAAAAGAAGGAAGACGCCTACGATAAAAGGGGTGAATTCACGTGCTTGTTGAAAATACATAGTGGCAAAATAAACCACAGCCCCCATGGAACCGTAATTCACAAAAATGGCGATAATAGCCAATCGAAAGCTTTTTGCCTTGGTGAAAATATCCAAATTAAGAACAGGGTATTTTACTCGTTTTTGCGTGCGAATAAAAAAATACGTGAAGACAATACCCACAGGAACAAGCAGAGCAAACGAAGAGTGGTTCGGGTAAAGCCCTGCCCCAAAGGAAATAAATCCAAGCCCAAGTCCTAATAAAATCGCGCCTTTTGTGTCAAAATCTTCACCCTCAAGAGTGCACCACTCTGTACTCAAAGTATGACGGAAAAGGACGAGGCAACCTAAGCAAGGGATAAGCAAAATAATAAAAAACATTTTCCAGCCAAAAAATGTAGCAAGCGCACCAGCAATAAGCGGCCCAAGGGAAATGCCAAGGTAAGCTGCGCTCACAAGCATGCCTAAAATAGCGCCACGCCTATGAATTGGTGTGACGTTCACAGCTATCATAGTGCTGCAACTAATAAGAAGCGCCGTTCCAATGCCTTGGGCGAATCGGAAAATACTGAACATAAGAAAATTTGTGGAAAAGAAAAGACCAAGAAGGGTGAGTGCGCAAATAATAAAACCAATACTCATCATTCTTCTGAGCCCAAAAAGTTCGCTCATTCTTCCGCCGATAGTCCCAAAAAATCCTTGTGAAAAAGCAAAAAGAACAACAATAAAGGATATGGTAGCGGCAGACCCACCAAATTCAATGGCGACGCTTGGCAAAATATTATTCAAGCCCGTATAAAGCAAAGGGGAAAAGAAACCTGCTAACCAAAGGGAAACATATAACCAAAATAAATTTTCTGGTGCTTTACATTCTGTGGACATTATTTTTCCTTTATAAACGTATACTTGACTATGCTGTTTTGTTAATGATTATGTTAACAAAATAAAACTTTTTCGTTTATACAGTACATCTAGATATACTTTATTTAAGGTAATGTCTAAATAAAATAAAGCGTTGTAAAAAAAGGACTGAACACATAAGTTGAATAATAATATACAGCGTTTGACTTTGTTTTTTCGTTTAGGTGAGTATGCTTAAAGCTTCTTTTTGTTCATGGACAAATCTATTTCTAGCGGATTCTTGTATCTGCGCAGAGGAAGAGCCGAATTTTGTGCTTCGGTGAGCGTACACATTTCTAATAAGTTCTTCTTGTGCTTCTAAGCCTTCCTTGCTGCTCGCTTTGCCTATTTTTGTGCCGCTGCTATTCCCACTCATAAGAAGTGAAATAGCGCTATCTTGCGTTTGCTTTGTGTTTACATTGCTTGCCATAGCGACTGTATTTAAAGGAGTGTCTGCGAAGGCTTGGTTAAACACTTGCTTTGCTCCGCCGACACCGTGCTGGACGGCTGTGCTAAAAATAACTTCACGCAATGCATGGGATATATTGCCTTCCCATTTTTCTTCCACATAGGAGGCGACGGGTTCATAATGGCTTTCAACGATAAAATCATGTTCGAGCTTTTTCATTTTGTTAGGGTCTTCTGCACATAAAGCCTTCCATGTGTCTGGAACTTTCCCTGCACGACTACCCGTGTTTGCATTGCCCGCATCTCGTAATTTGTTTGCCCATTCAGGGGCTTGCTTATCTAAGAAATTCAGAAAGGAATCAAATGAACCTGCTCTTGATGAAATTTGATACGTTCCATAGGAAGTGCCGCCGTTTCTATCATAGCCAATAACGGAACTTCCCTTAGTGGAAGATTCATATTGTGCGGCGAGTGACCCGATGAGGGAAGGGGATTTCTCCTGTGCTATTTTCTGATTTTCTTCCATCGCTGAAGATTTATCTTGAGGAGTGATAGCTTTATTCATGTCTCGTTCTTGCTTCATGAGTGTATGAAGATCGGTATTGCCGAGAGGGGTTAATGCTTTTTTCTCTGTAATTTTACTCAATACCCCTAAAGATCGCTCATCAAGAGCAAAAACTCGCATACCATTCAAAGGCATGGAATTTTCAGCGTCTCCTGCTAAAGCACGTAATTGACTGCGCCCATTAATAGGGATGCCTATATTTCTTTCTGTTACTTCTGGTGTGACTGGTCTTTGGGCGGGATTGCTGAGCACTTGCTCTTCTTGGACTTGATGAGTCCCTTGCGCCCCCGTAGCCCCATTAGCCCCGTTAATTTGTTGACTTCTTTGAACGTGCTGCCCTTGTGCGGCTTGCGTAGGGGCTTGATTTTGAAGCGTGTTTACAGAAGCGTCATTTTTTTGAACGCCAGCATTGCTATTAGGATCAGGAATTGCAATATTGCCCTGTTTGTCTATCTTCGCCCCTCTCTCTGAGAGAGTAGGCGGAAAAGCGCTATTTTTATTGAAATTCATAAGTGCAGAAACCGTCTTTTGTGAACGTAGTTCAGACGCAAATGTAGAAGTATCTAAAGCCCCTGCGCCTTGCGCTTGCTCTGGCATACCCTGTATTTGCGCAGGGTTAGCTTGTGCTTGGTTCGCTTTTGGGTTGACCATTTTCTGAGATAAATAATCGTGATAAGAACGAGAATTTAGGGGTTGTGAAAGGCTAATGGCGTTTTTAATCATAAGATTACCTCATAAACTGTATTTCTTTTATCTTGTTGTAATAACAAAATATTATGAATCTTGAATCAAAAAAATAGTGTGTAAAATCTTTTAATGTTGTTTATTCTAAGAAAGATAACGTGTGTATTTTCTAAAATATATGAGAGTCATTGCAATATGTATGCCATACCGTTTGTACCTTGATAATGCTTGATATCTATTTGGTTTTGTCAAAAAAATGTCTTATTTCTCTTTCTTGTTCTCAATATGGGTGCATCGGATAAAGGAGCGTGTTTAGATACGTTTTTAGGAACGAAATAAAGTAAAAAACGTGGTTTACCCCTCAAAATAAACGAAGCCCGTTTATACTGTAACTTGTCTAAACATTACTTGCACTAGGGACGAATAATGGGTATACTATTGCGTTGCTAAAGTTTGAAATGGCATAAAATCCTATTTTTAGAAATACAATTATATATAGATGTCTGATATTTTGGAGGCTTTAATGTTTGTTTATCTTATTGGTGCAGGCCCTGGTGACCCTGGTCTTATTACGTGTAAAGGTTTAGATGCTCTTAGTCGTGCTGACGTTGTTGTGTATGATTATTTAGCCAGTGATATTTTGCTTGGTCACGCTCGCCCTGATGCAGAAAAAATATATGTGGGCAAAGTTGCGGGCAATCACGCTTTACCTCAAGAGGGAATTAACGCTCTTCTCGTTGCTAAAGCAAAAGAAGGTAAGATTGTTGCCCGTTTGAAAGGGGGCGATCCTTATATTTTTGGACGTGGTGGCGAAGAAGGAAGAGCTCTTTATGATGCTGGTGTTCCTTTTGCCGAAATTCCTGGTATAAGTAGTACTATTGCAGGCCCTGCCTATGCTGGTATTCCTCTTACGGATAGAACGGCCGCTTCTTCTGTGACTATTATTACAGGGCATGAAGATCCTACAAAGCCAGATTCTGTGCATAATTGGGACGCCTTGGCAAAAAGCGCTTCTACTCTTGTTTTTGTTATGGGTATGAAGAACTTGCCTGATATTTCAAAGAATTTGATTAAAGCAGGTATGGATCCAAAAACCCCTGCGGCGCTTATTCACTGGGGCACTATGCCTAATCAGCGCTCCCTCGATTCAAGCCTTGAGGATTTGCCTGCGGCGGCTTTGCGTGAAGGCTTTACAAATCCTTCTGTAATTGTTGTGGGGCATGTGGTTTCCTTGAGAGACAAGCTTAATTGGAATGAAGCACGTCCTTTGTTTGGGCGCTCTATTGTGGTGACTCGCTCCCGTGAGCAGTCCAGTGACATGGTATCTATGCTTATGAGCCTTGGTGCGAATGTTATTCAATATCCTACTATTTCTATTGAAGAAATGGAAGAATATGCGGAACTTGACAAAGTTATTCAAGGGCTTGATAAATATCAATGGATTATTTTCACTTCCGTGAATGGTGTTCAATATTTTGCAAAGCGTTTACGTCATTTAGGTAAAGATAGCCGAGCTTTTGCCCATGCAAAGGTAGCTGCTATTGGCCCTGTGACACGTAAGGAAGTAGAGAAATTAGGTATTATTCCTGACTTTGTTCCTGAAACTTTTGTGGCAGAATCTGTTGCTGAGGGGCTTTGTGCTCTTGGTATAAAAGGCGCGAATATTCTTATTCCTCGTGCGTTTGAATCACGTGAAGTGCTTCCAGATGTTTTACGTGAGCACGGAGCGCATGTGGATATTGCGCCTACGTACAGAACTGTTCTTGCAACAGGTGATAAGGAAAAATTAATGGCAGCATTGGAAGAAGATAGTATCGATTGTATCACTTTCGCTTCTTCATCCACTGTGCGTAATTTTATGGATAATATTCCACAAGATGTACTCAAGAAATGCCAAAAGTTACGTTTCGCTTCCATTGGCCCTATTACATCAGCGACGCTTCGTGAATATTCTTTTGAACCATGCGTTGAGCCAAAAGATTTCACAATTCCTGCCTTATTAGCTGATATGACAGGTTTTTTCTGCCCTGATGTGGATATGAGTTCACCTTATTATACTTCTTTATTGAAACTTGGTATTAACAAAATATAAGGTTTAAAGAAAAATAAGAGGACGAACAATGGGTTTAAAATTAGCAATTTTGGCTTCAGGTAGTGGCAGTAATGCGCAAACTATGTTTGAAGCTGTGGAACAAGGGATTTTAGACGCAGATATTCGTCTTGTGTTTTCTAATCGTTTAGATGCAAAGGTTTTAGAAAGAGCCAAAAAGTTTGGTATAGCGACTTGCTGTCTTGACCACAAAGCTTTTGCTTCTCGTGAAGATTTTGATAAAAAAATGTGTGAAGTTATTAGGGAGCACGGCGCAGATACCGTAGCTATGGCAGGGTATATGCGCATGGTGACCCCTCATTTTCTCAACGCATTTCCCCAGCGTGTGCTTAATATTCACCCTGCGATTTTGCCCTCTTTTGCTGGTGCGCATGGGGCACGGGACGCTGTTAATTATGGGGTTAAATTTTCTGGTTGCTCTGTGCATTTTGTGAGTGAAGAAATGGACGCTGGGCCTATTATTATTCAAGGTATTGTGCCTTGCGATCAGGACGATACCGAACAAGATTTGCAGAATAAAATACACGCCCTTGAACATAGAATATATGTGCAAGCGCTCCAGTGGCTTTCGCAAAATCGCCTCAATATTCAAGGGCATACAGTGCATCTACTGCCTTGCAATGAAGATGCCATAGCAGATAATACGGCAGATAATACGGCAATTCCAAGCCTCATTTATTCCACAGAAAATACGCAAGGAAACTCCTCACAACATACTCCAAAAGCAACGTTTTTAGGGGTAGAGCATGATGAACGATATCCCCTTGGTGCCATGATTTATCCGCCTCTTGAAAGAGGTTTTTAATATCAAATAAGGACAATAGTTAACGCTTTTGTCCTTTTTTATTTTAGAGGTAGTTTTATGAATATTACGATATCTGATGCAGAAAAAAAAGTTTTATTTGAGCTTGTGAAGCTTACCCTTAGCACTGCCGTGCTTGAAAAAAGACGATTAAGCGATGCTGATATTCCTTCTCTTCCAACGGGTATTTTACAGGAGAAAATGGGGGCTTTTGTCACGTATTTTCTTAATCCCCAAGAGGAAAAAGAGGAAGCGAAAGAACCACAAAATAAAGAAGTAGAAAAAAATCACCCAATTGAGAAAGAATTACGTGGTTGCATAGGCATGATGCAGGCGCAATACCCCTTATGGGTCACGATTGTTAATATGGCATACAGCGCCGCCATGGAAGATACCCGATTTTTACCGATTTTCGAAAAAGAACTCCCCTATATTGATTTTGATATCACGATACTTGGTCCCTTTTCTGTTTGCCCACGCAAGGAAGATATTGTGCTTGGTAAACATGGCATAATGCTTGAAGCGCACGGGAGGCAATCTGTTTTCTTGCCACAAGTTCCCCTTGAACAAGGCTGGAACTTACAAGAAACTTTTGAACAACTATGCAGAAAAGCAGGACTACCCACAATAACATGGCAAGAAGAAAGCACAGTATTCTACTGGTATGAAGGAATTGTTTTACACTAAGGCGATATTTTCTTTTTTTCTTTCTTTTTCTTTTTTTCGGGGGGATGATCCCCCCGAACCCCTCATATATTTATTATTGTAAACAATAATAAATGAGAAGTTTTGGCTATTCTTTATTATATACTTATTTTTTTGCAATTCGGGATACATTAATCTAAAAAATGAAAGACTCTTCACAGAAAATAATTATTTTCTGTGAAGAGTCTTTCTAGTAATAAATAAAAATGAGCAAAGACTTTCATATAAATAGACCCCATATGTGGGGGTTTGGGGGAGTTCAACTCCCCCAAAAAAACAAAAAAACAAAAAAACAAAAAACTTTTATTATATACGTATTCCGAGTTCTTTGATGACACTGGCGGCTATTTTTTCTCTTTCTTTGTCGACGTCTTTGTCTTCGAGGGTTTTTTCAGCAGATTGGAAGGTGATTCTAAAGGTGATGTTTCGTTCTTCTGAGTCTTTGGGGACGTAGATGTCACGCAGTTCTACCTTTTGGAATAGCTTGCCTTTTGCGGCTGTGATTGCGTTTTCCACTTCATTCACTTGTGTGGTGTTTGGGCAAATAAACGTGATGTCACGTCGCACGGCAGGGTAGACTGGTAATGGTGTGAAGGCTGGTGTCTTTCCACGTGCATAATCTTCTAAAATATCGAGGTTGAAATCTGCAAGCCAAATGGCTTTTTTCGCATAATATTCGTCGGCGATATTTTTTTGTACACGCCCCATGACGCCTACTATTGTGCCGTCTTGTGTGGAGAGTTCCACTGCTGGAGCGAGATAGGGGTGAGATTCGAGTTTTTTGAGGATTGGGGCATCAAGATGCAAGAAGTTTGCAAAGAAATGATCCACTTGCCCACGTAGGTCGGTGTAATCGACTTCTTCTTCACCGTGCGCCCACGCGCTGTCGTAGCGGTTTCCGTAGAGGGCGAGTACGAGGTGTAAGCATTCTCTTACGGAAGTTTTGCTTGAGCTGTCTTTGTGGAAGGTGTGAGCGATTTCAAAAAGTCGCAAACCGTTGGCACCGTGTGCAATATTGTGTCGCACGCTTTGCAAAATACCTGCCGCTAAGTGAGTGCGGAGCACGTCTTGATCTGCGGTGAGGGGGTTCATAATGATAACACGGTCTTCTTGTGGAAGATTAAGTGTGTCTAAATCTTTTGTGCCAACAAAGCTGTAATTGATGGCTTCATTTAAGCCAAGACCTGCCATGAAATGTTTTGCACGCATGATGAAACTATGACGATTTTCAGGGCGAGCTTTGTCTTCTAAATTATGGCTGAGGCTTGGCAGTGTTGCAGGCATATTGTCCACACCGCTGAAAATGGCGATTTCTTCTACAAGATCCGCCTCACGAGTGAGGTCATAGCGTCGGCCAGGGGCAGAAACTATCCATTCGCTTGCATTGCTTTTGTCTATAGTGCACGCCAAACTGGTGAGTACTTTTTCACAGAAAGCTTCTGAAATTTCAATGCCAAGCACCGCTTGAGGGCGAGTAGGGCGGAAAGAAATTTTTGCAGGGCTGAAAGGTTTTGCTTCGTGTTTACATACGCCTGTGCGGATAGTGCCGCCCGTATAGTAATTGATAAGATACGCTGCTCTGTCACGAGCAAAGTCCATGCCTTCTTGGTCAACACCACGCTCAAAGCGGTAACTAGAATCACTGCTAAGAACAAGGCGACGAGCCGTGCGGCGAACACTTGCTGGTTGGAAAAGGGCGCATTCTAAAAAGACATTTGTGGAATTTTCAGTGATTTCTGTATTGAGTCCGCCCATGACACCAGCTAAAGCAATAGCGCCTTCTGCGTCACAGATAAGCCCGTCATTGCTTTGCAATACACGTTCTTGTCCGTCTAATGTTGTGAATTTCTGACCATCAGATGCACGCTCAATAATGATTTTCTTCCCTTTGAGGATATCTGCATCAAAAGCGTGGAGTGGTTGCCCAAGCTCCATAAGTATATAATTTGTCATATCAACCACATTGGAAATGGGACGAATACCAACAGCGTGCAGGCGGTAACGAATCCAATATGGTGATTTTTCTATTTTGCAATTTTCAATGAGTCGTCCTGTATAAACAGGGCAGAATTCAGCGTCACGTATTTCAATGCGCATTTCTTGTGAGCAGTCTGCGCCTTGCTCTTTTGCCTTCACATCGCCATTAGGCAGGGTGAGCGGTAAGTCATAGGCGGCAGAAACCATGCGAGCAAGTCCCAAAACGGAAAGGCAATCCGCACGGTTAGGCGTGATGCTGATGTCCAAAACTTCTTGGTCAACTTCCATAGCGTCTACAAACAAAGAGCCAAGCTTGAAAGGATTACCATGACGGTCATTTTCAGAAAGCACCATGATGCCACAATGATCATCACTCAGCCCAAGCTCTCGCTCAGAACAAATCATGCCATGGGACGGAACTCCACGAAGTTTTGTCTTTTTAATCTGCATACCGCCAGGCATAGTAGAACCCACAGGCGCAACAGGTACAATCTGACCCGCCGCAACATTAGGCGCACCACACACAATATCAACCGCTTCCTCTGCTCCAATATCTACACTGCAAACATGCAAGTGATCAGAATCAGGGTGATTTTCGCAGGTGAGCACCTTGCCAATAACAATTTCTTTTATAGCATCAAAAGGACGGGCTATCTCCTCAAGCTCCAAACCAAGCATAGTAAGACGATCCCCAAGCTCCTGCGCTGTTCCTGTATAAGGCACAAATTGACGTAACCAGTTTAGACTCAATAACATAGCGTTGTCCTATATATTTTTTTCTTTTTTTTTCGGGGGGATGATCCCCCCGCACCCCTCATATATTTATTATTGTAAACAATAATAAATGAGAAGTTTCGTTTTGTTTCTTTTTTTCTTGGGGAGTTGAACTCCCCAACCCCACATATATAAATGAGAAGTTTTGTTTTTTATCAAAGATGTATTCCCTGATTAAGGAGACATCAATACTCACTAAAAAATTACGAAGTAATTTTTATAGGGGGATTGTAAAGGGCATCATGCCCTTTACTGGGGCATGGGGCAAAGCCCCATTTAGTCAAAATAGTGAAACCCCACTTAGTCAATGTCGTTATGCGCCAGCGAATTGAGCTAAATAGCGAGCATCGTTTTCAAAATTCATGCGTAGGTCGTTTATGCCGTATTTGAGCATAGCGATTCTTTCGACACCAAGTCCAAAGGCAAAGCCTGAGATTTCTTTTGGATCGTAGCCTACGGATTCAAAGACGGCGGGGTCAACCATACCGCTTCCTAGAATTTCTAGCCAGCCAGTTGTTTTGCAGATACGGCATGGTGAGCCATCTTTGTGATGTCCTTTGCCACCGCATTGGGTGCAGGACATGTCGACTTCAACGCTTGGTTCAGTGAAGGGGAAGAAGCTTGGGCGAAAACGTACTTTTGTGTTTGAGCCAAAGACGGCACGTAGAAAGGCTGTGAGTGTGCCTCGTAAATCTGTCATGGTGACATTTTTATCGACAAGTAGGCCTTCTATTTGGTGAAACATGGGTGTGTGCGTAACGTCAGAATCTCTGCGATACACTTTGCCTGGAGCTATGATTGCTACTGGGGGTTTGCGTTCAAGCATGGTTCTGATTTGCATGGTGGAGGTGTGGGTGCGAAGCACGACTTTATCTTGAATATAAAGGGTGTCTTGCATATCACGAGCTGGGTGTTCTGGAGGCATATTGAGAGCTTCAAAGCAGTGAAAATCGGTGTCAACTTCGGGGCCTACAACAATTTCATAGCCCATGTTTTGAAAAACGGAGCAAACTTCTTCCATGGCTTTTGTGATGGGGTGTAGGGAGCCGTTCCAAGGCGCACGGCCAGGAATAGAAGGATCAAAGCTAGCAAGTAGGGACGCTTCTTTAGCGTTTTCCATAAATATTTTGCGTTCATCTAGCATTTGAGTCAGGCTTGTTTTTATGGCATTGGCGGCTTGTCCAAAGAGTGGTCTTTCTTCTGGAGAAAGTTCTGGCAAGCGAGACATGATTTGTGCAAGATGCCCTTTTCTTCCAAGGAAGTTCACACGTTGCGTGTCAAGATCCTGTAGGGATTCAATATTTTGAAGAGCGTCCGCTAATTGTTTTTCAAGACTTTGTAGTTGGCTTTGAATATCCATGATTTTTCTCGTAGATAGTATGGTTTATAGCAAAAAAGCAGAATAAGCGTTATAAGCTTACTCTGCTTTTTATTTTAAGCTGTGTTTCTTTGTTTTATTTAGGAAACACAACTTAGGAATATTGCATTAAGTGTGGGAGAATCTAAGCAATTTTAGCTTTAGCTAATTCCACAAGGGCTGCAAAGTCGGCTTTTTCACGTACTGCAAGGTCAGCGAGCATTTTGCGATTGATGATAACACCAGCAAGTTGCAAGCCATGAATAAAACGTGAGTAGGAAAGACCATTGAGGCGTGAACCTGCGTTGATACGTAGAATCCACAATTTGCGGAAATCACGTTTACGAAGTTTACGACCGTGATATGCATAAACGAGTGAACGTTCAACAGCTTCACGAGCTGTACGATACAAACGAGAACGACCACCACGGAAGCCTTTTGCCATTTTCAAATATTTCTTGTGCCTACGATGGCTAACAAGACCTCTCTTTACGCGCATGGAAAACCTCCAAATCAACTTCACGAGGCGGAGATCATGCCAGTGAAGTGCTTATGTTCATACAGTGCTTATTCAAAAAGAATAAACAGAAATTCGGTGAGCTTAGTGTTTATGCGTAAGGCAACAAACGACGAACAGCTTTTACGTTGCTGCGGTCAACCAAGGCACTTTGACCAAGAACCATGCGACGCTTAGGGCTCTTTTTAGTCAAAATGTGGCGCAAGTTTTGGCGACGGCGACGGAATTTTCCGCTACCAGTAACGCTAAAACGTTTTGCAGCAGCACGGCTTGTTTTCATTTTAGGCATGTGCTTTTCTCCTTAACTTAATGGTGTCCATAAGAATATGAACACAATGTTGAACTAATCTTTTTGCATGTTTTCGCAACTTAGGCAAGAGAAATCTTTCAAATTTTCAATAAAAGATTT
>CAMQVJ010000028.1 GCA_947038175.1 uncultured Desulfovibrio sp.
CAGATAGTAGAATCAGGCTTAAAAACAAAAGGAACAGCCCAAAATGAGCCATTCCTCTGTGAGTAGATAAAATCATATCTAAACAAATTTTAATCTATATATTATCGAAGCTGCCACCAGCGTAGCCATTCAAAAGAAGACCCGTGTACTTAGCAAGGAAGTTTTTGTCTTTGAAGAGAGCTTGTGCCGCATCAAGAGTTTTCATACGAGGAGTATTGACTCTATCGGTAATCATAGACGAAAAAGCATCTGCTGTGCCAGCCAGTAAGCCTAAATCCGAAATAGCAGATCCAGCCAAACGGTTTGGATAGCCATTGCCGTCAAGGCGTTCATGGTGCTGAAAAATTATTTGATTAACTTCATCAACCGATGTCGCAAATTTCTGAGCAAGCAAAACACCCGTTCGTGGGTGGGCAGCAATTTTATCTGTTTCTTCTCTGGTGAGCATTGTCTGCTTATTTAAAATATAAGCAGGAATTTTAGCGTATCCAATATCATGTAAAAAGAGACCCTGCACAATTTTATCGAGTACTTTGCGCACAGGTTTTTTTTCTGACTCAAAATACAACCATGTCCCCACTATTATCACATTCAGCGTATGCGAAATGGGGTCATCTTTTCCCGTGTGTAGTTTTGGCATAAATTGTTTTATTCTATCTTTATCACGCCATAAATATTCGGTAAACACCATAAGGTCTGTATAGGCAGGTTCATAGACAATAGGTAAAGGTTGCTCAAAAAGATCATTGAGCCTAAGGGATAATGCTTGAAAAAGTATTTGTATAATTTCTAAAATATTCAGATTAGGGTCAATAAGAACAAAATCAGCCTGTTTTGCGAGGTGCTGTACATAAATGTGATGATCACTACGGGGCACAAAGAGTCTCCCCTCTTTACATGCCTCTATAATTTCTTCTATTTTTTTATTGGTAAGACGGTGGTCTTTAACCGCAATAGGGTACAATTGCTTTATTTCTTCTTCAAAAACGTAGAGATTCACAGAAGGCCTATATTTTGGAAAACTTGATAGTATTTCTAGGCTTATTGGATAATATTCTTCGTCGATAGAACCGCTCAGTGGACGTTTTTTCATCTTTTACCTATTTTTTGAATATTTTTACCAAATTAGTTCCGCGGTTAACCGATCCAGGAGATGGCTCTCCAGCAGTAATAACGGTTTCTGCCCCAATAGGAATAGTGGAATTTGTATTAAGATAATTTTCCACACGAAGTAAATGACTGCTTTCTGTCTCGTCCTGCACAAGTACAGGAGAAACTCCCCATGAAAAATTAAGTGCGTGTAGGACAGCACTATCAGAAGTAAGCGCAAAAATCATGTGCCTTGGTCTGCATGAAGAAAGTTGACGTGCCGCCATTCCTGATAATGAATGAGCAGCAAGACTATGAACAGAACTTTTCTCAGCAAGCAAACAAGCGGCATATGCCAAAAACTGTGCAGGGCTAGAGCTTTCTTGTGGAGCTCTCAAAATGCTATTTTTAACTAAATATTCTTGTGCTTCTTGCGCAATTCTTTTCATATACTTAACCGTTTCCACGGGATGATCTCCCATGGCGGTTTCTTCTGACAGCATAACACAATCTGCTCCATCAATAACAGCATTTGCAACGTCTGTCACCTCAGCACGTGTTGGCGTAAGATTATGCACCATAGACAGGAGCATTTGCGTCGCAACTATAACTGGTTTTGCCATAGCATTACAAGTGCTTATAATATGCTTTTGTATTCCAGGCAAGGAAGATAATGGACATTCAACCCCAAGGTCACCCCTTGCAACCATAATAATATCGGCTTCTGCAACAATAGCATCAAGATTATCAATGGCGTTTTGTCTTTCAAGCTTTGCCACAACAGGAATTTTTGAGCCCTGCTGATAGAGTAGATGTTTAAGTTCTCTCACATCTTCCACAGTTTGCACAAAGGAAATAGCAACTGCATCAACGCCAAGCTCAAGACCGACCATTAAATCGAGTTTATCTTTTTCCGTAATCGCTGGTAATGGTATGCTTTTTCCAGGTAAAGCAAGACCCTTGCGAGAAGTAATTATGCCAGAACCAGTAGATTCAATAATCGCGCGTTTATTTTCAAGGACTTGTGCAACAAAAAATTCTAAACCACCATCAGCAAGAACAAGCCTATCCCCTATTTCAAGGGATTCAAGAAGAGCATCATACTCAAAAGGAATATACGGATGTACATCATTATCTGTTTGAAAAGAACCAAGCAGAAATCTGTCGCCAATATTCACAGTATATTTATCATCAGGCAAGTTCCCAATGCGTATTTTCGGCCCAGATAAATCTTGCATAATCGTAATTGGGCGACCCAAATTTTTCTCAATAGCACGGATAGAAGTAATGACCTCTGCAAAAAATTCTTTATTACCATGGGAAAAATTGAGACGAAAAACACTCACCCCAGCTTCTGCTAGACTCTCCAAAATATCTTTTGAGGAGGAAGCGGGTCCAACGGTTGCGATAATCTTTGTGTGCATATAAGGGCTCCGAGACTAGCTCATGTTTGAATACATAAAACTAAAATACGTTGAATTATTTCACAGTCTTCATCGATTGTCGAGTTAATCTTATTTGGAGTAGTGTGGCTGCAAACCTCATATTTTAGTATTTCTTGTAAACAAAACTTGGAAACAATACGTAATGTGGGGGGGGCTTGCCTGCCAGAGGCGACAAAAGGGCGTTTGCGTTTACGAGCATGGCGAGTAATGACGCAAATAGAGAGTCAAAGCAGAGAGACAAGGCAGAGAGACAAAGCAGGGAGGCAAGGCAGGGAGTTAACTCCCTAAAAAAATACTTGGAAAGACGTGCCTACACCTTATCTTCAGGTTTATTTTCTTAGAGGAATTGCAAGTCCTTCATCAATGGATAAGACGCTCCGCTCACTCAAGTCCCACATGAATATTCTCGATTTGCTCAAAAAACATCATGTGGGATTTTATCGTACTCTTTACTCGTTATACTGTTATTTCAGACCCTTTTCTGCTTGGGCTTGAATGGCAGTGATAGCAACTGTATTAATAATATCCACAACAGAGCAACCCCTTGAAAGGTCGTTCACTGGTCTTCTAAGTCCTTGTAGAATTGGCCCAATAGCCACAGCGTCTGCTGCTCTTTGCACCGCTTTATAGGTATTATTCCCTGTATTTAAATCTGGGAAAATAAAGACAGAGGCGTTTCCTGCAACAGGGTTATCCGGCATTTTTTTCTTTGCCACTTCTGGGTCAATCGCTGCATCGTATTGCAGTGGACCTTCTAAAAGAAGTTCTGGAGCTCTTTCTTTAGCGATTCTTGTTGCCTCGATAACCTTATCAACATCTTCGCCTTTTCCTGACGTTCCTGTGGAATAAGAAAGCATAGCAATACGAGGATCAAGCCCGAAAATAGCGCTTGTCTCAGCCGATGCAATGGCGATATCAGCCAATTGTTCTGCACTTGGGTCAGGATTGATAGCGCAGTCACCAAAAGCGAGCACTCTATCCTTTAGACACATGAGAAACACACTAGAAACAATAGAAAAACCAGGTTTTGTCTTAATAAATTCAAGTGCAGGGCGGACAGTATTCGCTGTTGTATTCACCGCACCAGAAACAAGACCATCAGCATCATTTTGATGCACCATCATAGTACCAAAATAGGTTGGGTCGAGCATGCGGTCATGCGCTTCTTCAAGGCTAATGCCCTTCTTCTTACGCAATTCTGCATAGGTTGCAGCGTATTCGTCTAATTTTGGATACGTAGCAGGGTCAATAATAGTAATACCATTCAGAGAAATACCAAGGCTCATAGCTTTATTCTCGATAGTATTCACTTCACCAATAAGTATGATTTTTGCCGTCGCACGGGAACGCAAAGCTTCTGCTGCACGTAAAATTCTTTCTTCTGCGCCCTCAGGTAAAACTATGCGCATAGGGAATTTTCGTGCTTGCTCCATAAGCGTATACTCAAACATACGAGGTGTCATACGAGTAGCACTTTTGTCAACAATGCGTGTGGCCAATGCTTCCACTTCCACATAACGATCAAAAGTACCAAGCGCCATATGTACTTTGCGAGTATCGTCAGGATCAATGCGATCTCTAAGTAAATTCAAAGCAAGAATTGTTTCTGTGGTGTTCGTTTTTACAGCAAGTACAGGCACAGGCATATTCTGCATACCATCTAAAAGGCGACGAATAGAAGGTGAAGGAAGCATATCTCCCGTTAAAATCACACCACTTATTGTAGGATACGCCTTTGAAATACTTCCCGTAATAGCTCCAAGCAAAATATCTTCTCTATCTCCAGGAGTAACAATCAAATGCCCTGCATGGATAAAATTCAAGAAATTACCAAGGTGCATCGCCGCAATAAGAAAATCATCCACATGGTGGTCAATAAGACAATCTTCCCCATAAAGCACTGTAGCATGCAAATTCTTTGCTACATCACGCATGGAAGGATGACCCAAAATTGCATTCTCAGGAATCATATGAATAAGAGGGCTCTTTTCAAATTTTGTCTCAAAAATTTGAGATAATTCATCAAGAATCTCTTCACGTTCAATATCACTAAATTTTGTGCGATTGATAACAAGAGAAACAACTTCAAGCCCTTTATGATGAAAAACGTCAACCGCAGTACTTGCCCCCACTTGAACTTCTTCAGATGAACGAATAAGCGCAGGGTGAACAAGCATTACAGGCACGCCAAGCGTTCCTGCAATATCCGCATTCAGCTCAAGCTCAAAAGAGGCATTCTTACCTAAAAAGTCTGTCCCTTGGCATAAAACAAAGTCATATTCACTTGCTAACTTATTATATTTACTCAAAATAGTGTCCATAAGAACACTCATTTGTCCAGAATTAATATAGCGACGTGCTTGATCAACTGTGCAAGCAAAACAATCTTCTTTAGGAACATTTAAACCAAAATATTCATTAATCAAAGTCAATTCAGGGTCATAGCCTGCTGTTTCTTCGATAATAGGGCGAAAAAACGCTACCTTCCCT
This sequence comes from uncultured Desulfovibrio sp., assembly GCA_947038175.1. GTDB lineage: Bacteria > Desulfobacterota > Desulfovibrionia > Desulfovibrionales > Desulfovibrionaceae > Taurinivorans. Next base: position 5,025 of record CAMQVJ010000028.1, read on the forward strand.
ACACGCCCAATCAAAAGGCGCATAAGCCCTAGTGTTACCGCTGATTTACCTGAACGTTCATCCGTTGCACTTATATAAAGAGCTTTTGCCATTCTAAGAACCTCCTCTAATTTCCTTGTCATTTACATTGTTAACACTGTCTAAAATGTATCGTCACTATTTTAAATTTTATTGCATTTCTTTTTCACTATCACGGGTCAACAAATAAGGCGCATTCCCAGGTTCGCAAAAAATATCGTTCACATAATCAAAATATCGTGGTTGCAAAATAAAAGCACCCGCAAAAAGACTTTCTGTCGTCATAGGGCGAGTCCGCATAGGGAATTTTGCCACATCATGCGTGAGCCCCCAGCCTGCATAAAAAGGCAAGCCGTACGTAAACACGTCCATAGAAACAGAAAGCGCATCGAGTCCTAAATAAGAATCATATGTATGCACTTCAACGGCATGACCACTCACTTCATGGATAGGAAAATACAAAAGACAAAATTGCCCGTTGACTTTTGTCATGCTATGCGCTTTTTCAAGAAAACGCTTTGAAGCTATATGCTTACGGCTCCATTTTGTGAAATCTGCACCATTAAAATTAGGCAAACATTCCACATCTTCATCTATAATAAAAGCTGGACTTATATCAGAATACGTATCACTTTTTCCACCTATTGACATTCCAGAAGCGGAACTATCAGCAGAACTATCAGCAGGCACATCACCCGTCGAGTCAATAGTTTCCTCGTCTTCAGGCGCTGCTCCGCAAGTGTTAGCGGATATGCCAAGAACAGAAAGAGGAATAAAATCTGACGGTTTTGCATATGGTTTTATATCGTCCACCAGTTTCAAAATAGCCTCAGGCACGTTCATACCTTCCACTTGTGGGCAATAGATAATATGGGCGTCTTTTCTCAGTTCCCGAACACGTTCAATCAGCGCCGCATCGTCCGACAAAGGCGAAGAAAAAGAGTGAACAGGAAGACCCTTAGCATCTAAATTGCCAAATTCACCCTCAGAGGAAACGGAAGCCGCACCCTTCTTTTTCAAAGCGTCAAGTTTATCAGGCGCTAAAAGCACATTACCAATAAGTAAAATAATATTTTTCTCTTTTGGTACATGATTAAAATTATAATGGGTACGGAAAGCAGAAATTTCTCGCAAGTATTGTCTAAAAAGTCGAGCCCTTAATAAATCCTGTTCACTAGGCTTTACTTTCTGCAAAATCCGCTCAAGAGTAGGGTACGCTCCGCCTTCAAGGCTAAGAGAAATAAGTTTTTCTTTACCTAAAAGCCTATCGAGAACCCCCATACTAACAAAAACAAGAGGCACAGAACCACACGCCTTGCGCATCGCATCATCAGGTTCTTTCGCTGTAAAAATCATACCTTTATTCGCTTTTGCCGCAATAATCCCTTTTTCTTGAGACGTAAACGACAAACGAGAATGAGAAAAAAAGCGTTGGCAGAAAGACTTCAAGTTACCGTCAAAATGGATACAAGCGATATAACGGTCAAGCTCTATAGGCAGCGGTCTTTGCAAAATAATAAAACGTAAAATCTCTTGAAAAGAACAAGATGCCCCCGTTATAGGGTGGCGATATCTTGTAAAAAACAAACACAAAGCCGCAAAAAATTCTTCTCTACTGCGCTTCACATTACGTCTATCTATTTGTATTTTATCTTTCGTCAAACCCCAGCCAGCATAAAAAGGCATACCAAAACAATTTACTTTCTTACCTAGAAAAATCGCGTCCACACCTAAATATGAGCTTACAGTATAAACAACTTCTGCCTGCTCAAGTATGGAAATGGAAGAAACATCATTACTCAATACTTTAACGCCATTAGCTTCCGCAAGTTTTCGTAAATACCCTTTCTTTTTATTACTACGCACTGATTTTGGTTCTAAAAGAAAAAAGGCAGCACCAGAATGCTCCTTCTTAGCACTTTCAAGCATGTCCACAAAGGATCGCTCAGTGGCAAGAACCTTGCGCAAGTCCCCTTTCCCCATATGCTCTTCATCAATAATAAGAACTCGTTTACGACCAGATGGTGTCGACAATTGATAAGGAGAGGCATCGGGAGCATATCGGTCAGAACTAAGGCGGTAAGCCAAAAGCGAATCCACAAGTTCCTTTGCTTCTTCCCTATCGTGGGGAGCTAAAGCAGGAAAAGCACTCGGCAAACGCCTTAAAACATTTCGCATAAAAGAAGAAAATTCGTGGGCAGGTGATTCTTGCTTTTGCGTATCGGTAGCATCATCATCGTTTTCGCCGCCGCTTCCTTCAGAAGCTTTTCCATTTTTATTGATATCACTCGGTAAATCACGGGAGCCGTCATGAGACAATTCTTTTTCTAAAAGAGGTAAATTCCCCTCTGAAAACACATCTAATAAATCTCTATCTACTCGCTCAAAAGTCGACAAAAGCGCAGGAATAGAAAGCATCCATTCTTCCCATTCAGAAGCATGGCGAGCATCGGTATAATTACCAAATCTTTCTAAAATAAAAGAGCAAGGCTTATGTCCAGACAAACGATACAAACCTTCATGCAATGTCCAAAACTGAAAACCAAATAATCTTGCTAAAAAGGAATTTTTTCCCTTAAAACCAACAAGAATTTTGATTTTTTCTTTTTGTAACAAAGCACGATGGAAAGGGACAAAATCATATTCAGGATAAATATTCTTTACCTGCCCTACAAAATCCCACGGAAAATACGCGAGTTTAGGTCTCGCATTTTTTTGCCCATCTATCGTATCAAAAATTTTTTTGTCTTGCATATATCAACCTTTTATTGATTCTGTCGGTTCTTTTATACTCTAATAATATTAGCGTATGACAATATACGATTGTGGAAAATGTGTACGTAAACGAGACCGCACCTGAAAAACTTCATCTTTATTAGAATAAGGCCCCGCTTGCACAAAATACAAGCCCTTATCAGTAAACACCTTGGCAGGAATCGATCCAGACTTAAGAGAATCTAAAAACGCATCCGCATTCGCTTTATCCTTAAAAAGTCCAAGCTGAATAAAGTACTCACCATTAGGACTCTCCGCAAGAGGCGCTCCGCCATAAGGATTTACATTAGCATTAAACGATGACGGGCTATTTTGAGAATACGCAATGCCAGAAACATCAGCAGAATCAGCAGAAGGCACATTCGATGGGATATGCACTGGAACAGGCACAGGAATATTTGTATTTGCAAAAGAATTAATAGGCATTTGATTTTGGTAAGGCGCTTGATAAGGCGCAGGTGCTTGGTCTGAGTAAGGCAAAGGCGCCGTATTCACTGCTGGATTATTAAAATTATTATCAGAATTATATCCACTCACAGGAGCTTGACCCGATTCCATATAATAACTAGGGTCATCGCCAAATTCATTAGGGTCTGAAGACACAAAATTAGTTCCACCATTCCCAGAAGGCACAGCCGCTCCATACGAACCTTGAGCGCCTCTTGAAGTCAACGATGCGCCAACAGGTTGCCCAAATCGATTCACTTGGCCTCGTTCTAATCCTAAACCACCAGGGTTATCAGGATTATTAAATGTTCCACCAGAACTAAACAAATTGCTCATTGTTGAGCCTACCCCTACTCCAGCAGCGCCCGCCCCAAGAACAGCACCACCAGACACAGAAGGAACAGGCACTCCGTACGAAGAACCACCAGAACCACCAGAACTACCTAAACTATTAGGTGCGCCAGCCACAGCTAAATGCACCTTAGCCGTTCCGCTATCCAACATATTAATTTTAGAAGCAGCTCCCTTAGAAAGGTCAATTATGCGCCCGTGTAAAAAAGGCCCACGGTCATTAACTCTCACAATAGTGCTCATGCCATTATCAAGATTCGTCACACGAAGCATAGTGCCAAAAGGCAAAAGCTTATGCGCCGCAGTGACACCATTCTGATTATATTTTTCACCATTAGCTGTCAATTTACCATGAAATCCAGGGCCATACCAAGAAGCTACCCCAATTTCTTCAAAACCATTGGAAGACGTATACGGCACATAGCTTTGACCACGCACAGTATAAGGCTTGCCCTTAGGCAAATGCTGGTTCTTAGCCGCATTCAATCGTGTGTAATAATCACCAGGCTTGCGAGTACGGTCAAGATCACCCTGCCCAATAGGGATAGAGGACCCACCACCACTATAAGAATCTCCGCCCGTTTTCGTGCAAGAAGACATAAACAAAAGCGTTATCAAAACAAGGGTATAGTGTGCTATACTTTTGGTATCAAGGGCTATTTTATTGAACATTGTGTTTTCTCGTTATCCTATTAATATTTTAAAATAAAATTATATTTACTTGGCTCTCTTTTGTCCAGTAATAAATGAGTAAAATTAAAAATCACCCCCATTTATACACCAAAAAAATAACGCAGTAAAGCAACACTCAACATACCAACACTCAATGTCCCAAACAAACTCTTGGAAAAATACGCCGTAAACAAAGTCGGAAGCAGACCCAAAAGAAAAACATTATCAAAACTCAACCACAAAGATTCACCCTTTAAAAAAATCTCAGGCGCCACCAATGCCGCAAGTATCGCTACAGGCACATAAGAAAGCCAAACACGAAATGCCTCTGGCATCTCTCGCTTTGCAAGCAAACTCATAGGCAAAATTCTCGGCAACGCCGTGCTCGCAACCATCCCCAATGTACAAAGCGCTAAAAAACTATTATCCATAATTATATTCCATTTTTTTTTATTTTTTTTTATTTTTTTGGACGTGAGGCTCCGCCCCACACCCCGTCAGGGGCATGATGCCCCTGCACCCCTCATATATTTGTAGTTATGTTTTTTTGGGTTTTGGTTTTTTATTTCAGGTTATATTCAAGAACATTTATTTTTACGCATACTAAGATACAAGCCAAGGCTTGCGCCCAAAACTGTCGCAAGGATAATACTCCATCGCCCCATACCAAGCATCATACAAAAAAGCGAACACAAAGCGGAAAAAAGGGCTATAATAATGGGAATGCGGTCGATAAAAAGTGGTACAAGAAGCGCAATAAACATACATGGCAACGCAAAATCCAAGCCGTAAGGGCGTACATCAGCAACAAAATCACCCGATATCGCACCAATAGCTGTCCCCACAATCCAGCCAGACTGCGCAACAAGAGCGCAACTCAAAATCTGCGAAACCTGTGGATCGTCCCCTGCCTTTGCAGAAGCAACACTCACAGCAAAAATTTCATCGGTCTGAAAAAGAGAAAGTATATTTCGCCAAAAAACAGGCAAAGATCGCCACGGATGAACAAGCGCCGCAGACATTAAAATATGACGCAGATTAACCATCATATTTGCCACAATAATAGAAAACAAGGGCGCTCCTGCCCCAATCATTCCAGCGGCTATAAATTGCCCAGCGCCCGCAAAAACAAAAATAGACGTAGTCACCGCCCAAAGTGCACTGATATCATTCTTCACAGCAAGAACACCATAAGCAAAACCAAGAGGCAAATAACCTATCATTATAGGTAAGCCTTGCCGAAAACCTCTTAAAGCACTCTGCCTTGTCTCATTTGTAAACATTCTTCCGCCCCACTCAAAACATATTTTTATTCGGAAAATCACTTCCAATATTCGATATCTTCTTCTTCAAATTTATACATTAAACTTATACATTTTACGGAACATAGCATGGTATACATCAAAGTAAATACCACCCAAAATAAGTCCCTGTCCTCTCTTGCAGAATTTACACCAATAATCAAAAAACGTCTAGAACTTGTCAGCCCGTCAGATAGCTTGCAAGTTCCAAATTATATACTTCTTCCAAACTTTATTTAAAAAAACACTCATATATGGGGTTCCCTAAGGGATTCAATCCCTTAGGCGGAGTGCATGGGAGGCAGAGCCTCCCAACAAAACAAACGAGAATGAGCGGAGGGTATGGGAGGCAGAGCCTCCCAAAAAAAACTTCCCATAATGCCAGTATTTTTTTCCTTGATAGGAGAACTTGAGCTTGTTATACTTTTGAACATTGTGTACGCACTAAGAATTCAGAGGATTAATAAGGATAAATAATGAAGAGCTACCCTAAGAACTTTGCCCCACATGCATTCCCTTCCCCTTGTTTTGTAACTGACCTTGCAAAGCTGCGTGATAATGCGAATATTTTAGATAGCATCCAAAAGCGAACGGGGGCAAAAATTTTGTTAGCGCTTAAGGGTTTTGCGCAGTGGGCGTGTTTTGATGTGCTTTCCCGCAGTATGAATGGGCCTTTGTATGGTGCTTGCGCGAGTTCTGTTGACGAGGCACGCCTTGCCAAGGAAGAATTTCGGGGCGAAGTGCATGCTTTTGCCGCTGCTTTTAGTGATCAAGACATGCAGGAGTTGCTCACTCTTTGCGACCATATTACTTTTAATTCTGTGCAACAGTGGAAAAAATTCCGCCCTGTCATTCAAAAATATTGTGCTGAAAATGGAAAAGAAATCGTTTGTGGTTTGCGTATAAATCCTGAGCATTCTGAGGGTGCTGTTCCTATTTATGACCCTTGCGACCCATCATCTCGCTTAGGTATCCGCTTGCGTGATTTAGAAAAAGAGACCCTCGATGAACTTCTTGTGGGGATTACGGGTTTGCATTTTCATACATTATGCGAACAAAATTCCGATGCTCTTGCGAGAACACTGACGGTTATTGAAGAAAAATTTGGGCATATACTCCCTTCTATGAACTGGGTCAATTTTGGCGGCGGCCATCATATAACCCGTGACGATTATGATATTGAACTACTCTGCTCTTGTATTGAAAGAATACAAAGCACATATAAAGTTAGTGTTTATCTTGAACCAGGAGAAGCCGTTGCCCTCAAAGCGGGCTACCTTGTTACGACGGTTTTGGATACTATCGTGGCAGATATGCCCACGGCTATTATTGATAGCTCCGCATCTTGCCATATGCCAGACGTGCTTGAAATGCCTTATCGTCCTGAAATTATTGGCGCAGGCGAAGACGGTGAAAAAAAATATTCCTATAGAGTGGCAGGTAAATCGTGCCTTGCGGGCGATGTCATCGGTGTCTACTCTTTTGATAAACCGCTAGAAGAGGGTGATAAACTTGTTTTTGAAGACATGGCTATTTATAGTATGGTAAAAACTACAACTTTCAATGGTTTACGTTTACCCTCTATTGTAGTTTGGGATTCAGAGACAAATATAATCCGCTCTTGTAAAGATTTTTCATATACCAACTTTAGAAATAGATTGTCCTAGCAAAAAATAAAACATCTCATTTTCATAATTAAATAAATTTTATCCGAAAGTATTTAATGCTCTTTTAAATAAATCACTGTAAGATTATGAAAATAATGAATATTGTTGAATTAAAAATATAAAAGAGCGGAACATAAAACTCGATTTTATAAAAAAAACAAGTGTTTCTGCTCAATAAAAAATAATAATACTGACCTCTTAACTTGACTGTCACACAAGCAACGACTATTATCTCTGAATATTATTCGCACACAATGTGCACAAGGAGAAAATTATGTTTCGTTCTATCAGTCTAGCACTCGTTCTTAGTGTATTTATGTTCACCGCGGCAGAAGCTAAAGTAGCAGCAGCCCCTTTCACTATGATTATCCAAGAAAGCGCAATGGGTAAAGCAGCAAATACACTTTTGGAGTCTAGAATAGGCTCTGAGCAAAAGAAGCTTGAAAAAGAAATTGTGGCCTTCCAAAAAGAAGCTCAAGAATTCCAAAAACAAGCCGCTGCTCTTTCAGAAAAAGCTCGCATCCAAAAGGCAAAAGAGCTTGACAAAACAGCTCGTGGCCTTGATGAAAAGAGAACTGCTCTTGGTCGAAAGGCAGAGCCACTTCAACAAAAAATCAACAAAGAAATTTTCCTTGTGATTCAAGAAGCAACTGAAGTTGTTGCAAAAGACAGAAACTTAGATGTCATTTTAGACGCAGCACCTCCTGTGTATTATGTTGCTAATTCTGTGAATCTAAAAGATGAAATTCTTGCAGAAGTTAATAAGATTTGGAAGAAGAAAGGTTCTAAATTCAAATTATAAGTAATACAATCCCCTACCTTTCGCGAGATAGGGGATTTTTTCAGATAGGGATATAGTATACTCCTTTTCTTTCGTTAAAAAATCGAACAAATCATCCTGTAAAAAAGTGATTCTTATGCCAAAAACATATACTCTCTCTCAAATAGCAAACGAACTAGGGCTCAGTTATCAGGGTGATGATATCACCATCACACGAGTAAATACTCTTGAAGAAGCGATTAGTACTGAACTAAGCTTTTTAGCGAACCCGAAATACACTGCACAGCTTTCACAAACGAAAGCAGGCGCTGTTATTATTCGCAAAGAGCATGCTCATGAAGTCAAGAATGCTATTATTTGTGAAGAGCCGTATTATGCTTTTGCTCAGTGCATGGCGCTTTTTTCAGAACCAGAGGGAACATTCACTGGCGTCAGCCCTTTTGCATCTATTGATCCTTCCGCAGAGATAGGGGAAAATTGCACAATTTACCCTTATGTATATATTGGTGCAAATGTGAAACTTGGTGATAATTGCAAACTTTTCCCTGGCACATATATTGGTGAAAATTGTCTTATTGGTGAAGATTGCACAATGTACCCAAACAGTGTTTTGATGTCGAGAACAGTGCTTGGCGATAATTGCACTATACAACCTGGTGCTATACTTGGCACAGACGGTTATGGTTTTGTGCGCACACCGCATGGCATTCACAAAATCCCTCAAATCGGCAAAGTCGAGATAGGGGAAAAAGTTGAGATTGGTGCAAATGCTGCCATCGACCGCGCGGCACTTTCTGCGACTCGAGTTGGTGACGGAACGTGTATTGATAATCTTGTGCAAATTGGACATAACGTCACAATTGGTAAAGATTGTTTTATTATTTCACAAGTTGGCATTGCTGGCTCAGCCACAATCGGGGATAATTGTACCCTTGCAGGACAAGCCGGCATAGCAGGACACCTGAATATTGGGAACAATGTGACTATTGGTCCACAAGCGGGCGTTGCTAGAGATATTGAAGCCAATAAGATTGTGAGTGGATCTCCCACCACAGACTATAGCACGTATATGAGAATTTCAGCACTTATGCCAAAATTGCCAGACCTTTTTAAGCGTATGTCAAAAATTGAAAAAGCATTTGCTGCCTTAGATTTATTAGAATCCCAAGAAAAAAAAGAAAAATAATTTCACATGCAAGAAAATCAATTTCAGCATGTATAGACAAAACAAATTTAGAATTATTTTAATGCAATAAAAAACAGGAAAATTATCATGGAAAAAGAACTAAAAATCGCCGAAATAATGAAACTGCTACCACATCGCTATCCGTTTCTTCTTGTTGACCGAGTAACAGAGCTTATTCCTAACGAGATTATAAAAGCGTATAAGAACGTTACTTTTAACGAAAATTTCTTTCAAGGGCATTTTCCTAGCGCCCCTGTTATGCCAGGCGTTCTTATTATTGAAGCCATGGCACAAGCGGGTATTATCCTTGTGGCTAATAGCCTTGATACCGCCACTGAAAATAAAGATACCGTGTATCTTTTTACTGGTATTGAAAAAGCGCGCTTTCGCCGACCTGTTGTCCCTGGAGACAAGCTTGAAATAGAATGTTCCAATTTGCATAAAAAAATGCAATTGTGGAAAATGGACGCAAAAGCATTTGTCAACGGACAACTCGCTGCACAGGCTACTCTTACAGCGTCCTCTACTAATGCCGCGAATATCAACTAATTACTAATCTGATAAAAAATAGGTTTAATTATGTCTAAAATACATCCATCAGCCTTTGTTTCTCCTAATGCTCAAATAGGCACTGATGTGACCATTGGTCCTTGTGCTATGATTGAAGACGGTGTTATTATTGGTGATTCTTGCCAAATCGACGCATTTGCTTCTGTCAAACAATATACGACCATGGGAACAGGTAATCACATTCATTCCTATGCTTTAGTTGGCGGAGAGCCTCAAGATTTAAAATTTCATGGTGAAAAAAGCGAACTTATTATTGGTAACAATAATAATATACGTGAATTTGCAACCATACATAGAGGAACAGAAGCAGGGACTTTAGTCACACGTATTGGTGACAATAACCTTATCATGGCGTATTGCCATGTTGCCCATGATTGCACTCTTGAAAATAATATTGTTATGTCCAATAACGCTACTCTTGCAGGGCATTGTCTTGTACAGGAAGGCGCTATTTTAGGCGGTTTATCCGCAGTACACCAGTTCACCCGTGTAGGGGAACACGCCTTCGTGGGCGGCGCTTCTGGTATCTCTCAAGATTTACCGCCATTTATGCTTGCCGTTGGCAATCGTGCCACTGTGCAATCCCCTAATATTGTGGGATTACGTAGAAAAAAAGCAAACCAAGAATTACTTTCTGCTTTCAAACAAGCGTATCGCCTCACTTGGTATTCTGGAATGCCACGAGCAGACGCCATGGTGCAACTAGAAGCAGAGTACGGACATCTTCCTGAAATTATACGTTATATTGAATTTATTCGTACAGGACAAAGAGGCATTTTACCTGGCGAAGATAAGAAAAATATAGACTAGAAAGAATATAGACTAGAAAAATATTTTACTAATAGTAGTATATTACCGAAAAAGCCTTTGCACTCATAATGCGAAGGCTTTTGTGGTTTCTGCGTAACCAAGCAACGAACGAACGAACGAACGAAAGAAAGAAAGAAAGAAAGAAAGAAAGAAAGAAAGAAAGAAGTCTCCTATACGAAAGCTTCCTTATCGCAAAGAAAATCTCGCAAAAAAATCTCCCACAGGAAAGCCCCATAAAAAATCCCCTAGAAAACATAAACGTATCCGTTTCATTCTCTAGGGGAAATATATTTTCTCTGTACTCAAATACTTTTTATACACCGAAATGTATTCAGATACTTTTTATATCTTCAAAGTCTCTTTTCTGTTGAGATGTATTTTCTAGTATTATCTGCATATATAGCAGGCCATCTATGAAAAGTTCACTCTACAAATTAGAAAATTCCTTTGACATTTTTTTAGCTCTATAGGACATATATTCAATAGCACTCAACGCATCGAGAAAGCTAAGTCCTACAACTGTATGACATTTTCCTTGAGCGAGTCTATTAATATGCAACTGACGCATATCGATTTCCATATTATGCACAAGAAGGGCAAGTGCATCGACTTCAGGAATCATTTCTTCAGCACGAGCAAGCGGCAAAGATATATTTTGCACAGCAATTTCCACAGCAGAATTTGCTTTATCAAATATTTTGTAAAGTTCCGCCATCGCATCTTTAGAAAAGCTTACTTTATGTTCCTTTTGGTATTCGTAAATAGATAAAAGTGCTTTACATTTATCTCCTATACGTTCCATATCATCCGCATTACTCACAAAACAATGCAAGCGCAGGAGTTCTTTATCTGTCACACCTGCACGCATAATTTGCTGTGAATATTTCTGAATTTCCCGTAAGAGATCATCCAGCTTGTTTTCTAAAGCAGAAAGTTCTTTTCTACGATCTATTTTGCTGTGAAAGAATATATCTTCAATAGTGTCGATAGTTTCAAGGAGCACAGACCCCATATGAAGACATTCGTTTTTCACCGCCTCCACTGCGACAAGGGGAGTAAATTCAACCAATTTAGGATCAAGGAAGCTCGCCCCTTTCTCGTTATCACTGGGATTATCGTGAATAATTCTCGTAATAAGCGAAGCAAAAACACTCACAAAAGGCAAAAAGATAAGAGTATTCGCTACGTTAAAGAATGTATGAGCGTTTGCGATTTGATGCCCAATAGTGTCGGCACTTTCTTTTATAAAGCCGACATAAAAGGGTATGAGAGGAAGGAATATGCAAACACCAATGACATTAAAAAGCACATGGGCTAAACACGCTTGTTTTGCTGTACGCTTTGTCCCGATGGACGCTAAGACAGCGGTAATCGTTGTCCCAATATTATCACCCAAAATTATGGGTATGGCGGCCTCTAGTGGCAAAAGCCCTTGCATTCCCAGCACAATAGTTAAACCCACCGTTGCAGAACTTGACTGTACAAGTAATGTAAGCACAGTACCAGCAAGTAAGCCCATAAGAGGATTTTCTTTGAATGCTAAGAATAGGTCTGAGCGTGTTCGCAAAACTTCCATGGCAGATTCCATGGTTTGCATACCAATAAACAGCAAGCCAAAACCAAGCAAACCATTGCCAAGGTATTTGTGGCGATTTGTGGAGCCAAACATATTAAGAATAGCGCCCGCAATGATAAATAAATAAATATAATCTTTGAGTTTAAACGCAATAATTTGCCCTGTGATGGTTGTGCCTATATTCGCACCCATAATCACACCAATGGCTTGCTTTAGCGTCATAAGCCCCGCATCAACAAAGCTCACCGTCATAACAGTTGTCGCACTACTACTTTGAATGAGAACCGTTACCAGCGCACCCACAGCAACCCCAAGAATGGGGGTTTTTGTGAGCATACCAATAAGATTATGTAAACTATTGCCCGCTAAAAGCTGCAAAGATTCACTAATCATTTTAATGGCATAAAGAAAAATCCCTACCCCGCCAAGTAACTGAATAACATCAAAAATGCTTATACTTTCCATAATAGACCTCTAATGGATAAATATGTTGCAAAAAAATTGAACCATCAAAACACAAGCACGGTAGTCATTTTGTTCATGTTTCTTTAAAACAAGGGGCAAAACTATTCTCAGAGTCGCAATAATACGACTCGCAAAATATTACCATCAGCTCTAACCTGATAGCTTGGCGAAATTTTCTTCCAACAAGGAAATCTCCCAAAGCAGTGAGACAAAAGCAGTGAACAAACACCCCATTATAGAATATCGAACACAACGCTTTCATTCCCTGTATCATTTACACGCTCTTAATGCACTATAAAATTAAGAAGGGCAAGTGGTAAATTCATATTTTTTAAGCTCCTTTTTTTTATCTTGCGTAGGTATTAAGTTTTTCCCTATCGTGCCGAAGAATAATACTGTGATAAAAAGAAATAAGTTGTTGATTGGACTTGTAAAAATAATTTTAGATTTATGGAGAGCTTGGAGACATATATATTGTTAATTTTAGCCATTTATGATTGTTAATATAATTATTGAATAATTACAAATAGCTACTTTATTATAATATATATTTAAAAGAAAATCCACCCCCTTCCTCCAATAAATACCCGTGCAGAGTGTTTAGCTACAAGCTTTATTCTCAAGAGTTTCTCTTTTATGTGTTTTTATAGTATTTTTCTCTATCATTTTAAATAGACTTTTCGAAAAAATAAATATACGCTTGTAGAAACAATGCTAGAGCCTTCATAGGAATACCTAAGACACTAGTTATTATTCTGAAATACTATTCGCTATATAAATATTAGAGGTAATTATGATAAAAGTTCTTGTTGTAGATGATTCGGCGTTTATGAGGTCGGCCTTAAGCCGCATGCTCACTTCTGACCCCACCATTGAAGTTGTAGGGCATGCAGCAGACGGAATAGAGGCACTTGAAAAAATCGACAAGCTCAACCCTGATGTTATCACTTTAGATATTGAAATGCCTCGCATGGATGGGCTTGCAACCCTAGAAGCGCTCATGAAGAAGACTCCTAAACCCGTTCTTATGGTGAGTTCACTCACTTCTGCTGGGGCGGATGCAACTTTGCGAGCCCTAGAGCTTGGCGCGCTTGATTATATGCCGAAATATCAAGAAGGCAGTGTTGTTTTTGCTGTTGCCCAACTTGAACTTACCAGTAAAATAAAAGCTATAGCAAAAAGAGCTCCCTATCTTCGTCTGCAAGCATTTGCGCCTAGAAAGCCATCAATAGTATCACCTATCCATAGTAAAACCCTAGGCACTGTGCTTGGCTCCTCAGCTTTGAAAACCCCTCCGCCTGTGAACACATCAGGCAGACCAAAGCGTGATATTATCGCTTTGGGCGTTTCAACTGGTGGACCTCCAGCTGTCCAAAAAGTTCTTGCTCAGCTTCCTGCTGATTTTCCTGCTTGCATACTTATAGCACAGCATATGCCAAGTGCTTTCACTGGTGCGTTTGCAAAACGTCTTGATTCTCTTTGCAAAATAACAGTGAAAGAGGCTCAAGATGGTGACAGACTCATCAACGGCACAGCCTATGTTTGCCCTGGCGGTCAGCATATGAGTGTTGTTGTTGCTGGCGCATTACCTAAAATCAGGATATCAAAAACGCCTGAAGACGCCCTTTATAAACCAGCCGCCAATATATTGAATGAAACTGTTGCTGTTTTAGGTTCTAAAGTTATAGGACTAACCATGACTGGTATGGGTAGCGATGGAGTGGAAGGCACAAAAGTTCTTAAAGCAAAAGGTGGATATATTATGGCACAAAATGAAGAATCTTGTGTTGTATATGGAATGCCAAGAGCAGTTGTTGATGCTAATTTAGCTGATGAAGTTGTTGGCCTTGACCATATTGCTGATTCACTTCAAAAAGCAATTTATCGTTAATATTCTCGAACCTTATTATTATCCAAACTATCGAGTATTTTTTCAGGAGTCCAGTTATGAGTGAAAGTGAAAACACTACAGCTATTGATCCAAATAGAGAAAAAGACATTATAAGTGCTCTTTCTTCTGACGACCATACGAGCGTACGACAGGCAGCTTTTGATGCCGCAAACGCACAATTACATTCTACTCTACCCCAGCTTGTCTCTTTATTTGCGAGCAGTAGTGTAGGAGTACAAGAAGCGTGTGAGTTTGCTGTGCGCAAAATCCGCGGAAGAGACGCTGTTGACCTCGTTATTCCTTCTCTTCGTACTGAAGATGTCACCGTTCGCAATATTGCGATGGACATACTCAGGGAAATTTCTATGGACAGTCTGGAGAGCATTATTGCACTTCTTGAAGATGACGATCCTGATATCCGTATATTTAGCGCAGACATCCTTGGCTCAAGCGAGTCCTCTCTTGCGTTGGCACCTCTTTGTAAAGCGCTTTTAGAAGACAAAGAAGCAAATGTGCGCTATCAGGCTGCCATTAGTCTTGGTGCTTTAAAAGATCCAGGAGCAGCTGAAGCCCTTCGCTCTGCCATAAATGATGAAGAGTGGGTGCAATACGCCGTCATGGAAGCTCTTGCGAAAATTAGAGATACCTCATGTGTGGATATATTAATACAAGCCCTTGAAACGAGTTCACCTCTCGTGTCTTCTATGATTATGGATGCCCTTGGCGATATCTCTAATATAAAAGCAACCCCCCATTTACTTCGCTTTATTGATAAGTCAAATGGCCCGTTGCGTATAAAAGCGCTCAAAGCGACGATACAAATTCTTGGGCCAAACTCTCTTGCTCTTTTAGGCGCACAACAACTGACTGTACTTCAAACCTATATGCTTGAAGCCCTAAAAGAACGTGATGATGATATTTTGCAAATTGTCTTGCAAGGTTTAGCCTCAACGGGTGTCAATCCAGAAGCCACAAAAGCTGTCTTTGATTTAGTTGAAACTTTTAATTCTGATTTACAGCATGAACTTCTTCAAAAGGCTCTTGAGTGCATCATAAAAATAGGGCACAACGAAGAGCTGGAAAGTGCGCTCACATCTGAAAATAGTATTGTGCGAAAGCTTGCCATTGAAGCGTGTGGAACACTTGAAGGAAAAGCAGGACGTTTTGCCCTCAAACGCCACTTTGAATCGCTTCCCCAAGTAGATAAAAGTCGTGCCATTGAACTTCTGTCCCTTGGTTCAGACAGCCATGACATACCATTTTTCATTCACTATTTGAATGAATCACAAGATGCGGACATTCTTTGCGCTGCCCTCACTTTTCTAGGTTCAGGACAACGCTACCTACCTGCATCACCTAATATGCTTGAGCTTTTGAGCCATAGTGACCCAACCGTACGTGAAGCCGCCCTAGAAGCAAGTCTTTCTTTAGAAGATGAGCAAACAGTACTCAGTATCGTTTCCCTTCTAAATAGTGAAAATGCCGAAATGCGCAAAATTGCTGTTTACACAATGGGACGCATCAATACAGAATACTTCTTCGATGAGCTCACAAGAGCACTGGATGATAGCTGTGAATATGTTCGAAAAACAGCGTTACAAGCTATTGGCTACGGTCTTCCTCCATCAGAAGCAAAGAATAATATACTCATTCTTGCTATCTCAGACGATGACCGTGAAGTACGCCTCAGCGCTGTAGAAATGATAGGTGAAAACGTTAATGAGGAAACAATCCCAGCTCTTCTAATCGCACTATCTGATTCTGATGACTGGGTAAAGATAAGAGCACTAGAAGCTCTTGGCGGACATAAAGTTGTTTCGGCTATACCAACTATTGTGGAAATGATGGACAATAATACAACCCTTGTTCAACTAAAAATCCTCAATACACTTGCCCTTATTGGCGGTGACATTGCATTCCAAGCTCTGCTGAGCTTTCTATCTTATGGTAGTACCGAGATTCAACAAGCGGCACAAGAATCAATAGCTAACATAACAAGGGAGTTAGGAGCTATCAATGACTAATTTAAAAGATGAAGGCACAAGTTTATCCCGCCTCCTTGATCTCAAAAATCAAAAAGAGAGTGAAAAGAAAGCAGCTGAAACACGTTTTGGATCAGCTACCCTAGAGTCCCCAGTAAAAAAATCTTCTTTTACTACTGAGCGGACAACACCTTCCTCTCTCTTTAGCGCAGATAAATCGCCTCTAACACAAGTGGCACCTAGAACTGAACAACGGCCTCCTCTAAAAGCAGACCAAACTTCGACTCTGTTTTCACGCCCAACTCCAAACACACCGCCGACATTTGAACGAAAAAGTTCTATGTTTACGCAACAGAGCACGGTAAATACTCCAGTAGATAAAAAACCAGTATTGCAAACGTCGCAAACGAGCGTATTTTCCCAAAGAGATACCACCCCTAAACCAGGCACGACATTTACAACAACTGCTGCAAATCAAAAGCCGACCTTTGCGCCAAGTGCTATCCCCCCTAAGCCGATGTTCACGACTGCCGCAAGTACTGCAGCGTCTCAACTTTCCTTTAAAGAAAGAATGGAAGCCTTGCAAAAGAAACAGGCTGAGGCTCGTGCCGTCATAGCTGCTTCACGTCCTGACCCAGCTGCACCTCGCGCATTATTCACTAGCAAGCCTCCTATCGTTTTTGGTGAAAAGAAACCCGTACCACTTTTTACTGCCACACGCACACAAAGTGATGTTTCCACAGTTTCACGCCAAAACACAATAGTAGCGACACAATCAAAAAGTGACTACAAGATAAGTACCGAAGAATTTACATTATTGCGAGATTTTCTATATGAACAATCAGGGATTTTCGTTGCTGAAAACAGAAAGTATCTCATGGAAAACCGTCTGTCTTCACGCCTTCGCACCCTCGGTCTTCGAAACTTTAATGAGTATCATAACTATTTGCGTTTTGACAATAATCGCATGACAGAGCTTAATAAACTCTTTGAAAATATGACCACCAATGAAACAAGCTTTTTCCGTAATAACCCACAGCTCGACATTTTTAGAGACAAAGTTCTTGCAAGAGTAATTAATGAGCAGAGGGCAAAGGGACAAAAGAAAATTCATATTTGGTCTGCGGGCTGTTCAAGTGGTGAAGAACCGTACACTATCGGTATCATCTTGCACCAACTTCTTAAAACAGAAATAGCGAGTTGGGACATTAAAATTACGGCAAACGACTTATCTCTTGCCATGCTTGAAACCGCTAAAAAAGGTCTTTACACTGAGTACGCCTTGCGTACAACAGCACCAGAAATTATCTCTCAATTTTTCACCAAAGAAGAGAATAAATTTAGAATCCTGCCAAAGGTTCAAAAACTAGTAAATTTTGGGCAAATAAACCTTGCAAGCACTCCTCAGCTCTCTCGAGTTGAACGCTCGCATATTGTTTTTTGTCGTAATGTTATTATTTACTTTGACGATGAAATGAAACGCCATGTTATTAATGCGTTCTATGATAATTTATTACCTGGGGGCTCTTTGCTTATTGGGCACTCAGAATCGCTACACAGCATAAGTAGAACATTTGTACCTGAGCATTATACAGGGGCGATTGTTTACGGTAAGAAGAGTTAACGGTATATCAAAAGCCAAGTGTGTATCCGTATTCACATACACCACACATGGCCGAAGAATAATAAAAAAATCAAACTTCATTTCTAGCGAAAACGTATAGGTACTGTAAAAGTAGAATGATAACAGGAAAAATGCTTTATTTGAGATAAGAAAAACCGTGTATTATCTCTCAAGAATCTTAGTATCTTGATTATTATTCACATTTTTATATTTTTTTTGCTCCTTAACCTAAGGAAAGTAGAAAAGATGCCGAAATATAAGTTAGCGCATTCGGAAAAACCTACTGAGTTAGGTTATATGAAGATTGAAATAAAAAGACAATCTTAATTAAGAAGCGTAGGTATAATATGAGTAGTAAAACAATACTTGTAGTTGATGACTCGAAGACAATTCGCAACCTTGTATCCTTCATTTTACAATCTGAAGGGATCCCCGTTGTGACAGCAGAAAATGGATTGGACGGTTTAGAAAAACTCTATTCCACTCAAAACATTGCACTTATTCTTACAGACATCAACATGCCACGTATGGATGGTTTTTCCTTCATTGCTGCGATTCGTGAACAAGAGATTTATAAAGATATCCCTATTATTATTCTTTCCACTGAAGGGGAAGAAGATGACATGCAAAAGGGAATGAATCTTGGAGCGAATCTCTATATGGTAAAACCTGCGCAACCCGAAAGAATGGTTCGCAACATAAAAATGTTGTTAGGATAAAGGGGCTTAAATCAGCCCCCCCCAAAAAGCTAAGGTGGTTGATATGAGTCAAGACTTTTTAGATGCCGAGCTTGTTACGGATTTTATTATTGAATCACGTGAACACCTCGAAACAATTGAGCCGAATCTACTTGAACTTGAGAAAAGTCCAGAAAATCTTGTTCTATTAAACGATATATTCCGACCTATGCACTCCTTAAAAGGTGCATCAGGCTTTTTAGGTCTCAATCGTATTAATAAGCTAGCACATAGAGCTGAAAATATTCTTGATGAGCTAAGAAGAGGCGCCATGACGGTCGATTCCGTTATTATGGATGTTATTCTTAGTGCTACAGATTGCTTCAATCAAATGCTTATTAGCCTAGAGAACACAGGCGATGAAGGCGACATTCCTATGGATCATATCATTGATCTCATGGATCGTATTATGGCGGGAGAAAAGCTAGAAGGCATGGATGATGCCCAAGCACAAGATGCCGCACCAGCAGCTGAGGAAGTCCTTGCTGAAACTGCTGTAGAAGCCGCTGCTCCTGCTAGTCTAGAAATGGAAATTGCTCCTGCCCAAGTGGAACAAGAAGAAGTTCAAAATTCAGGTATGACCACCCTAGAGTGGATTGACTCCCTACCTATAAAAGACACTGTTCAATTGACAGCTTTTGGTGAAGCACACCTTAAAGATTTTATCGATGAGGCGCTTGAGAACACTGAAAATCTCAATACAGGTCTTTTTGCCCTTGAGAAAGACACCGTTGACGCAGAAGAAACGGTTAATAACCTCTTTCGCTTTTTCCATAATCTCAAAGGCAATAGTGGGCTTATTGGTTATCACGAACTAAATGCACTTACCCATGAATCAGAAACATTACTTAACCGCGCAAGACAACATGAGCTTGAAATCACAACAAGTCTTATTGACTTACTTCTTGTTGTTGTTGATGTTATGGAAGCACTTATTAAGCAAATCACACCTGAGTCAGGTTCTGTACGTCCTTTTGATTCTTCAGAACTTTTGCAACAGTTGAAAGCTGCTGTAGCAGGTGATGAACCTGAGTTACCGCCTTCCCTTCGTAACAATACTTCTAATAAAGCTGTAGTGAATACGATACCAGGAATCACCCCTATAGGAGCGGCTGGTCAAGATCAAGATGACGATTTTGAAATGTTTCGAGTTACCATTCGTCAACAACAAACTGTTATCATGACCGCTCTAAAAGCTCTTGATAGCGACCCTACAGTGAAGCTACACCAAGACGCTCTTTATAGAAGCTTTGTCGCCATACAAAATTCTGCAACCTTTATGGGCTTTGGAGAATTGAAAGAATACGCAGAAAGAACAGCTGGCATTGTTAACCAAGCAAGAACTAATGAAGCTATTGACTTTGATTGTATTCTCTCTTTATTAGACCAAGAAACAGAAATTATTGTTGATATGGCTGATGCTTGTATTGATGAAGCACAAGCTGAAATTGAAGCGTCTGCCCCAACAACTCCTGTTGCTGCTCCTGCTACCGCTGCTCCAATTGCCGCTCCTGCTCCAGTTGCTGCTCCTGCCGCTACGGCTCCTGTTGCTGCGTCGCCTGCCCCAGCTGCCGCACCTGCGCCAGTTGCTGCTGCTCCAAAACCTGCTCCAATTGCCGCTGCTGCAAAACCTGCTACAGCTCCAAAAGCTGATGACAAAAAGCAGACTGAACAAAAAGCAGCTTCTAGCATCCGTGTGGATTACGAAAAACTTGATCACCTTATGAACCTTATTGGTGAGCTTCTTATCAACCGTAACCGCTACGCTATGATTGCAAAAAATCTTGAATCTGCTCCGCCAGATACAGATATGATAGCAATAGCACAAGATCTTTCTGAAACAACCTATGCCATGTCTCGTGTATCTGATGATTTACAAGACACACTTATGAAAGTGCGTATGTTGCCTGTTTCTTCCGTGTTTTCTCGCTTCCCACGTTTGGTACGAGATATTTCACGTAAGAGCAATAAAGATATTGAACTTATTTTAGAAGGTGAAGAAACAGAACTTGATAAGAGTATTGTGGAATCTATCAACGATCCACTTATGCACCTTATCAGAAATAGCCTTGACCACGGGATTGAATCAAGAGAAGTACGCCTTGAAGCAGGAAAAAATCCTGTAGGTAAAGTTACTTTACGTGCATACCATAAGGGTAACTCTGTTGTCATTGAAATTGAAGATGACGGCAAAGGCATTGACCCTGAGAAAATGCGTGAAGTTGCAGTAAGAAAGGGCGTTATTAGTGCAGAAGAAGCAAAACTACTTTCTGATAAAGAAGCGGTTGAACTTATTTTTGCTCCAGGTTTTTCTTCTGCTGAAGTTATTACAGATATTTCTGGCCGAGGTGTTGGTATGGACGTTGTTCGTACTAATATCAAAAACCTCAAGGGAAGTATTTCCATTCATACTGTACCAGGACAAGGATCACGATTCACCCTGTCATTACCACTAACCCTTGCTATTATTGAAGCCCTCATGATCAAGATGGGCGAGCAAATGTACGCTATCCCTCTTGATGCCGTTTCAACAACAACGAAACTTGACAGCTCCTTGCTTACAAGTATCAATGGACGAAATGCGGTAACATTGCGCGGAGAAGTATTAGGTATTGTGGATCTTGGTGAATTACTCGATTTACCAGAAACCCTTGATAATGATGTTATTTCCGTTGTTATTTTACAAGATAATGACAGAAGAATCGGCCTTGTGGTGAACCAATTACTTGATAGACAAGAAATTGTTATCAAACCACTAGGTGCGTATCTTAACAACATTCATGGACTTTCAGGCGCAAGTATTATGGGTGACGGTAGTGTCGTTCTTATTCTTGACCCGCATGAAATATATACTATGGCGACTCCAAAACCAGCAGGCGCACCTCAAATAGTATAATTACAAAAACAAACATAATAGAAACATTGCGTTATAAAGTAATCCCCCTAAAGGACACTTTATAGCGCAATGTTTTTTTATAAAATCAAAAGCTCTCTCTTGACAAAACACCTATTATCACGTTATTTCTACGTATTGTTTTCGATACTGTTTGAGAGAACATACTTTTCGTACATAAACTGCAATATATAAAAAACAACGAGCACGCTTTGCCTACCACCGCCAATAGAGCCGTGGTACTCACTAAGCGTTTTTGTTTATCCAAGTTTATTTAGGTTTATTTAGGTTTATTTAGGTTTATTTAGGTTTATTTAGGTTTATTTATAATTTCTTCGCTTTCAATAAAAGAGCAAGAGCCAAACCTACGGGAGAAGCCCACATGGCAACACAAATTGGCAAAGCACTCACATTTGATGACATTTTACTCGTCCCTGCTTATTCAGATGTCACACCTAACTTGGTAAACATTTCTGGATGGCTTACCCCTGAAATTCAATTACCGATTCCTATCCTTTCTGCCGCTATGGATACCGTGACAGAAGCAGGCATGGCAATAGCCCTTGCTCGCTGTGGCGGTATTGGTATTGTGCATAAAAATATGAGCATCGCAGACCAAAAACTTGAAATTGAAAAAGTTAAAAAATCAGAAAGTGGCATGATACTTGACCCCGTCACTGTCGGCCCAGAAGATACAGTTCAACACGCCCTTGAGCTTATGAGAGAGTTTCGTGTATCAGGACTTCCTGTAGAAAAAAATAGTACACTCGTAGGTATTTTGACAAACCGTGATGTTCGTTTTGTTACCAATCCAGAAACTATGCTCGTTTGCGAAGTGATGACAAGAGAAAATCTCGTCACCGTTCCCATGGGAACAACCCTTGAAGAAGCAAAAGAACATCTACACACACATCGAATTGAAAAACTCCTTGTAGTAGACGGCAATCGCAAACTCAAAGGCCTTATCACTATGAAAGATATTGATAAGGTTCAAAAATATCCTGACTCATGCAAAGACGACAAAGGCCGTTTGCGTGTTGGCGGTGCTATTGGTGTTGGCGCAGAATGTGAAGAGCGAGCCTCCGAACTTCTTAGCGCAGGCGCAGATGTCCTTGTGCTTGATTCTGCACATGGTCATTCTGAAAATATTTTGCAATCCATACGTGTACTTCGTTCAAACTTCCCTAAAGCTCAACTCATCGCAGGCAATGTTGCCACCTATGAAGGCGCAAAAGCCCTCATTAAAGCGGGCGTAGACACAGTGAAAGTTGGTATTGGGCCTGGCTCCATTTGCACGACTCGTGTAGTTGCAGGCGTTGGTGTTCCACAAATTACTGCCATACTAGAAGCAAGCAAAGCCACTCGTGAAGCAGGCAAATGCCTTATCGCTGATGGTGGCATAAAATATTCTGGTGATATTGTTAAAGCCCTTGCTGTAGGCGCAAACACCATTATGGTAGGCTCACTCCTTGCAGGAACAGATGAAACCCCAGGTGAAACTATTTTATATCAAGGACGTACCTACAAGACTTACCGTGGTATGGGTTCTATTGATGCCATGAAAGATGGTAGCTCTGACCGTTATTTCCAAGAAAAATCTAAGAAACTTGTACCTGAAGGGATTGTTGGCCGTGTACCCTCAAGAGGGCCTGCCGCAGATACAATTTATCAACTCATGGGTGGGCTTCGTTCTGGCATGGGTTATCTTGGTGCAAAAGATATTCCAACACTTTACGAAAAAGCAACCTATGTGGAAATATCCTCCGCAGGACTTCGTGAAAGTCATGTGCATGATGTTATTATCACCAAGGAAGCACCTAATTACCGTGGAAATTAATGAGAATAATGGATAGATATTCTATATCATTCTAATTTGCTTTTTTTTGGGGGAGTTGAACTCCCCCAAACCCCCACATTATGTGTTTCTTGTAAACGTAGAGATTTGTATCATTTCAATTTACTTTTTTTGGGGGAGTTGAACTCCCCCAAACCCCCACATTATGTGTTTATTGTAAACGTAAAGATTTTTATCATTTCAATTTACTTTTTTGGGGGAGTTGAACTCCCCCAAGCCCCCACATTATGTATTTTCTATAAATCTATTTATAAGAAAAACGAACAAGGGCTATTCAGCGAAGAATTTCGTAAATAAGCATTCCTAAAAGGAACTACAATGTCCAAAGTTATTATTATTGATTATGGCTCCCAAGTTACACAACTTATTGCTCGCCGAGTACGAGAAGCAGGTGTTTATTCAGAAATTCATCCTTGCCAAGTGGGTATTGATAAAATTCGTGAACTTGCCCCCGATGCCATTATTTTATCTGGCGGCCCTGCCAGTGTTGGCGAAGAAGATGCGCCTACTTTAGAAATGGGCTTGCTTGAACTCAATGTTCCCGTTTTAGGAATTTGCTACGGTATGCAACTTTTAGCAAAAAATTTAGGCGGAGAACTCTCCCAATCTGAAACAAGAGAATACGGCCCAGCCGAACTTGAATTTGCTAGTGACTGCCCTCTATGGAAAGGTTTAAGCAAAAAATCAAGAGTATGGATGAGCCACGGTGACAAAGTAAGCAAAGTTCCACAAGGCTTTCAAATCACAGCAAAAACACCAACTCTTGCCATCGCCGCCATGTGTGATACTGAACGCAAAATTTACGCTCTCCAATTCCACCCAGAAGTGCATCACAGTGAAGACGGCGAAGCCATGATTCGCAACTTCCTTTTTGAAGTGGCGAACCTCACTGCCGACTGGAATATGCAAAACTTTGCCGAACGAGTAATTGAAGAATGCCGTGAAAAAGTCGGCGACGGTCATGTTATTTGCGCCCTTTCTGGTGGTGTTGATTCCGCCGTTGTTGCTGTTTTGCTTAATAAAGCCATTGGGCACAGATTACACTGTATTTTTGTTAATAACGGTGTACTTCGACAAAATGAAGGCGAGGAAGTTGTTGGCTTCTTACGTGAACATTTTGACCTCAATCTAAAATATATTGACGCAAGTAAACTTTTTCTTGATAAATTTGTCGGCGTTGAAGATCCAGAAGAAAAAAGAAAAATAATTGGGCACACCTTTATCGACGTTTTTGAAAAAGAAGCAAACGAACTTAAAGCCACGGGAGTTAGTGTTAAATTCCTCGCTCAAGGTACACTCTACCCTGACGTCATTGAATCCGTATCCCATAAAGGCCCTAGTGCCGTTATAAAAAGTCACCACAATGTCGGTGGTTTACCTGAAAAAATGGATATGGATCTCATCGAACCCCTTCGTGAACTCTTCAAAGACGAAGTTCGTGCCGTGGGCGCTGAACTTGGCATGCCTCACTCCGTTTTATGGCGTCACCCTTTCCCAGGGCCAGGCCTCGCTATCCGCATTATCGGCGAAATCACCGAAGAACGCCTCGAAATTGTGCGCAAAGCAGATGTTATTGTGCAAGAAGAACTACGCTCCTCAGGTTGGTATGAAAAAGTATGGCAAGGCTTTGCAGTGCTTCTTCCTCTCAAAACCGTTGGCGTTATGGGAGATGGACGCACCTACGAAAGCGTTATAGCCCTACGTATAGTGGACAGCGTCGACGCTATGACAGCAGACTGGTCACGTGTACCAGAAGATGTCCTTGCAAAAATGTCAACACGAATTATCAACGAAGTACACGGCGTCAACCGTGTCGTACTCGATATTTCACCAAAACCACCAAGCACCATTGAGTGGGAATAAAATAATTAAAAGCTACAAGCGCATAAAGGTTTGTAGCTTTTTTTTATTAAAACATCTTTTTTAAAAAAATTGAGCTTTTCATCTTTCTAGGCTGTAAAATCCTTTGACAGCTGGATTTTTTGCACCTATAATTATGAGTCGTATTGATTTAATGTTACAAAAATGTATAGAACGAAGCACTTTAGAGTACATACAAAGACAACCAACTGAAATATTTATCTATTTTATAAATTGCGCCACAAGTTTTACTTTATATAGAACAATTGTCGCACAGAACAAGACCCCATGATAAATTCAGTGAAGCGAGAAAAATATGTTCGGAATCGGTAGCACAGAATTACTTGTTATACTTGTTATTGCTCTTCTTGTATTAGGGCCTAAAAACTTACCCAAAATTGCCCAAACTCTAGGAAAAGCCATGGGGCAATTCCAAAAGGTTTCAAAAGATTTTCAGCGCACACTGAACACAGAAATTGCCATCGAAGAAGAAGTGGACAAGCGCAAAGAACAAAACAGGCTCGTGGCGGAACAAGAAGCAAAAAAAGAACAGAAAGCGGCTCGCAACCTCAACCCAGAGTCGAGCTCAACCACTACAGCTTCTGCCGAGAAAACTGCCACAACTGCTGCCACTGCTTCTGCCGAAACACCTGACAATATTTCCACCACAGCTTCTGCCGATTCAAACGAAAAGAAATCTGCATAAAAATTATTTTTTGTTTTTTTGTTTTTTTGTTTTTTTGTTTTTTTGTTTTTTTGTTTTTTTGTTTTTTTG
>CAMQVJ010000029.1 GCA_947038175.1 uncultured Desulfovibrio sp.
AATAGTTTCAGAAAAGACAGAGCTAAATTCAGAAAAGACAAAGCTTGAGAATGAAAATAAATGGATATTACGCATAGCGGGTTTTTGTGCAGCTTTTTGCGTTGCTGCCCCATTTGTGTTTATAGCTCTTCTTATTCTTGCAAGTTTTAGCGTGGCACAGTTTTCTGTGGAAGCACAAGAATTTCTTGCATTTCTTCTCACTTCACTGTGTCTTTATCTTTGCATAGCACCTCGCTCATTAAAAGAGCATGCTTTAGCCGTAAGTGATTCTTTAGAAAAAAATGATGTAGAAGGCGCACGAACAGCGGTATCCGCCATAGTGGGGCGCAGTACGCAAAATATGGATAGTTTTGCTGTGTCGAGGGCGTGCATAGAAAGTGTCGCAGAAAACGTGACCGACAGTGTGCTTTCCTCTATTTTTTGGACCAGTGTTGGGCTCATTTTTTTTGGTTTTGAAGGTGCTGTGGCTTTTATGGTTTTGCACAGATGTTTCAATACCTTAGATGCTATGTGGGGTAAGAGAAATGAAACATATCAATATTTTGGCACGTTCGCAGCAAGAATGGACGATGTGCTCAATTTTTGCCCTGCCCGCTTGTCCTTGCTTTCTATTGTAGGCGCTTCGTATTTCACGCCAAACACTGATTATAAAGAGGCATGGCGTGTTGGTTATGCCTACAGATACGCGCATAATAGCCCAAATTCTGCATGGAGTGAAGCGCCTTTTGCAGGTGCTTTAGGGCTCAAACTTGGCGGCCCTGTGTCCTATGGTGATTTGTTTGTTGACTATCCGTATTTTGGTGATGGAACAATAGAAGCAGATGTGAGTCACATCCGCCTAGCCATAAAGCTTATGAGAAATTGCGTACTAGTTTTTAGCGTCGTGAGTGTGTTAGCTGTTTACTTGTTTTAAGAATAAAGTTTCACTCTGCTTCTTGCTCAATTAAACAGAAGAAAAGCCCCTATTCGAGGCTTAAAATCTGCATTAATAAAAGTTCTTTTGTGTTTTAGTCAGTGTTGAACTTCTTTAGAACTTCATATGTGATGCTATCATGTGTACTATCAATTATTTTGATTTTTGCACCACGATAGTTAATAATGTTCGATTCTTCTAAATTATACGATATGTTATGCGTATGTGATGTTTGTGTTCCCATTTTTTCAGCATACATAAGGCGCACTTCATCTTTGCTCTTTCCTGAAAAATAGAGCATTTGTTGCATTTTGCCCGCAACGGGAATCGCTTGGTTTATGATTGAAAAATTTGCATCATAGCATGCAGACAAACCATATGAATTGAAAATACATATTTTTCCGTCTTTTTCGTCTGAGGTATACATTCCTTCTACTGGATCACAGACACCTTTACGTTGAACCTTGCCATTTGTACCCTTTGTGGAATAAAATGTTTTTTCTTTTTCTGTTCCTTGTTTTCGATATGTTCCTGCTGGAATATAATAACAAAGCTCGTCAACACTAGGGTCAACCTCTAATACTTCCACCGTAACACGTTTGCCTTGATCTATCATTGCTTCACCAATATGGACAGTGGTTTGCGTGTTATTAGCTGGGAAATTTATAATTTTAGTGGTTGGAGTATAATTGTGTTCTACTTTGGCACAAGCACTTAGCAAAACACTACTCATCATTGCGCTACAAATAAATATTAGTAATTTTCTCATAAAATCCCCCACATAAATATAATCTCTTTAGATACCCTTTATTTTCTTCTTGAGCAAGAAAATAAATCCACCGTAGTCACCCAAAAAAAAGGGAGGCAAAGCCCCCCTAAAAAAACAGATACTATATAACCTTAAACTAAAAACTCAAGGCAATTTTATTTATCTCACAGGTGTATTTAACGCCGTTTTGAACATCATTTCAATATTCTCAGGGTCAACATCTGATTGAATATTATGCACAGAACCCAAAACATAGCCACCATTTTGAGCCATATCATGTACACGTTTAATAACTTCTTTACGCACATCTTCTGTTGTACCACTGGCTAAAACTTCAAGAGTGTCAATACCACCCCAGAAAGTAATTTTATTGCCATAGCGTTTTTTAAGAACGTCAGATTCCATACCCGTTGCAGTAACTTGCACAGGGTTTAGAATAGAAACACCGTTATCAATAAGCTCATCAATTAAAGGCTCAATAGCACCACAACTATGATAAAAAATCTTAGCCTTAGTAAATTGTTGTGCATACTGAATAAGTTCCATGTGATATGGTTTAATCATTTCTATATACATATCTTTTGATATAAGAAGCGAACTTTGTGAAGCTAAATCATCAGCCATTTGGAAAATATCAATATATTCACCAACTTCTGTTAGATATGCTTTCATGTTTTTCTTTCTAATATCAACAACTTTTCGAAGAAGTGCGTGTGCAAAATCTTGGTTGATAGCAAGATCCATAAAAAACTCAGAAAGTCCTCGTGCGTACCAAGATGCTTCAAAAACATTACAGGCATTGCCCATACAACCAACAAGTCCGTATTGACCTGCGTCAGAGAGAGCTTTAGCTTTTTCTCTTAAACCATCTACAGGATAATCTTCTTCAGGTTGATCAGGCCAACTAAATTTTTCTAAATCTTCAATGGAAGTAGCATTTTGTAAAGGATGTCCAATGATATTAGCATAATCTCCTACAACTTGTCTTTCTACGCCCCATTCATCTAAAAATTTATTATCTTCTAAAATGGGTTGAATACCTTTTTTCAAAAGATTTTCATTTACTTTAGATGCAGGGCGAATATGTCTTGTATCAATTTGATAGTGTTCTAATATTTCTTCATTTATATAAGCTGTTTGCCAGCGTTCAGACATGATTTCTGTTGGAGTAGTGATACCGAAATGCTTTTTATAACGTTCAAGGGCATTAATCGCCATAGTTGTTTGGCGTCCACCAAAATCAAGAGCAACACGATCTGTTTTTTCATGAGCAAGTGTTGCAAGAATTCGTTCTTTACCAGTCATTATAAATCCCTATGTTAGTTGTTGTTATTATTTTTTCTTACCAAAAAGTAACGGACTATCAATATCACCTAAAATCATTTTCTTCATTTCTTCTGGACTTATCTTAGCATTCTCAGAAGCTCTAGACATATAAAAACCATAACCAACAGCTATCCAGCCAGCACACATAAGTAAAGATTCAGAACTTATAGCCCCTGGAGAGCCTGGTACAATAAGTAAAAGCATGCTTGCAGTAGACATTATGATACCAATCATTGATATGAATTTTGGATTTGAATAATCAATCAATGCAGGATACTGACAAGCTAAACGATAAGCAGTGATACAAGTGAATATATAGCTAATACTCATGCTTACAGCCATTGTGTCAAGTAACCAACTCAAAAATGGACGCCCTACCCACGGAGCAACAAGAACCAAAGCCCAAATGAAAATAATAGCATTTCTAGGGGTTTTGTGATCATGATCAATATGTTCAAACCAAATTGGAATGGATTGTGCTCTTCCCATGCTCAAAAGTAATCTCGATGCTGCAAGAAAAAAACCATTGATTCCACTGAATATAGCAGCGGCAACAGGAACAGCTAAAACGATTCCACCAAATTTACCAAAGGCAAGCACAGCAACATCTCCTGTTAGCCATGCACTTCCTGTAGCTAAAAATTCAGGATAAGGCATTACAATAGCAACGGAAATCAATACTACGCTGTACATAGCAGCACCACAAAGAATAGCCGTAATCATTAGTGAAGTGGATTTTTCTGCTGGAAAATTAAATTCTTCCGCTGCTTGAGGAATAGTATCAAAACCACCAAAAAGAAAAGGTGCAAGAGCAAATATAGCAAAAACACTATATAAAGGAGCTCTGTTTTCTGCAAAAAAGGGCTTTAAGTTTTCAATGCTTGCTGTTTCTGTTGTTAGCGCTCCAAAAGTGAGAGCAACAACACCTAAAACCAACGCAAGTGATAAAGAAAATTGTATGGAACTAGCAAAATCCATACCTTTATAGTTAGAATATGCAAATAGCGTAAATACAACGGAAAGCATTATGAGCTCTCCTACATAAATATCCCACCCAGAAACAGTGTAAAGATGCCCAAAGTTAAATATGTCAGGCAATAAAAATCGGGTAAGAATAATAAGAGCTGTGCCGTTAGCGGCAATGGCGCACGTATACGTAAGAACTAAGCCCCAACCACAAATAAATGCAGCCTTTGGTCCAAGCCCTACAAAGGAATACGCAAACGATCCCCCTGCAACAGGATACAATTTAATAAGCATGCCACAACAAAGTGCAACCATGCAAATCATGCCTGCTCCAAGTACAATTCCCATGACAGAAGCCATAGGTCCAGCAGAAGGTAAAAAGAGTAGTTCAGGTAAAATAAAGCATCCCCAACCAATCATTGCTCCAAGCGCCAATGCCCACATTTGTGCAGGGCTAGAGCTCTTTTTCAGGGATTCATGCTCGTTCATATTATCACTAGTTTTCTCTTGTTGCATAAAAACATCTCCTCTATATTTATTGGTCTTAGAACACATATATGGGCTGTTAAATATCAAAACACGAGTTATAGGATGTATCTCAGATTTTATCACATGAAGCATAAGCAAGGATTAATGGATAAAGATAGAAATAAAATCGACAATTGACAATTTATAGTCGAAAATTGAAAATCGACATTGTACTTTTATAGAAAATACATCTACATATGTTTTTTGTCAATATAGAGTGTAAATGTTATCTCTATTTGCGTACTGTATATAAGTATGATTCATATAATATACTAATTTTACAAAGTATTATTTTTTAAAACGTTATTAATTGTTTTATAAAATATATTAATAAATAATTTAGTAAATAAAAACAATCAACAAAAGAAAGCGAATTACTTCCTTTTGTGAATAGTAACTAATCTGTAATGACGCCCTTGAGAAAGCCACAGCTAAGAGAATATCCGTAAGGTTTTGTTGCCTGTTTTTGTTCCCCATAAAGCGTAAACAATACAAGACAAAGTAAAACACTACTAAACACAGAAAGACACAACGAAACACCGTTAAACACCTGTAGACAAAGCCGTTAAACGAAGAAAGCCCCTATCCGTTATGAATAGGGGCTTTCCTGTTTTTGATTTGTGGCGGAGAGGAAGAGATTCGAACTCTTGGTACCTTTTGAGTACACACGATTTCCAATCGTGCTCCTTCGGCCAGCTCGGACACCTCTCCGTCGAAGAAGTTATTTACCCTATTGCACGGGCTTAGGCAAGTAAAAAATACATTATTTTCCATATTAAGATTTTGAAATACAGCAAAGATATTTATTTTTTAGCATAATTCAAAGGCTTTTGAATTTCGATAATTCGTAAGTGATTGAATATGCGTGATTATTTATAAATGCATTGTTTCTTATTTGATACATAAGCTTGGATTGTTTATTCTTTCTCATTGCTTTCTTTTTTGCCTACTTCTTCCACAAAAGCTTCTTTGAGCCAAGCAGGGATACGGATAGGGCGTCCCTCTTTATTCACACAGGCGTGCATGCTAAAGCCTGTGGATAGGATATTCTCTTTTTGTTCATCATACATTTCATAGGAAAATCTAAGAGAAGCCCCTTTCCATTCGGAAATAGCGACACGTACATGCAGTAAATCATCATAGCGAGCGGGTTTTTTATAACGGCAACTAAGTTCTGTGACGGGCAGCATAATACCTCGGGCTTCCATTTCTTTATACGGTAAGCCAAGTTGTCTGCTGTATTCGCCTCTTGACCTTTCGTATATATGAATAAATTCAGCGTGATAAAGTACTCCCATGGCGTCTGTTTCGCCATAGGAAACACGGTGAGTGTAAAAAACATTTGGGCTTGCAAAGTTTGGATTTATCATAATACACCTTTATTCTTTATTATCTTATATTTAGTTGATTTATCATTTTCTATTTATGGAAAAATGTTACGCAATGTGATATTCTGTTCTCACTCTTTCTTGGGTAGTTTCTTCGCTAAGGGAAAAAATGTCAAGGTTGCACTGTATTATTATGTTTCATTTTTCTTTTTTTGGGGGAGTTGAACTCCCCATCTGAACTCTCTATTTGCGTATCTACTCGTGTCTCGTAAACGTAAATGACACAGTCATTTTTGCCTATAAAAATATCTTGATATTAATAAACAAAATACCTATTGAAAGGAATTTCTCTCAATAGGTATTTTATTTATAAACGATTTTTCTATCACTCAATAATGAATATTTATTTTTTTAATAACTTATTCAAAAATTTGTTCAATTTTCTTTATCCGTAAGTCAATACTTTTGGCTTCGGGGAGAATTTGTTGAACAAATGTAATAGGGGAGATATAGCCTTCTTCCCATGATAGGGTCATATTTATATCATAATTGTCATTAGGATTTTCATTTTGCGGATCTTCATTAACAGACCAATTTTCTAAGACATTACGAACATTTCTTGTTTTGAGCACGCCTTTTTTATTGAGTTTTTCGTATTCGACATACTCCATCTCGCTAAAAGAGTTTAGCGCGGCTTTCATTTCTTCTTGTGAGCTGTGCTTATGTGAGACAAGGAATTTTTCATAGCTTGCTGATTTGATAGTACCAGAAATAGGCATGAGTTCCACACTTATAAGGTCAAGGCCTCTGAGCATGTGAGGAGCTAATGCGTGTTCAACTTCCTTTTGTGACATGGGTTTACGCAAAGTTATGGCAAACCATTCTGCTTCACTTTGTACACTCACGGTGAGAGCCATGCCGAAGGTGAGTAGTGGAAGTGGATGGAATCCTTGAGAAAAAGCAAGAGGTAAATTTGCTCTGCGCATGGATCTATCAAGTAATGCTTGAATTTCTAATTGACTAAGGAAGGCAGCTTGCCCAACTTTTTTATGCCAAATACGGTAGCGCAAGGCTTTTTGAGCGAGCTCTTTTTCTACCCCTGGCGCTTGTGTTTTCTTTACAAAAGGAGGCGGTGGCGGAATATGCCCAAATTCTTCTTGGTCTCGGTGATTTTGGTTAAGTTTTGTTTCTAAAGGGGTGCTTTCGCCTTTTGCACGCAGTGCGGAAGGGCCTGCTTTTGTATCGCAGACGCCACATTGACGGCAGGTATGGTAGCGACAATCTTCAGTAAGAGAACCTTTGAGAGAGCGTTCTCTTTCTGTGAGCAAGAATTCCTTTGAAAGCCCAGCTTCAAGGTGATCCCACGGTAATTGTGCTGTGAGTTCACGTGCGCCTGTCCAGTCTTCAATATTAATATTACATTCTTGCGCTGCTTCAAGCCAAGGATCAAGGCTAAAGCCGTCTACCCAAGTGGAAAAAATTCCACCGTTTTCATAGGCTTTAAGTATAAGTGGTGCAAGGCGTCTATCACCTCGTGAAATGATACCTTCTAAATGGCTCATAGCTGGCTCATGCCAACGCATAGTAAGGGCTTTATTTTGTTTTAGTTGGTCACGTATATGGAAGATGCGTCTATGCATTTCTTCTTTTGATATTTGCGCTTCCCATTGAAAAGGAGTGTGGGTTTTTGGCACAAAAGGAGAAATTGCCGCTGTGACGGTTATGCGTGGCCCTTCCATATAGCCTTTCTCATTAGGCACACGGCAACAATCACGAACTTTTTTACAGAGTTCTACTATAGCGTCTAAGTCTTCATCGGTTTCTGTAGGCAAACCAATCATGAAGTAAAGTTTTACTTGTTGCCAGCCATAGCCGACAAGTTGTCTTATGTGGTGTATAAGGGCTTCTTCTGTGACGCCTTTATTTATAACATCACGTAATCGCTGGCTTCCTGCTTCAGGAGCAAGGGTTGCGCCTGTTCTGCGAATGCCTGCCATTGCTTGCATAATATCACCATCCACAGAACCAACTCTAAGGGAAGGTAATGAGATAGATACTTGATCTTTCATACAATTTTTAGCGGTATCTAAAAATAAACTTTTGAGAACAGAGAAATCCCCACAGGAAAGGGAGAGGAATGATATATCGTCAAAGCCTGTGTTTTGCAAACATTCACCAAGAATACTGTGTAATTCTTCCACGTTGCGTTCTCGAGATGGGCGCAGAGTCATACCAGCTTGACAAAAACGACAGCCTCTTGTGCAACCTCTTGCAATTTCAAGAGATAGTCTATTATGTACAGCCCCAAAAGGCACAACTTGCTTGGTGGGGTAATGGGCGTCTTTAAGGTCAGGCACAGCACGGCGCAAAACTTTGGTATAATCGGCAAATTTTGGTGTGAGTGTGCCATCTTCTTTCATTTCAAAAAGGGAAGGTACGTAAATTCCAGGGATATGGCGTGCTTCTTCAAGGAATTTTGTGCGTGTCCATTTTTCAGAACGAGCTTGCATGAGAAGTTCTATGAGAGGGGGCATCATAACTTCGCCTTCCCCTAATGCCATAATATCCATAAAAGGCGCAATGGGTTCAGCGCACAAGGTGCAACCGCCGCCAGCCATAACGATAGGATACGCAAATAAATCATCGCCACGATCTTTTTGCCACAAAGGAATTTTTGCAAGCTCAAGCATATAAAGCACGTTTGTAAAGGCGAGTTCAGTGGTAATACTAAAGCCGAGAAAATGGGTTTCTGCAAGGGGAGTATCGCTTTCCATAGTGGCAAGAGGCACGTCATATTCCTTGAGAATTTTCGCAGCATCACGACATGGAGTGAAAACTCTTTCCGCCGCAACCCTTGGCATTTCATTGAGCAGGCTGTAAATAATTTTTTGTCCAAGATAAGACATGCCCACTTCATACATATCAGGAAACGCAAGGGCACAGTGTAAATCTATTTGTGTTTTGTCAAGAATTACAGAACCTTCTTCAATGCCTAGATAACGACTTGGCTTTGGTAATAGAGCCAGAACTTCACGCATGTGGATACCTTTATAAAAAAAATGGACAGAAGAGAATGGGGAAAAGATTAAAAACCTTTTCCCCTCAGATTGAATCAATTTGAATCAATGCGTCAGCACATGAAAGATGATATTTCAGCCGTGACGACACAAGAGGAATTTATGCAATATCTAGCCAGCACCATAAAAACGAAAGTGCTTTTACGGTGTTTCAATGCTTATACCCAAAGAGTAGGTGAAAGCTAGTGCTGATAGAGACGAAAATCCCTGAAATCTTATGGATTAAAGAATAATTCCGCTTGGATTAGGGTCTAATCCTTCAGATGTCAAAGTAAGGTTGCTCACAGTTTCAAGATATTTGTCAATCATTTCCTGTGGCTTTCTTGAGTAGGTATAAAGAAAGTGTTCTTCAGCGATGCTGCCACAAAATTTTTGCTCAAAAGGATAACCGTAAGGAAGAAGCATAAGTTGCATGCCACCTTGTTGGTTAGGAACTGTTTGCACAATAGCAACATCATTGATGTTTTTTTCTTCTGCGTTATACTTACCGATAATAAGCTCACCAGTAATAATTTTTACTAAACGAATATCATAAGCCATGAGAATCTCCTTTGCATTTCAACCGTGTGGTGAAATTTATAAAATAGATAGAAAGAATACTATGCTATAGGAGGCTTGTAAAGGAAATATAAATGAAGATTAAGTGTGGCTTTCTTGTGTAGATATACTGTTATTCGAAGTTGGCGTATGTGCAAGGCTCGTTCTATTGTTCTTTTTATAGCGATATTGTCACTGTATTTTTTTAGTTCTACATAGAGAATAATTTAAGAAATTCTATTCATTGTCTTCTTGCACAAGGGAAGAAAAAAGTGTAAAAGTGGCTATGCAATATTATCCTTTATTTTTAGATATTTCTCAGGTTAAATGCCTTGTGCTTGGTGCTGGTAGTGTTGGGCGTAGAAAAATAGCCACTTTACAAAAAGCTGGGGCTGGAAATGTGCTTGTCATAGATGAGAATCTTGATGAAAAGGATTTTGATCGTCTGTATTTTGAAGAGCATGGCGAAACACCTGCTGTTTCGTATGCGCAACGCTCTTTTTCTAAAGAAGATATTTCGGGTATTCGCCTTGCTTTTGCGGCAACGTCAAATTCAGATTTGAATGGGTTTTTGGCGGAGCTTTGTCGTGAAAAGAACATATTTTGTAATGTGATAGAAGATGTGAAAAGAGGTGATTGTATTGTGCCATCACATCTTGATTGCGATAGTTTGATTCTTGCGTTGTCCACATCGGGAGCAAGTCCTGCTTTGGCGAAAGCCTTGAAAGAGGATTTGCGAGTATGGCTTGACCATGGATATGCGCCTTTTTTGAAGTTTATGGAGCATATACGAAGTTTGCTTATGCAAAAAGAATTGAGTGAGATAGATAGAACACAAATTTTTAGAGATTTAGTGAAAAATCCCCTAAGGGGACATATACTTACTTTACTTGCCGAAGGAAAAAGGGCAGAGTTAGAAAACCTAATGAGGGCGACACTGCCTTTAGCTGTTTGTAAAAAAATATCATGGACGGATTTCTAATACGGATTTTGAGACAGGTTTCTGAGACGGATTTCTGATTAATTCCAAGGAGTTTATATGAGCGTATTTTTATCTGGCTCGGCTCTCTTTATATGTGCGATTGCTACTGTTGCGATTTTTGCAGGTTTATTGGGGCGTAATATAAAAATTAAAAAATTTGCTGTACTGCTTATGGGGATTGTTTTTATTCTTATAAGTCTTCTTTTAGTGCATACTCTTTTTGATGATACTGCCATGCGTGGCATGCGGTCTTGGTATCTTATACCATTAGTTTGGTCGCTTTTAGCTCTTGGATTTGCTGGATATTTTTGGCTAAAGCAGGATTTATTTTTTCTTAGCCTTGCACCCTTATCTTTTGTGATTTTATTTGCAGGCTTTATTTTTTCAAATGGAGAGGCGACTCTAAACGCTACTTTGAATGGACCTATTTTTTGGGTGCATTTAGGTTTGGTTTTCATGGGGATAGGGCTTATGGCGCTTGCCTCTGGGGCTGGCGGAATCTTTTTATGGCAAGAAAGAGTCCTAAAAAGAAAAATGAAACTCTCTACTTTACCAAAAGATTTACCGTCACTACTCGCTCTTGATAAAATAAATGGAATGGCAACTGCGGTAGGTTTTCCTTTATATTTACTTGGGGTTTTGAGTGGTTTTTCTTGGGCGTATATTTCTTGGGGTACTTTTTTTAGTGCTGATCCAAAAGAAATTTTTTCGATTATGATTCTGTTCTTATACGCGTATTTATTCCATCGCCGACAAGGGTATGGCGCAAATGGTCGTAAACCAGCAATACTTGCGATTCTCATCTTTCTTGCTTCGCTTTTTTCTATTATTGTTGTGAACACACTCCTTCCTACTCACCATAATTTTTAGAGCCTTTATCATGACAAAGATACATCTTATTGGTTTGAATCACCGAACTGCCGCCGTTGAAGTGCGAGAAAAATTTGCTCTCACTGAATTCACGTCGCCTATTATGTGGCCTTTTTTACGGAAAAAACATCCGAACTACAAAGCAGACAGCCCAGAAAGTAACTCAGAAACTAGCTCGGAAACTAGCTTTGGAACTAGCCCCAAAAGCATTCCAGAAAGCTTCTGCAACAGTAACCCCGAAACTTCTTCAGGCACTTGCTCAGAGA
The DNA here is from genome assembly GCA_947038175.1 of uncultured Desulfovibrio sp. GTDB lineage: Bacteria > Desulfobacterota > Desulfovibrionia > Desulfovibrionales > Desulfovibrionaceae > Taurinivorans. Next base: position 11,563 of record CAMQVJ010000029.1, read on the forward strand.
CTAAAGCCACACAAAAGCCGCAAGTTCTTTTAGACGAAGCGCTTATTCTTTCGACCTGTAATAGGGTGGAAATTGTGGCGATTTATGATGGCCCCTGTGAAGATTTGATACAGGCATGGTGCGATGCTAGGGGGGCAAGCTTTGAAGAATTGAAGCCCTATGTTTATTGCTATGAAGGAAAGGAAGCCATTATGCATCTTTTCCGTGTGGCTTCAAGTTTAGATTCGCTCGTGCTTGGTGAACCGCAAATATTAGGCCAGCTCAAATCTGCTTATCGATTATCCGTTGAGGCTAATCATGCTGGCATTATGGTGAACAAGCTTTTACATAAGTCTTTTTCCGTGGCGAAACGTGTACGCAGTGAAACAGGTGTTGCTTCAAGCGCTGTTTCCATAAGCTATGCTGCCGTTGAACTTGCTAAACGCATATTTGACGATATGAGCGAGCATGAAGCCCTCTTACTTGGTGCTGGAGAAATGGCAGAACTTGCGGCGATGCATCTTATGAATAACGGGATATCAAGACTTTGCATTGTTAACCGAACCTTTTCTCGTGCGGAAGAACTTGCAAATCGTATTGGCGGAGAAGCTCTTGCCTTTGAATCCTTAAAAGATTGCCTTTTGAGTACAGATATTGTCATAAGTTCGACGGGGTCAGTTGAGCCCATTATCTATGCGGATACGATGCGCGATGTCATGAAGCAACGAAAAAATCGTCCTATGTTCTTTATAGATATAGCTATGCCTCGAGATATTGACCCCGCAGTGAATAACCTTGATGGCGTTTATGTTTACGATATCGACGACCTTAAAGAAGTTGTGGAAGAAAATCTTGCACAACGTAAAGATGAAGCCTTAAAAGCCGCAGCGATTGTAGAGGAAGAAAGCCATAATTTTGAACTATGGCACGGCTCTTTATCCCTTAAACCGACTATTTTAGATATCGAAGAAAAGGGTAATTCTATTGCTCAAGAAGAGTTGCAAACAACTCTTAAGCGTCTAGAAAAATTAGGAATTGCAGGGGAAGAAGTGCGAAAAGCGCTTGAGAAAATGGCTGCTTCCATTGTGCGTAAATGCCACCATGCTCCCTTACGTCATCTTGCGCTTAGTTATAAACATAACCAAGGTGAGAATGGTATCGCCGTAGTACGTCAAATACTCAAACTCGATGATAATTAAATAAGAGATACTCAGTTTTCTTTTTTTTGGGGAGTTAAACTCCCCATCTGAACTCTCTATTTACGTATTTACTCGTGCATCGTAAACGTAAACGACTATGCCGCCCTTGGGGTAGGCATGCCCCCACCTATATTTTTTTATGCTATGGCTTAGGCGTGACTGCACTTTTTATTTTTGAGTCATTTGGTGATGCGTAGGCGATTTGGTGCATAGTAAGAATACCAAGCAAACGCACCCATGCTGACGTTAAAAGCTCTCGGCACGCTTTTTTATTTGGGCCTTCAGGGTTTTCGTCTCCAATAATTTCGGAGCATAAACTGGAACCCCATTTTTTTGAACAGGTATCATTAAACCAGTCCACATATTCTTCTAAAATTATTTTAGCTTCGGCCATTCCTGTGTCGTTCTCTGTATTTGGGCCCACTAAATACGACAGAACACAGCAACCTCCTGTTAATATTCCGCAAGTGCTTCCACTTTGACCAATGCCATGGCAAAGCCCTGCTAAAGCTCGAACGAGGTCTTCGTTCTCTTTTCCTTGAGCGCCAAGAATAAGGAGGGCAAGGATTTGGCTACAACAATAACCTTTTTCAGAGAGGGCATCAATAGCTCTTTGTAACGCTTCCATATGAGTCCCTTATTTTAGAGTCTGAGATTGTTTTTATATATGTGAATACTACTTTCTATTCTCGACTTTTATTTCTAATATAGTATTCTTTTCTCTCATATTCCAGCTTTGGTCAAGATAAAGAAGATATATACTTTTTGCACAGTGAAATCGGTTTTATTTGAGAAGAAATAATGCCTCTTTGTTTTCTAAAATATACCGAGTTGGTCAAGGGCTTTGAGTCCTGCGATGATTCCTGAAATTCCAATAATAACAAGGAGTAATCGGCGAAAGTTTTCTTGGCTTATATATTTGACAACGGGTAATGCAATGAGTATTCCAACGGCTGCCGTTGGAATGGCTATGAGTATATACGGTATTAATTCTTTTGTATATAAGCCTGCTGCTGCTTGAGTGAAGACGGCAATGAGTGAAATAAAAAATAAAGTAAATCCAAGGGTTGCTAAGACTTTTTTCGCATTCCATCGGGCATATATGGCATATATGACAACGGGGGGGCCTGCGAAGGATATAGATGAGCCCGAAAGCCCTGAGAAAAATCCGCATATAAGTGCAATAGCTTTATTTTCTTGTGGTTCTTCGTTGCTTTTCTTGTATCCTAAAGACCAAAGGACATAGAAAATAAGAAACAAAGACATGGCAATTTGTAAATAAAGTGTGGGAACGTATGAAAGAAGTAACGTGCCCAAAATAGCTCCAGGGATAGAGCTTATAATAAAAGGAATACAGGATTTTACATCACAATGCTTTCTAAAGCTCCATGTCATCATCATAGATGCAAGGGGGACGAGTAAACAAGCAAGAGGTATAACAATCTGTATATCCATAAAAAGACTAAGAAGGGGAACGGCAACAAGAGCCAAGCCCATTCCACTGAGTCCATTAATAAAGCCAGCGAGAAACCAAATAAGTCCAAAATATATTAATTCCATGAAAATTCACCTGAAAAATTCGTTTTATTTTCTAATTAGATTGTAATTTATGCTGCTGTACATATGTTTTCTACCTTGTCTTTTTTTTAAAAAAAGGACTATAGAAGGCACAGTGCCCTTAGACTTAAACCATGGGATGTATTTATCTCAATGCAAAACACCTGACTTCCCACGCTTTCAATTCTAGGGTAAAGCGGTTACGTGCTGGGTGTTTGGTTAGGGGTTTTATACTGTCTTTTGCTTCTGTGAAATTCTTTTTTGAAAAAGGGATTTTGATGTTAGCTCTTATTTCTTTATCTGAAGTATTTATTATACTTATATAATACTGGTTAGTTGGGCTTTGTAGAAGTAATCCAAAAACTTCCTCAGGGCTTTCTAAAAGAGCGACAACACTTGATTCGCCTATTCTATGTTTTTGCCTGTATGCGTATATGGGTTTAAGTTGTGACATGAGGCTATTTGCATCTGTTTGCTGAAGATTTAAAGATGGGTTTAACATAATACCAGATTCAAGCGAGCTACTTATCGTATTCTTTTGCTTGTTTGCGGTTAAAGAAAAACTGGGTAAATCTGCTGGTTTTTTTTGCCCTGTGAATGTTCTTGTGCTGTCTTTATTCGTTTTCTCTGTAGCGTCTGCTTGAGAATCCATTTCTTTCGTATTTGATATATTTGTTTTGTCTAATATTCCAAAGGGGATGCTTCCACGGATATCATGCCCGCTTATGAAATTCATGCCGGGCAAAAGGGCAGGGAAGGCAAGAGACGCAAACTGTATTTTCTTTGCATTTGTATATTTTGTGAAAAGTTCTTTGTCGCTATGTAAAGCAGAAGTTAATTCTAAAGCTTTTTGAATAATTTTAGCTTCTTGCTCGCTTATATTTGCAATGGAACTTGCAAGGCTCATGGAGCTTGGCATAGTGAAAAAAGTATCTAAAAACCTTTTTTGATAGGTGTCTGCTGAACCATGCCACAAAGACGAGAAAGTTATATTGAGCGCCATGGCTTCTTTTGTTGCCGTTTTTAATGCCGTCGCCTTGCCAGTTATAAGGGAGGCTTCAAGGGCTGGCATGAAAACTGTATCCGCAACAAAGTCTGATCGTTCTTTTAACAAAAGAGGTATGTATTCCATGGGGAACGCATCACGCACAAGTGACCATGAACCATAATTATGAATCGATTTATTCCATAATTTGAGTGCAAAAAGAGCAGGCTCTGCAAACTCTGGCGATGTGAAATCCTTATTTGCTCCCGTTGGCAATTCAGGTAATTTATAACTTTCTTGTCCCCATAAATCGGCAATGCTGATACCTATAAGGGGTTGATGCAAAATGCCAATTTGTTGAATGATACTCGCAGTGAAAAGTTTATGCGCCCCTAAGTTTGGATCGGACATATTGAGAAGCGGCCTATAAGGGCTACCTGAATAACGATAAATCCATCTGCGAGTTGCGCTATCAACGCCTCGTATAGGGTTTGAAATTGCAAAGCCTTGCTTCTGTGAATGGGATAGCAGGTCTCGGGCAAAAAGCGCAGGGATAAGTCCTTGATTCACAAGTAATTCTTTTTGAGTTGCGCTTATAGTTTGCGGGGAAAAATTTGTGCGAGGACTTTCATTATTGCTCACTGGTGATGGGAAATGCTCCCATAAATCCCGTGGTAGTTCTGTCATCATAAAAAGCCCTGGGTACTCCCGTACTGCACGCAAGGCCAAAAGAAAGTCAGGGCCAACTCCAAGGGCAGGTTCTAAAATATCTCCACCCATTATCATAGGGTTTCTTTCTAGCCTTCTGTATTCTTCAAGAGTACCAACACCTTCTGCTATTTTATAAGAAATAATGGCTTGTTCGATTGCTCCTGTATCTTCGGAGGCTTTTGTCTCTCTAGTATCTTGTAACGTAGTTTTATGCGGCTTTGCGGTATTATTTAGCTGAGAATCTAAGCTATACCCTGCACCTGGGGAAAAATAGAGAGCACTAATGCCAGCATTTTTTAGTAAGTCTGGACTTTTAGAATCAAGGAAGCTACCAAAGTGAGTGTTGTTATCATTTTTTGCTATTTCCCATGGGTTTGCGTAGAACCAAGCAGGGGAACTTGCTAAAATATTTGATTTTTCAGGTGTGCTTGAAGGCGCTCGCCAACCTAAAGATGTGCCTGTGACAATACGAATAAGATCAGGGGCATGGCGGTAAAGAGATTCTTTTTCAAGCCAGCGGATAAAGCGAGGGTCAGCTCGTAGTAAGGTAATCGCTTCTTGATGTAAATTGTTATGTGGACTTGATGAGCTACCTATACTTAATGTGACAAGCGGAAGCCTGCTCTCTGGGGATATAGGTGTGCAAGCTCCTAAAAAAAGTAATGAGAAGCAGACAACATATAATATAATTTTTTTCACGTTTAAGCCTTTTCATATAAAAACAAATACTTACAATGCATATAGTCTTTTTTGTTTAGTTTTTATGTTATTAATAATTATATATTTCTATACTTATTATAATATCTATTGTTTTTAAATACTGCTTGTGGTGGAAAAGGCAAGTTATTTTTTTTGATTTAAATGCTTCTTTTTAGGGTCTTGCTGTATCTAAAATTATTAGTTATTATGTTTTAAACGTTTTACATACCATAATAATAAAGGACGAAATAATGTCTCGATTTTCTCATGTATTACTCGATTTAGACGGCACCATCACCAACCCGCAAGAAGGTATAACTCGCTCTGTTGCGTGTGCGCTGGATCATTTTGCTATTCCCTATTCCTCTTTAGAATCCTTATGCCCCTTTATAGGCCCGCCTCTTGATGTTTCCTTCTCTGAGTACGGAATCAGTAAAGCAGATATGCCCATTGCAATCGAAAAATTTCGTGAGTACTATAGAGAGAAAGGTATCTTTGAATGTGAAATCTTTGAAGGTATTCCAGCGCTTTTAAAGACATTAAAAGAGCATGATAAACAAGTTTTTCTTGCCACGTCAAAGGTAAGAGTGTTTGCGAGAATGATACTTGAACATTATAATATAACAGAATATTTTGACTTTATTTCTGGATCAGAATTTGATGGCACAAGAACAATTAAAGGGGAAGTTATCAAATACGCCCTAGAAGAAACAAAAACCATTGTTTCGCCAAGTGTCGTTATGGTGGGGGATCGTAAACATGATATTATTGGCGCTAAAAGCCAAAATTTATGCTCTGTTGGTATTTTATACGGCTTTGGCTCAGAAAAAGAATTTAAAGATGCGAATGCTGACCACATTATTGATACTGTCGAAAATTTAAAAGTATTTCTTACTCAATAAGATATATAACACGTTATTCTGATTTGTTTTTTTTGGGGAGTTGAACTCCCTTTTTGTTTTTTTTGGGGAGTTGAACTCCCTTTTTATTTTTTTTGGGGGAGTTGAACTCCCCCAACCCCCCACATTTAGTGTTTCTTGTAAACAAAGTTTACAAGAAACACTAAAATATGAGGTTTCCAGCCACCCTACGGGTGCCACCGTCGTTTGCGTTTACAAGTTACCGAGTATTTACGCAAAGAGATTACAAAGGGTATTAATAATTATTAGAGCAGAGAATGAATTATACGGGGATTGCAAAGGGCATCATGCCCTTTGCTGGAGGGTTAGGGAGGCAAAGCCTCCCTTTTATTTGCATTTACAAGTGTGACGAATAATTACGCAAAGGGCATCATGCCCTTTGCTGGAGGGTGAGGGAGGCAAAGACTCCCTCACTCTTTATTATATATTATGAGACTGACCCCATGCCCATATTGCGCCATTGGCGACATTTGGGAATGTTTTTGTTCCGTAGACGATATTTTTGCGTTGAATAGTCATGGATGGCCACGCGTCAAATTCGGCGTTGAGGGATTTGAGTAGTGCGATTGCGGTTGGGGTAATGGTTTCGCCTTTGCCAGCGAAGGAGCATACGGGGATATTTTCTAAGAGTTCAAGTACTGCGGGCGCTGGCGTGGGAATGTGCCCATGGGCACAAAAAACAGAACCATCAGCTAGGGGTAGGGGGCTGCATATAAAGTGCTGTGGCGCTAGTTTGTCGAAGAGTGCGCAGGCTATACAGATATCGAGAATGCTATCAAGCGCTCCAACTTCGTGAAATTGCACATTACTTTCTTCTTTTCCGTGAACTTTTGCTTCGGCTTTTGCAAGAATATTGAAGGTTTGTTTTGATAGTTGCTTTGCATTTTCTGTTAATTTGCTTGCGTCAATAATTTCTAAAATATCGGCGAGACTGCGGTGAGCGTGTTCGTGTGGGAGTGTCACTTTTGCGTGAAGTCCGCTGATTTCATTGACGCTTTTTTCTTCAATTTGAACGCATTGTGTGAGTGCTGGAATTTTGAGTGCTGCGATGAGTTCGTACAGTTCTGTGCAGCTTGTTTTATTCATACAGGCTAGGCCACACAGAATAATATCACCAGAAAGACCAGATAAGGCACGAACGGTTAGAATGCTGCCTTTTCGTGTTTTTTTGTGACACGGATGGGAATGTTCGTGGGAGTGAGAATGTTTTTCATCGTGGGAATATTCATGCCCGTGAGAATGTCCGTGGCTGTGTGTGGCATCACAGGAATGTTTTTCGCCGTGAGAATGCTTTTCGCCGTGAGAATGCCCATGAGAATGCTTTTCGCAGTGAGAATGATTACAGGAATCTTTATGAGTGTTCATATGTGTCCGATTTAGCTGTTAGTTTATTTTTAGAGTCTCTTATAGCGTCGATAATTTCTTTTGTCTTTTTAGGCGTTTTCTATCATATTTAATACCCGTGCTGCGGCGCAGGCTGCCCCATAACCATTATCAATATTCATCACTGCAACACCTTGAGCGCAGGAAACAAGCATGGAAGAGAGGGCGCTTTCCCCGTTTTTTGCCATACCATATCCTACCGAGGTGGGAACGGCAAAAATAGGTTTATCCACTAAGCCACCCAGCACAGAGACAAGTGCAGCATCAAGTCCTGCAATGGCAATAATTATGTGGCATTTTTGTATTTCTTCTAATTTGTCTAAAATACGCCATAGCCCTGCAACACCACAATCTTCAAAAATTTCGTGTTGAATGCCTAGATACTCTAAGGTTCTTGCGGCTTCCCACACGACGGAGGCGTCTGCGCTTCCTGCGGAGAGGATAGCCACTTTTTTTTGAGAGGCGTGATTTGGAAGAGGGCGAGAAAATGCGGTCCGTGACAGTGGGTGGTAATTTACGCCTTCTTGTGTTTCATCAGGGAAAGAGCGAAATATTTTTTCTTCAAGACGAGTAAAAAGAATGCTTGCATCGTTTTTCTTGCTAAATTCACTGAGGAGTTTTTGCACTATGCTTGGATCTTTGCCTTGGCAAAAAACGGCTTCGGGAAGTCCTATTCGTGCCTTTCGTGTATAATCAAAAGAGATATGTTGCATGGTAGACCTTTTTTTATGATTTTTTGTTTTAAAATAGATTTGTAGATGTGTCAAGCTAGATGGGGGACTTCCCTTTTCCTGCTAGTACGCACAAGAAGCCATCTTTTCCCCTATAAGTTCCCTTAAAAGAAATATTTTTTCATTTGATTTTTTTAGGAGAGAATAAAAGTACTGGATAAGTAACATTCTATTATAATATGATTTTTATTGTTTTTACTGGGATACTATGTTTTTTTTTGATGAATGAGTTCTTTTAGAAGCAATTATATAGCTGTCTTATATTAGATTTTCTTGCGTAATTTATCAATTTACGCTATAAAAATTCACATGAGCTCAAAACGCATATTATTTCTTACTCAGGCTTCTGCAGTTACTCGGATTTTCCCACAATTACGCGGTGCAGAGATTGAAGCTTCTCTTGCTGAAAATGTAAAGGGAGCGTCTCTTTTTGTGCGCTCTTCTGCGCCTCAATATATTATTTCTCGCCCAAGTTTGCCTGGTTATCGAGTAGAAGACCTTTTTGCTGAAGCTCAAACTCAAGCTGATTACCCTCAGATAATCATTTTAGTAGAAGAAGGGACGCCTGATGAAGCGAGACGTTTCATGGAAATGGGTGCTTATGATTATTGGACGGGGCCTCTTTCTGTAGAAAAATTGATTGCATTATCGAATAAAAAAACTTCCTCTGTCAAAAGTGAATCCGCAGTAAAAACAGTTGTTCCTAAAATTGTAGGAACAAGCCCTGCTTTGCGCCGTGCGCTTGCGCTTGCAAAGCAAGTTGCTCCATCAAAGGCGACGGTGCTTATTAATGGTGAGTCGGGCACTGGCAAGGAAATGTTTTCCAAAAATTTACACGGTTGGAGCGATAGAGCTTCTGCTCCTTTTATAGCAATCAACTGTGCCACCCTGCCTGAGCATCTTCTTGAAAGTGAACTTTTCGGGCATGAAAAGGGCAGTTTTACGGGAGCTATTGGTAAGAAAATAGGAAAATTTGAGTTGGCGAGTGGTGGTACTTTACTTCTGGATGAAATTTCAGAAATGGCCATTGCTCTACAAGCGAAGCTTTTGCGTGCTTTACAGGAAGGCGAAATAGATAGGGTTGGCGGAACGGAAACGATAAAAGTTAATGTACGTGTTATCGCAACAACAAACCGTAATCTTGAAGAGTGGGTTGGAGAAGGCAAATTTCGTCAAGATTTATATTTTCGTTTAAATGTTATTCCTTTGCGCTTGCCGTCTTTGCGTGAGCGTGGTGATGATATTATTGAATTAGCAAACTTTTTTATTGATAGGTATACAAACGAATATAAGCTGCCTCGATCAAAATTCTCCCAAGAGGCTACAGAGTGGCTTTTGGTGTATGATTGGCCAGGCAATGTTCGAGAGCTACAAAACCTTATGGAAAGAGCTGTTTTATTAGCTGCTGGACAGGATATTTTACCTGCTCACTTTCTTCTTGATGGTGATAATTGGCCGCTTTTTGGTGAAGATGATTTTGATGACCATGATGCTAACATGAGTGAACTTTCTTCTCCTTCTGATGCCATAGATGGGACGGATACTTCTTCTCTTACATCTGACAATAGCTTGAACAATGCTGCTCTATTAGGTGCTGATGGCGAAATGGATGCTACAGGAAATCAAGTGGATAGCGTGGATGTCCAGAAGGCACCTGCTGGAACTGTGCTTGACACACAAGCGCCTGTTTCTTCACAAAATGAACGCGCTGGTGATGAATTTTTAGGTGCGCTTATGCCTTTACATGAAGTGGAGCGCCTTATGATAAAGAAAGGTTTAGCGGTTACGTCAGGTAATAGAACGCAAGCAGCAGATCTTTTAGGTATTTCAGTGAGAACACTTAGAAATAAACTAAATGAGTATAGAGGTTTAGGGCTTGACGTGGAATAGTATGTTTTGCAGGGCTATGTTAGCATGCAAGGGTTGAGGATTTTTGTTGAATATTAAAATTATGTTTGGGGTTTTGTAAAAATCTAAATGTTGTTTTTGTAATAATCGAAGTTCGATATTAAGATTTGTACAAGTTATATAATAGTTAGGCGTTGAATATGCACGCATAATAAGGATTATTGTGAATATTACTCAAAAAATACTGAAAGCTCATCTAGTTAATGGTGAAATGCAAGCTGGTACAGAAATAGCCTTGCGTGTTGACCAAACACTTACTCAGGACGCTACGGGCACAATGGCATGGCTCCAGTTTGAAGCATTGGGTCTTGACAGCGTGAAAACAGATCTTTCCGTTTCTTATGTTGACCACAATACCTTACAAATGGGTTTTAGAAATGCAGACGATCACAGGTTTTTGCGTTCGAGCGCTGCCAAATTTGGCGCTGTGTTTTCTCCTCCGGGGACAGGTATTTGCCACCAATTACACTTAGAGAATTTTGCAAAACCAGGAACTGTGCTTATTGGCTCCGATAGTCATACCCCTACTGCTGGCGGTATTGGCTGTTTATCCATGGGGGCTGGTGGTTTATCGGTTGCTCTTGGTATGGCAGGTGAACCTTATACTATCCCTATGCCTCTTATTGTTGAAGTTCGTTTAACAGGGCAACTGCGTGGATTCGCTCAAGCAAAAGATATTATTTTAGAATTATTACGCCGTCTTGGAGTTCAAGGTGGTGTGGGTAAAGTGTTTGAATATACAGGCGAGGGGATTTCTAGCCTGAGTGTGCCAGAAAGAGCCACCATTGCAAATATGGGAGCAGAACTTGGCGCAACGGCCTCTGTTTTTCCTTCCGATGAAAAAACACAGCAGTTTTTAAGAAGCATGGGACGTGAGAACGATTGGCTTTATCTTAGCGCTGATACGGGCGCCAAATACGATGATTTAGTTGAAATTAATATTTCCGATATTGTGCCACTTGTAGCAAAACCACATATGCCTGATTGCGTTGTGCCTGTTTCTGAACTCGATGGTTTAGCGGTTGACCAAGTGGCAATGGGGTCGTGTACAAATTCTTCCTATGCTGATTTGCGTTCTGTTGCAGATATTATGCGTAAAAAACATGTTGCACATACGACTGATGTCTGTGTATCGCCTGGTTCTCGTCAAGTGCTTACTATGCTTATGGAAGATGGCTCTATGAGTGCTCTTTTAGATAGTGGTGTTCGACTTTTAGAGTGCTCTTGCGGCCCTTGTATTGGTATGGGTTCATCTCCTGCCTCTGCTGGTGTGTCTGTACGTACCTTTAATAGAAATTTCGAGGGAAGAAGCGGAACTAAAGATGCTGGTGTTTATCTAGTGAGCCCTGCTACGGCCGCTCAATGTGCTTTAGCAGGAAAATTTACTGACCCAAAAAAATGGGGGCAAATGCCTGATAAGCCTGATTTTCCAGCTTATATCCCGTCTATTCGTCATCATTTTATTTTTCCACAAGATGATGCTATGTTGCGTAAAAATGAGGAAGTTTTGCGAGGCCCGAATATTGTGGCTCTTGAAACATTTTCTCCTTTACCAAGAGAGATATTGGGAGAAGTTGTTCTTAAAGTGGGGGATGGCATCACAACAGATCACATTATGCCCGCAGGAGCAGAAATAACTTCGCTTCGTTCAAACGTGCCTGCCATTTCCGAATATGTATTTTCTCGACTTGATGAAGATTTTGTTAGCCGAGCTAAGAAGGTACGTGACAATAACGAGCATGGTATTATCATCGCTGGTAAAAATTATGGACAAGGTTCAAGCCGTGAACATGCGGCGCTTGCTCCACGTCATTTAGGGATTCGTGCTGTTTTAGCATTGTCTTTTGCGCGGATTCATCGTGCCAACCTTATAAATTTTGGTGTTTTGCCTCTTATTATTGAAAAGAGTTCAGATTACGAAGCTTTAAGTTTGTCGGCAAAAATTTCTTTTAATCCTTATGAGTTGGAAAATAGTAAGAATATTACTATTACGGTTGATGGGCTTGGTGAAATAGGTCTTACTCATGATCTTTCACCACAAGAATTACGTTTAATTATTGCTGGTGGTTTACTCAATGATGTGCGTAACCGTGGCAAAAAAATATAAATAACTTAGGAGTATCCTATGCTACTTGATGGCATGCGTTCCAATGCCGCCCAATCATGGGGCGTGAAATTGGCTTTTGGTCTTATAATTATTGTTTTTGTTTTTTGGGGTATTGGTTCCGTTCAAGCGCCGACAAATACTGTGGCGTCTGTTAATGGTTCTAAAATCACCATGAGAGAATTTCAACGCTCCTACTCGCGTATGGCGCAAGAAATTCAACGTGTGATACCTGGTGTTACAGAAGAACAACTTGCAAGTTTTCAACTAGAAGCAAATGTATTGCAACAACTTATTTTTACTAAGTTATTGGAAGACGCATCTGAGGAAACAGGTATCGATGTGAGTACGTTTGCTTTGCGTAATGCAATTGTTTCTCTTCCTTATTTTAAAAATGATAAGGGTGAATTTGATAAAACAATTTATGAAGAAATGCTTAAGCAAAGTGGACAAAGTGCTGCTGAGTTTGAAAGAGCGTTGCGTCAAGATTTACTCCCTGAAGATTTTACGAAACTATTGACCTCAGGCCTATATATAAGTGATGCAAGTGCTCGGGATCAATATAATTTTGTAATGGAAAAACGCTCTATGGAGTATGTACTTTTCCCTTATGATACTGCTGCGCAAGTGGTGACTGATGAAGAAATTGAAGACGCATATAACAAAAGCAAGGCGCTTTATGCTTTGCCTGCTCGTATTCAGTTAGAATATATCAATTTTAATCCTGATAAATTGGCAGATCCTTCTAGTGTTACTGATGCAGACTTAGAAGGTGCGTATTCAGCACGTCAAACTCAATTCGCTGTTCCTGAACAGGTAAAAGCGAGCCATATTCTTTTCAAAGTAGAACAGAGCGCGTCTGAAGAAGAAGCGAAGGCTGTTTTAACAAGCATTCAAGCAATTGAAGCTCGTATTCGTGCGGGTGAAAAATTTGCAGACTTAGCTAAAGAATTTGGTCAAGATGGAACAAAAGAAGAGGGTGGCGACCTTGGTTGGTTTGCTAAAAACCAAATGGTACCCGCTTTTGCCGATGCTGCTTTTTCTCTTGCTACAGGCGAGCTCTCTCAGCCTGTCCGTACAAATTTTGGCTATCACCTTATTTTAGTTGAAGATAAGAAAGATGCAAAGATTCGTACTTTTGATGAAGTTAAAGCAGAGCTTCGCAATGCCTTGGCTTTAGAAAAAGTGAATACATCTTTGCAAGATATAGTGGATGCGTCTTTGCTTGAGCTTGCGAATAACAAGTCTCTTGATGAAGTTGCGAAGCTTTATAAATTGGCTGCAGAAAAAACAGAATTACTTGATGCTCATACTTTAGCAGAAAAACTAGGCTTACGCCCATCTGATGTGGAAATTCTTATGTCAGTGGAGAAGGGAACTCTTTGGGATACTCCAATATCTCTTGCTGGTGGTCTTGCTATTGTTCGTGTTGTTGACTCTCAAATAGCGACAGCACAGCCCCTAGCGGAAGTGAGTGATCTTATTAAAGAAGAACTCTCTCTTGAAAAAGCCAAAGTGACAACCTTTGAAGAAGCAAAAGAAATGACGCTTACTTTTTCAGAAAAAACACCTCAAAATATAAAAACAAGCGCTTTATTTACTCGTAATGGGGAAATTAAAGAACTTACAACAAATATGCTATTAGCTAAAGAAATTTTTGCAAGTGACGATAAGGATTGGAAGAAGACTCCATTCGTTATTGAAAATGGTGTTATCATTGTTCGTCTTGCGAAAATTGAACCTGCTAATCAAAAAGGTTTTGATGCAGTAAAGCAAGTTTTGCTTAGCGAAATGAAGTCAGCAAAATCAAATATGATGTTTCAACAATATGTAGCTATGCTACGTGCCGAAGCAGATATTGATATTTTGATGCCAGAACTTTTCGAGCAAAAGGTTTCAGAATAAGCTTTATGTGTCATATTATGAAATGCCTAAAAAGCGTTTTGTAAACAAAGGTACAACCAATAGTTGGAATGTATCAAATTTCCAAGCACGATCAATGAGGAGGTCGTTATGAAGAAGATAGCTATGCTGTCAATGGGAGTTCTTGTAGCTATAGCATTGGCATTGCCCGCGATTGCTGCACGTCCACCAGTACCAACAGCACCTAGTAAGATGGCTCTTACAGATAAGGTTGCTAGTGATTTCGATCACGCAACACATACAAGTGTTGACTGTGCTGTTTGTCACCATGAAGTTAATGGAGCTGAAAACTTTGCAAAATGTTCAACTGCTGGTTGTCATGACGCAATGGGATCAAAAGAAAAAGGCGTTAATAGCTATTACCGCATTATCCATGACAGAAAACTTGAAAATAGCTGTTTAGGTTGTCACGTTAAGACTGCGAAAGCAAAGCCTGAACTTAGAAAAGCGCTTACTGGTTGCAAAGGCTCTTCTTGCCATCCTTAATCGTGCTTTTATGATTTATACCTATGCTTTGGGTTTTCCCAAAGCATAGTGTTTCGCTTTTTACCTACATGTGTGACTCTTTTGTTACGCAGGAAGGCTTGTTTTTTCTTTTGATAGGTAACTTAAATAAATTGCATAACAAATGAGGTTAGCATGACAAACACCAATAGCCAAATAAATGAAGATATCATTGACTTGACAGATGTTGTCATAGTTGGTGCGGTTAACAATGCTGTTGGTGGTGTTACTGGTCAAACAGACAACACAGTTCCACCTCACGTACCATCTCAAGATGATATCGCTTCACAAAATACTGCGGGTATGAACGAAGCTTCCGCTGCTCATTCCTCCCAAGATATTTCTTCTGATGCTGTTTTAGATGGCATGATGGAAGAGTTTGAGCAAAGCCAAAAAGTAGTTGCTGAAGAATTGTCTGAAAATCCAAGTGCCTCAATTGATTCGAATGATAATCTTGATCTTACTCAACTAGATGGACTTATCAATAGTTTAGATCTTGATAGTGATACAGACAGCCCTGTCGACGATGATCCTTTTTCTGATTTAGATGATAGTTTTAATGATATTTTAGGTGAAGGCTCTTTCTCTGCGGACTTTGATGCCCCTGAAGATATTTCTGTAGAAGCAAGCGCGCCTTCCGATGCTGATGTAAATACCTTTAATTTGGAAGATCTTGATATCGTATCTGAAGCCCAAGGGCTTGAAGATGAACTGGATTCTATTGCTGCCGATATTTTAGATGAACGACCAGTGGCCGCCGCTAATCCCGTGCCAGAAAATAGTGGGGAAGTAAGTGCTGCAAATGATGAAATGGATGTTCAAAGCGCTCCACAGGACTTTTCCGTGGAGTCAACAGACGATTTTCTAAGTGATTTGCCTGATGATTTGTTCACTGCTTCACCTAATGAAGTATCAAGCGTATCACCTAATGCACTATCCAGCGATTTGCCTGATGCGTTACCTGAGAATCTTTCAAACGATTTAGCTCCAAGTATAGACGCAGATTTACCTGATGATTTTTCCGAAGATTTATCCGATATTTTTAATATTCCAGAGCCAGAAGCAGATGAGCCAGAATTAAAACTTGATTTTAAAGATGCCAACCTTGCACAAGCCCTTAGTTATGATGAGAATCTTAGTTCTATTCTCGGTGAAGATTCTGAGCCTACAACTCCTATCATACCTGAAGCATTAGCCGAAGAAGAAATATCTGAAGAGGTTGAAACTATTGACAATACTATGTTTGCACAAAGTGTTGATATTTCAGAAGAAAATGAAATCTCTTCTTCTACAGGCTCAAATGAGCTTGATGCTGACTTTACAGAATTTTTAGAAAATGGGCCAACTGACTTTGCAAAAGACAGTGCACATACTGAAAGTGCAGTAAGCGCCGAAGTAAATGGAAATCAAGCCCCCACTTCAAGTGCTGTGGGTACAAAAAATCAAGATCGTATCGAATCCTTGGAACATATATTGGATGGCTTTAGCACAGAGACAAGTTTACGCCTAGATTTGCTACAGTCTTCTATCAATAAACTAACACAGCAGTTTTCATCACTAGAAAGCCAAGTTCCTGCAAGTGCGGTATCAGAAGAAAGCGATCAAACAGTAATCATTACAAAACTTGAAAAGCGAGTGAGTTCTTTAGAAGCTCGAATGATGAAATTGGAAGAAATTTTTGCTGAACAAAAAATGCTCAATGATCAACTTTCCAGTGTTCTTGATACTGGTGCTCCTTCCGCTGCAAATAACGATCATCTCACAACAGACGTAAAAACCTTACGTAATGATTTAGATGGCGTTCTAGAACGTATTACTTCCCTAGAATCTAATATGGAAAAAGAAGTTGCGATAGCTGCTGCGAAAGTTTTGAGAGAAGAAATTATCCCACTCGTTTCAGAAATGTAGTTTGAAATACTCCTGCTGAAGAATGAAAACCTCTCCTTTTTTCCTTATTTGAACCAGCCTTTTATGGCGAAAAATATAGTCATACCTATCCCCAAGGTTGCCATAATAATAAGGCAAGCTGGGTATGCCCATTTAATACTTAATTCTGGCATATAATGGAAGTTCATTCCGTACACACCTGCAATGAAGGTTAGTGGCATGAATATAGAAGAAATAACCGTCAGTATTCTCAGACGTTTATCCGTTTGCTCCCGAAGATGAGAGTCAATGCGTGAAAGCTGATCCTCAAGTCTTTGGTCAAGGCGTGTCATGCTTTTTTGCACATGGGTAAGCGTATCTAAAATATCATTTAAAATATTGTGTGCGGAGTTTGGAATATTAGGCCTATTGAGAAGTGTGCGAAGCAATGTGCAGCTAAAAAGATTTTCCTCACATTGTCCAGCTATTGAGTCAAGACTTTCTTTTAACTCCATAACCATGTCATTATCTTCTTCTTCAGGCACCTGAGCCATACTTTTTATGTAATTATTAATCATTGTGCGCGCAATGAGATGATTAGCAACGAGGTTTTCAATAAGCCCATCCAATATAAGCATAAGTAAAAATATACTCCCCTCTCCTTCGGGACGTGCGCCTAATTTGATATTTTGCCAGGTTTTTTCAAGGGAATTACTCTCAGTTCGAGTATATGTAATAATGATATTTTTACTGATAAGTATATGAATATAATAGGACTCTTCCTCCCATGTATTTGAGGAAGGTAAATGCAAATAAATTCCATTTGTGAGTGGCTCTACTTTTGGAAAAGGACGCTCATCATTACAAATCGCCCGCTCTGCCGCCGTTAAATCTAAAAGGGAAAGCTCCTCTAACCATTTTTCTGTCGAACCTGCCAATGTATTTATCCAATACAGATTGTCAGAGTCAAGGCTAGAAATATTTTTATAAGTTTCTGCTGGTGCTAGAGTGACTTCTTCTGCGTCAACAGCATAGATTTTTAGCGCTTTTTTTGACATATATAGTCCCCTTTTTAGAAATGCCTTCGGCGACCAAAGGACTATCTTCGTATGAAATTTTTTTTAGAAATGCCTTCGGCGACCAAAGGAAATGATTCCCTTTGGAAACCCCTTTCGTTTTTAGAAATGCCTTCGGAGCTAGCTAATTTATTTGAGGGAGAAAACTGTTGTTTTCTCCCTTTTTTATTATTTATAAACACGAAGGGAAGAGGTATTTCCACGGGTTTTATAAAAGAATATTGCCGATTTTTTTAATGTTGTTTTGCTTCAAAGAAAGTTCGATAGGCTTCTTTTGAATAAAATAAATCAGCCACAGAAGCAATTTCAAAAGGGCTATGCATTCCAAGTAGGGATGGTCCCATGTCGATAACATGCATGCCATATACGGCTAAAAAGAGGGCAACCGTGCCACCGCCGCCATGATCGACTTTGCCGAGGGAGGCCATTTGCCAAGGAATTTCTTTTTCTGCAAAAATATTTCGTAACCACGCCACGTATTCTGGGTGTGCGTCATTGGCGCCGTATTTTCCTCGTGAACCTGTGAATTTGCAAAGAGTGGGACCATGTCCAATAATGGAAGAGTTTAGCTTTTCGTGCAAATCTTGCCAGTCTGGGTCGATAGCTGCATGAACGTCGGCAGAAATAGCACGTCCTGCTAACATCACTTTACCAAAGCTTGTTTCTTTTTCCCATGCGTTAATCATGTCTTGCATGCAATATTCGAAGAATCTTGAACTTGCCCCCGTTGAGCCTTCTGAGCCAATTTCTTCCTTGTCCCAAAAAATGATACAGGTTGTAAATTCAGGTTCTTTTACTTCAAGAAAAGCTTCTAGTGCTGTATAGACACAGATTCTGTCGTCTTGGCCATAGGCACCAATAAGTGCTTCATCAAGTCCAACAAAGCGAGCATCACCAGCTGGTACTGCCTGAATTTCCGCAGAAAGTAAGTCTTCTTCTTTTATGCCGTATTTACTATTTAGAATTTTGAGAATATTTGATTTTATAGGGTTTTTTAATTCGTCAGATTTGCTCTTGTTTTTGGTGTCTTTTTCTTTTTTTAGTATGAGAGGGGAATGTCCTAAAATAATATTAAGTTTTTCTGCCTCAAATGCTTTAGAAATGGTTTGATTTGCTTGATCTTGTGCGAGGTGAGGCAAAAGATCGGTAATGGTAAAAACAGGATCGCTAGCGTTTTCTCCAATACAAATATTTACTTTTTCCCCATTTTGCTTAATAGCAACCCCATGTAAAGCTAGAGGGCGTGCTAACCACTGGTATTTACGAATGCCACCATAATAATGGGTTTTTGCTTGGCCAATGCCAACGGTTTCTAAAAGAGGATTTTGTTTAAAATCAAGGCGAGGGCTGTCTGTGTGAGCACTGATGAGATGGAAGCCTTCGTGTAGAGGGCGCTTGCCTTTGCGTACTGCAAATAGTGCTTTACCGTGTAAGGTATTCACAACTGTATTGCTTTTCCAGTTTTCTGAAAAATGGGCGGCTTCTAATCGTTGAAGTGCATAATCAACACATTCTCGCTCTGTTTTGCACTGAGAAATAAATTTCACATATTTCTTTGCAAAATCTTTCATGGTCTTCTCTGATTTTTCATTACTTTTTTCCCAAATAGATTGGGTCTTGTATTCTAAATTTTCCATTTCATATCCTTTATATTTCTAAACAAAATTAGTCTAATTTGATGCGTTAAATGAACTTAATCAACCTTATCTTTTCAAAGGAGCTTAGTCAAATTATGTAATATTAAATTGAGGGGTTTGGGGACTTCAAGTCCCCAAGAAAAAAAAGGGGTCTGGGACAAAGTCCCCAAGGAAAAAGGGGTTTGGGGACAGCGTCCCCAATAAAAAACAAATAAAACAAAATAAAATAAAATAAAAATTATACTTTACTGAGCATTTAAAATATCTTGAAATATTTTTGTAAGAATAGGATATTCGTTTTCTTCTAGTGTGCGAACATCAAGCATAAACATATTATTTTCGATTCG
>CAMQVJ010000030.1 GCA_947038175.1 uncultured Desulfovibrio sp.
ACCAATGCTATCATTGGCTTCGTGTACGAGGAAATCAATAGACATACTTGCCTCCCATTTTATGTTTACGAAAATATATCAACACTCAAAACTGCTATGGAACCACCTTTGGGGGAATGTAGCGCCCAGCGCTTGAATCTGTTTATAATGTGTCTTATACAAGACTGTCAACTAAAAAATATATATTTCTTGATATAGTTCATTGTAAACTGAATTACACCACTAGGGGGAACAAAAAAAGTAGTCCAAAAACATACCTTTATGTAGCATTAATTTTCAACACAAACTTTATAAAAAGGTATTCTCATTGAGTTACATATACTTTACAATAATTGAAAGAGGAAAGCTAGAGGGATTGACCGCTCTTAACAAAAACATGAGAGAAATAACTCGTCTTATGGGTCGGCATCACTCAATTATTCTAAGGGAAATCAATCGAAATAAAGAAGGTGTGAGCTATAGCTCGAACCAAGCTCATGACATGTCGAAAGAGCAAAGAACAAGCAAAGAATCGTTCTAAATTTGGGACACTGAAAGCTTGGTAGCATGATTTCTAGTAGGGGTGAAAGTAAAGGAGTATGTAGTACTTTTGTTGAACGTAAATCCAGACTATACAGGCTCTTCTTCAAAGAAAAGGGCATGCTCTAAAAATAAAATTAATCAAGATAAAAAAAAGAGGACGTACTAAGAGCATCAAAATCGAGTATGCCCAATAGATAACTTTAGTCCGACAAACAAAAGAATGGAGTCACTCTATGGATAACATATAAAAAAAACAGAATACTTATGTTGCAACAAAAAAAGTACAAGTAATATTTCTACTTGTACTTTTTCTTTTACCATTAGTATTTTTTATTAGATATATTTTGTTTTAAGTTGTTCGTATAAGGCATCAGGAAACTCAATGCCTTTCTTTCTATTTTCTTCTCGAAGGGCAAAGCGCCTTTCTCCTGGTAATCTCACCCCATCTTGATCCAGCATAAACGCTAATAAATCATGAATACGTGAATAAAAATTAGGAGCCATTACCGTAGGATCAATAACAATAAAGGAATGCCCAATATTAGGAGCATCTCCCTTAGTATCAAAAAAGGAACTAGCCTCATAACCATAAGACGAACTTGTGAGGCTTGCTGATAATATTTCAATCATAAAAGCTAATGCTGCACCTTTAGCATCTGCCATAGGAAGCATTGACCCTTCTAAAGCGTCTTGAGGATTAGTGGTTGGTTTTCCCTCTTTATCAATTGCCCAACCTTCGGGAATTTCCACATTTCCTTTTTGTTTAGCTGCTAATATTTTACCACGAGCAACTTTACTTAAGGACATATCAATAACAATAGGATTTCTTTCTTCTGTCGGACAACCAAACGCAATAGGGTTTGTGCCAAAAGTTGGTATGCTTCCGCCCCAAGGCGCCATAGCAGAGGGTGAATTAGAAAAAGCGATACAAATATAATTCTCTCTTGCCATTTTTTCAACATAATGCCCTAGCACCCCACAATGATGAGAATGCCCAACACCAAGCATAGCAATACCGCTTTTTTTAGCTATATCCTTCATCAAATCTAAGCCTTTATAAACACTAGGAAAAGCAAAACCATTTTTCGCATTCACATAAACAACAGCATCTGCTACCTGACGAATTTCTGGATCAATATTACCGTTTACTTTACCACAAATAGCTTGATCAATATATGATGGAATACGAGAAAAACCGTGAGAATGTAAGCCATCAAGTTCTGCTAAAACAAGAGCATCTGTAATGCATTTCGCAATATCTTGACGAATAGATGCTTTAGTAAAAGAAGAGAGAGCAATTTGTTCTAACTCATTTTTTGTTAATAACATAATGTTCCTTTTAAGCGTATTAATGGGATAATGCTGTATGTACTTGATCTGCAATTATTGCGCTAATACGCACATTTGATTCTTGCGTAACACCTGCAATATGTGGAGTCATAATACAATGTGGAGCATTTGCAAGCGCAGAGTTTGCGGGTAAAGGCTCTTGCTCAAAAACATCAAGCATAGCACCACCGAGATGATTACTTATTAAAGCTTCTGCTAATGCAGTCTCATCAATAATTCCGCCCCGTGAGGTATTAATAATAAACGCACCTTTTTTCATTAACGCAATATTATTTTTATTAATAAGGTGGCGAGTATCATCTGTTAAAGGTACATGTATATTCACAGTATCTGCAGTTTTTAATAAGGTTTCTAATGTTACGGGAGTAACAGAATTACCACCATAATTACTCCAAACAGCAGCATCTTTTTTGACATAAGGATCATAAGCAATAATATTCATTTGAAAAACACTTGCTCTTATAGCTACATCCTTAGCAATACCGCCAAAACCAATTAAGCCAAGAGTTTTTCCATGTATTTCATTACCAATCATTGTTTCTCGTGGCCATTGTCCATTTTTTACTTCATCGGTACGATGATAGCAATTACGAGTAAAAGTCAAAATCCCTGCCATTACATATTCAGCAACAGCAATATTATTAGCACCTGTTGCAGGAATAACTTTAATGCCGTTCTCTTTACAAAAATCAACAGCAATATTATCTAAGCCAACCCCAAGTCTGCCAATAACTTTTAGATTTTTAGCACATGCCAAGAGTTTATCTTTTACTTGTGTGCGGTTGCGAACAATAATTGCATCACATGAACTCACTACTTCTAATAATTTTTCTTCATTATCAACAAGAGTTTTATCATAAATAACTTCATGATTTTGAGAAAGTAAATCTACGGCACTTTGATCCATAAATTCAGAAATGACAATTTTAGACATAATGCTCCCTATAATTAAAATAGTATACCTGCTGGTGTCGGTACATGAAGAAGTTTTACAAATAATATCCAAACAATAATAATAAACGGAACAGCAAAAATTAACGATCTAACTAATAAGCTCCGTTGTAAGCTTTTATCGCCTAAGAATAAATAAGATATTACCACAAAGGCAAGAGAAGATACAAAAAAACCAATATATTCAAGAGAAAAAACTAATAACACCGCAAAAATACTAATAATCAAAATTCTTGACCAAGAAATACTTTCTACAGCATCTTCCGCAACACAACAATTTTCCTTGATTTCATCGCTTTTTTTCGTCTCTTGAGGTGAAGAAGAAAGCGATTGTGTCAATTTCTTCTCTAAATAGTTTTGCACAAGCCCTTTTATAACAAAATAAATCCCACCTAGAATAATTATACTGATAAGAATCTCAGGAAATATTCTACTTACACCAGTAAGTTCATCATATTGTACACCAAAAGCTGCACCAATAAGTATAAACGAGATGCCAGCCCAAAAATCTTGTTTACTTTTACGCATGGCGAGCTCCTTTTTTAGCATTACGTCTTCCTCGAGTAATACCTACGTAAAGCGGTGTAACTATAGATAACATAAGTGCAAAAATAAGAATTTTTGATATAACACCTTCAGTCATAACGCCATAGATTCCATAATTATGTGCGTTTGCTAAATCCACACATTTACCAAGATTTTCTTCAATCATAGGTCCGAGTATCACTCCAAGCGCCATAGCACCCGTATCCATTCCTATTCGCCCACCAAAATATCCAACAAAGCCAAATATAACAACAATCCACACATCAATAATACTATTAGCAATAGCATACGCACCAATATAAGAAAGAACAACTATAGAAAGTGCTATGTAGGTAAGTTGCAAATTAAGAAGACGAGCCATAAATTTACATAAAATATAACCTACAGGCAACATCAAAAGGCATACTAAAAATTGAGACATAATAAAAGTATACGCAAGTTCTCCACTTGCTGTAAATATTTTAAAACCTGGCTGAATACCATGAGCCATAAGAGCTCCTAGAATAACAGCGGCAACTGCACTACCAGGAATACCTAATGTCAGCATAGGGATAAGCGCTCCGCCAATAACGGCATTATTAGCACTTTCTGAGGCGGCAACCCCCTCAATACACCCCTTACCATAGCGCTCTGGATTTTTATCCCATCGTTTTGCTTCATTATAAGTAATGATTGATGCAATTTCCCCGCCAGCTCCAGGCAACATACCAACAATTGTGCCGATAATAGACGAACGCATAAGGAGCACTTTGCATTTTGTAAATAAATATTTAGTAACATACATAAAAGAACCAGAAGAGGTCGAGCATTTTGCTATATATTCACGCTTCGAGCCTATTAAGTAAAGCACTTGGGAGAAAGAAAATAAGCCTATCATACACGGAATAACTGATATGCCCTGAATAAGGGAATATGTTCCGAAGGTGAAACGAATGCTACCTGTATTTGGATCAAGACCTATAGTAGCTACCAATATACCTATAGCTCCTGAAATAATGCCTTTCCCCATATTATCAACGCTCATAACGGCAATAGTTGAAAGCCCAAACAAACATAGCCAGAAATTTTCAGGACCACCAAATCTTAAAGCAAAACGAGCTAACGCCGCTGCAAAAAAAAGTAAAAAGAACGTGCCTATAATACCACCAAATGCGGAAGAAATAAGTGATACGTGTAACGCGTCGTCCGCCTTACCGTTTTGACACATAGGCCATCCATCAAATGTAGTTGCAACGGAGCTTGGTGTACCTGGAGTACAAATCAATATTGCAGAGTTTGCACCACCATAAATAGCGCCTACATATATAGCCCCAAGCATGATTAATCCACTAATAGGATTCATCGCAAAAGTAATTGGAACCATAAGAGCAACGCCCATTGTGGCCGTCAAACCTGGTAATGCTCCAACAATGATACCACCAACAAGACCGGCAATCATCAGAAAAAAATTCATAGGTTCAAACAGATTTAGTATAGCAGGTAGAATAAATTCATTCATATTTATGACCTTATCTAGTTAATATTTATAGTCACATAGTAAAACTTTTTAAGAGAAGTTTCGCATTTTATAACCATTCTTAACAACATCTTCTACTTCTTCATCCACTTATTTAATAAAAATCCTACAAGACAAAAGAGCTTCTTGTAGGATTTTTATCCTAATTTACTTCTTTAACAGGTTTGCTTTTTGAAGTGCGTCATGGGACGCTTGTTGCTGTGCATCAATATACTTAGCAAAAGATTCTCCATCCATGTATTCAGCAGGTTGACCTGATTTACGCATATCTGCCAGATATTCTGGGTCTTCACAAATTTCTTTAAATATTTTGCGAATTGTTGCAAGGTCTTCTGCTGGAAGTCCTTTAGGCACAGCAAAACAGCGACGGATATCAGAAACCATATCAACACCTTGTTCTTTTAGCGTAGGTGTACCTGGAAGAAAATCATTTTTTTCTTCAGCCGCTATACCCAAAACACGAAACTCGTCAATTGAACGCATGACATCATTAAGGTTTCCAAACATTATATCAATTTCACCACCAAGAAGTGCTGCGTTTTGATCAGTTGCCCCTTTATAGAAAACATGAGTAAGCCTGTGCTCTGGATATTTTTCTTTAAAATCAAGATACATTAAGTGATGCCCTGATAAAGGTCCAACAAGCCCAACCTTAACCTTAGATGGATTTACTTTTGCGTGATCAAGAAATTCTTGAACAGTCTTAAAAGGACTATCTTTACGCACAGCAATACATTGAGGATCATTTACTACTTGAGCGATATAATCAAAGCTATCACTAGGATTGAATTGTGCATTTTGTGCTAAATTTTGTAAAATGATATGAGGTACATTTAATCCCCCCATTGTATAACCATCTTTTCTAGCTTTTGCTATTTCTGTAAATCCAATAATACCGCCTGCACCTGGTTTGTAGATAAAAACCCAAGGTTTTGGAGCATATTTATTCCAATATTTTTGCATAATACGTGCTTGCACATCACTTGATCCACCAGCACTAAATGCAATAACCATATTAATCGGTTTAGTTGGATATTCTGCCAAAGCTGAACCAACGAACGTAGTTACTACTGCGACAATAATACATACTTTACTTAGAAATTTTACCATAGAAAATCCTCACATGTTGTTATTTCGACAGGTTGAAAGCTGATATTTACATAGCAAAAAAACATCATAGACCTTACACTTATTTTATATGATATTAAATATAAGACTGTCAAGTGTGTCATCCATGAAAGAACATTTACATAAATATAAAATTTCCAATAGGTTAACAAAAATCAACTTTTTTTGCCTACGGGATTTCTATTCAAAAACTTCAAATAAAAAAGGTGATTATCTTAAAACACTCGTTCTATTTCAAATAATATTTCAACATTGATTCTAATTGATTCAATTTCTCAATATATACATAATCTACACTATTTTCAACTATCACAAATCTATCAGAATAATGTTAATCGTCTCATGTTAATGTCTAATATGTTATCCATTTTTCTTCATCCACTGGAACAGTTATAATAAAAATAGTGCCGTGACTATCTATTTGCAACACTATGCACCGCGTTTTTTACCCTCAATATCAATATTTTTGCAAGTTCTTTTACTGTACCAACAGCTTTTAAATCTACAGCAAGAATGATGTCTTTTTCTCTTAAACCTGCCTGAGCAGCACGATCATCTTGCTTAACTTCAAGGATTATTAAGCCTTGAGTTTTTCTCGAGCTGAGGAGCACGCCTATCATCAATAAAGCAACGAAGAGTTGTTCCAAGGCTTGTATCTTGCTCTTCTTTAGATGTGGTAGAAAAACGTTTTTCTATGACGCAAGCAGAAATATTAGAAATGCGTTCTGCGTGGAATATTCCTGCGAAAATAGATAAGAATATGCGGTTTATTTCTGAAGATGTTCAAGAATGTTTAATCCTTATTTCCACATTAGGGACAAAATACAACTTGCCAACGCCAATAGTAAATAGCCTTATTTGTCTTTTTTCGACTTTAGTTGAAAACCAAGATTTTTATAAGACTGGTCGTACTATGGAAAAACTCAGTATCACCCAAAAAACTATTGAGGAATTAAACCTCTTTTTACAAGAAGGTTAAATATTTTAATAGCTTAAGAATGCATAAAGAGGCTGCCACTTTTATTTGATAAAAATCAAATAAAGTGACAGCCTGTTTATAATTTAAGTCGTATATTCAGAAGCAGATTGACTAACATTGTTGATACAATTTAGATATTTTAGACATACAGCTTCCCTCTTATAAAAGAGGAAGCAAAAAACATTAAGATAGTGCCCTAAAAAAACTTAATCTTCTTTAGATCTTAGGTGCATGTAAAGAACAATACTCGCCTAAAGTCACAGGTGCAAAGGGTTGCCGATTTCTAAGCATACCCACTTTTTCAACGCTGACGCCCTGCTCTTGAGCGATAATTTCCGCCAAGGCATTCCCGCACATACGTCCTTGACAAGGTCCCATTCCTGCTCGGGTGAAGCGTTTCACTTCATCAGGGGTATGGAAACCTTCCCGTACAGCGTCCCTAATTTCTTTCGCCGTTACGCATTCACATCGGCAAACAATAGTTTCATCGGGAACTTTATAGGCGTCAGGATTAGGTGCAAAAACATAGCGTAAATAATTTCTTGCCTTACAGGTTTTTCGCATAGCTGCCAAACTTTCTGCACAGCGCAATGCCCCTTCATCAGCAGAAAGCACGCCCATATCTTGAGCGATTGCAATGCCTGCGATATAGCCTTTATTTATGGAGGCTTCACCACCATTCACAAAAGCACCATCCCCCGTCATATACACATCGTTTAGATTTGTTCTACCGTATTCGTCGGTTTTGGGATACCAATAACGCTGTACACTATCCCAAACCAGTTCAACACCTAAAGCGCTCGCAATTTGCACCCTCGGTATAATATTTTCATGACGAATAAGCGTATGACTTGCCACTTCGTGCCATTTACTATTTTTTTGATAGCGAATTTTTTCAAGTGAATTCTCTCCAAGGGCTTCTATTTGATTCACCCCTTGGATTATCGGTATTTTATTCTTTAGAATACGCAGCGCCATATGCATACCACGTTTTAAGTACGGTATATCTCCCAAGGCAGAGCCCATATGCATAATGCTGCCAAGCTTATGACTGAAACGCCCCGTATCAAGCCATGCGGCAATGGGAATTCCTTCATCTATAAGATGCATAGCAAGGGATAAAAGCAAAGGCCCATTCCCTGCCAAAACTACGGGTTCTTTGTCAGCACTTATATGTCCACCCGAACGAAGAATAATTTCAGCCGCACCAGCGGTCATCACTCCAGGCAGTGTCCACCCTTTGAAGGGTATAGGTCTTTCCATACCACCTGTGGTGAAAAGGATTTTTGTGGCGGTAATTTTTTCGGATTTTCCCTTATGCTTACAAAATACGGTGTTTTTATCTGCACCCCAGACTGTTGTTTCAGAAAAAAAACGTGCGCCTGAAGCGTGAAAGGCATCGAATAATTGAAGCCCTAATTCTTTATCGTGCTCGTCTAAAACATCTCGCCCAAAAGGAAGATGTAAATTTCTAAATATTTGCCCGCCCATTGCGCCTTGTTCATCAACTACGCCCACATCTAAACCACAGGAACGAGCCGCAACAGCAGCAGAAAGCCCAGCAGGCCCTGCCCCTACAATTAATAAATCCAAATGATTAATCATTGTTTGTTCTCCTGTTTTCTGGCAAATCGTCTTCGGTATTTTTATAATGAAAAGCTTCCGTATTGAGTTGCCTTTTTACTTGCATACCGTCTTGAACCGTGACGAGACAAGATTGCACATTAGCTTCACCATCGATTTCCATCATGCATTCAAAGCACACGCCCATAAGACAATAGGGCGCACGGGGACTCGCATCCATACTATTATTATGAAAAGCTTTTCGACTCTGGTCATTACTATGATTGTGGCTATGACTGTGACCAAGAATCGCAGCAGCAACGCTAATTCCTGCAGGAACTTCCATCATTTTTTCATCGACATAAATTTTTACTGTATCAGACATCATCGCCCCCTAACAAGCAAAGCCAAAGCGTTTTAAAGTCATATTTTCCGCACATTCGTGGAGATCGCCGCCCATAATATATTCAGGAAGATAGCGGCTATGAACAGCCGCAAGCGTCACCGCACTATGTGTATTAATCACGGTGACATGAGGGTGATTCGGCAAATGGCTATAAATGGCAACTTTGTCATTCGGCATAACTCGAAGCCCAGGCCAAGAACGAATAATACGTTTTTGCGCAAGTTCTGGCCAAACTCGAAGCGCCCAAGCCCCTTCTTGTGATACGGCTTCAGGAACAACGGTGGCATCATGCCCTCGAGTTTCATGTTTAAAACCAATGATAACAGTCCCACCAAAAGTTTGCGTACAACCTAATAGAGGTATAGGCATAACAAACGGTAATCTCTCGGTCAGAAGCACTTGCCCTTTATCTGCAAAAATAGGGAGTCCACCGTGATTATACGAAACGTCATAAAGATTATCATGCAAATTGTGAGGCATATCCAAATTAGTTGCGTTATCGGAATCATTGAACGCAAAACTCGCAAATCTACGGTTCGCCAAACCTGCCGCAAGAACAAGTCGCTCACAGGTGATTTCACCACGAGATGTCATGACTTTATACGCATTATTGTCTTTAGCCTGCACATCATAAACCATAGAGTCTTCTAATATAGTAGCTCCCATTTTTTTCAAAGCCGAACGATAGGCTCTAAAAAGGAGCAATGGCTCAACAACGCCATCTTCTTCGCACCATGCCGCCCCTGTCACCTCTTCACCAAATTTAATTTTGGGAAGTTTGCTCTCAAGTTCGGAGCGACTAATCATGGAACCAGGGTATGCGCCTAGTGCGGTTTTTAATTTTTGAATATAGTCACCACGCTGCGTAAATTCCGCTTCCCCAAGGGTTGGAATCAGGCCGCCAGTGAAATTAACAGGGATTTCTATTTTGCTTATTTCCTTTAATTCTTGAAGAAGTTCAGGAAAATGCTTGCAGGAAAGAAAGCCCCAGCGTGCGAAATCAGGTACATCTAAAAACTTAGACTGACACCAAAGTAAACCCACATTCGTACGTGAGGCCTTATTCAGTTCCGTAGGTGAATCAATAATAGCAAGCCTTAATTTTTCATTATTTTTACATAGCCCATAAGCAACCGCAAGACCACTTATACCGCCACCCACCACGACAACATCATATTCTTTGTGATTATTTTGCATACGTATCTCTTGCTATTTTAGACTGTTATTGTAGTAATCTGCCATTCCACTGTGAGAGGTTTTACCTCTCACACTCTCCACCAAAGGACATGATGTCCTTTGGAAACCTCATATATTAGTATTTTTTGTAAACAAAGTTTACAGAAAATACGTAATGTCGGGCTTGCCCATCAGAGGCGCCCAAAGGTTGTTTGCGTTTACGAATAATGAGTAAATACGCAAATAGAGAGCCAAGCGAGAGAGTTCAACTCCCTAAAAAAGTAAATTGAAATGACATTATTGTAGAGCTATGTAAAAATCATTAAGTGAAAAAACTAAGCCTTATACGCTACACAAGCAACTTCAACACGCAAATCGCTCATCATCATCGCTTGCACTGTCACACGAGCAGGGGCATGTTCTGCGGTGAAATATTCAGCGTATACTTTATTGAATTCTGCAAAATCACGTGGATCATCAATCCAAACTTCCACTTTCACCACATCAGCTAAAGAATAGCCAGCAAGCTCAACAGCGCTTTTAAGGTTATCTAAAGTAACTCTTGCTTGCGTTGTCATTGTGCCAAATACTATTTGCCCTTCTTTATCTCTAGGCACTTGCCCTGAAACAAAAAGCCAACCATTTGCGGCAACTGCCTTTGCGAAAGGAAGCGCTCCACCTTGAGGAATACCAAAACGTTTAATAGACATAATTTTTCCTTATGAATCTAATATGTAATTTTTGTTCTACGATGTGGAAAATAAAAGAATAATCCACATCTTAGAAATAATATTTATTTTGCCAAATAGCCAAGTTCATTAAGAAGGGTGTGCATTTCTTGATATTGTGCATCCACTTGTTTTTGCCATTCCGCACCTGAAGTATTATCAGGAGTGAAACCAAGATTTTTTATTGCTTTAATAAATTCTGGGTTTTTAGAAATAATATTAGTGACTTCAATAAGTCTGTCTTTTATTTCTTGTGGTGCACCTTTAGGAATAACTATACCGCTCCAGCCGTAGAAATTTCCTTTATAGCCTAACTCAGCAAAGGTAGGAACATCAGGATATTTTTCACTTTTAGCGCCAAGAGCAAGAAGTTTCAATTTACCAGAATCAACTAAAGACGTGTAGTTTGGAGGAAAAGTAAAGGTGACATCGCCATGATTTCCGATAATGGATGTAGCAGATTCAGCCCCACTTGTGTATTCAACAACTTTTACTTTTACGTCGTTTTGAAATAACCAGCTACGAAACGCAAGGGCAAGCCAAGAGGTTGCGGAAGGGCTGCTAAATACATATTTACCAGGCTCTTTTATTGCTGCTTCTTGAAATTCTTTAAGATTACTCCAAGGGGCATCAACGTTAGCAACAGCGCCACTATTGGTCACAATAAAGCGGGAAAGATAATCAAAACTATCTTTATTTAGTCCACCTGTTTTTGTGATAAGTGGAACCATGATACATGGGCCTGCTTGTCCAAGAAAGAGGGTGTAGCCGTCTGGTTTTGCTTTTGAGGCATAAAGAGTTCCTGTCAAACCGCCAGCGCCTGTTTTGTTCACTACAAGTATAGGCTGACCCAATTCTTTTCTTGCAAATTCTGCCCAAACTCGTGCGCTTATATCGGAATCACCACCAGCACCATAAGGGCTTACAAGGGTGATAGGCTTTTTAGGATATTCAGCTTGTGCTTCCATTGAAAATCCCATTACAAAAGCAAGCGCCATAACAGAGCAAATAACTTTCTTAAAGTTTCCCATTAAAATTCTCCTCATGTTTCATGTTAATACACGTTCTTCTAAGCTGAAAGCTTACCCCTTCTATACCCAGCAACAAGGGACGCTATGCCCTTGTGCCTATTCCTGTATTTGCTCACGTTTGTCGCAAACAGAAATAAACGTTTCAAGCTTGCCTGTTGGGTAGGAAACCCTGTACGACTTTTTCAAACAAAGTTTGAAAAAGCGATGGGGGGGCTCGGGGGGCATCATGCCCCTCGAAAAAAAACTAACTAAACAAAACTAAACTAAACTAAACTAAACTAAACTAAACTAAAAATAAGCTTTCAATCTTGTGCGTTTACTGTTCTATTCTTTAACTGCTTCTTCATCAATCTTTTCTTGTTCGATGAGCATTTTTTCTCTTCGAGCCCGCACACGGTAGATACTCACAACACTAGCAAGTGTGATAAGAAGAAGAACGACAGCAACGGGGCTTTCTAGGAAAATCATGTAACTTCCGTCTGATAGTGTCATACTTTGGTCATAGGATTTTTCTAAAATTGGCCCTAAAATAAATCCGATGATAAGAGCACCTGCGCTAAATTGGAACATTCTCATGAGGTAGCCCATGATGCCGAACATAATGAGGCAGAAAATATCAAACATACTTTGGTTAATGGAATATGTACCAAGGAAGGCAAAAACGGTAACCGCAGAAAAGATAATATGTCTAGGCATTTCCACGATGCGAATCCAAAAGCGGAAGCCAATTTTTGCAATGATATATAATAAGATATCGCATAGAATCAGTGAACCAAAAATACCATAAACCACGGCTGTGTGTTCAAAGAAAATGTTTGGCCCTGGAGTTAAACCTTGAATAAGAAAAGCACCCATGAGCACAGCAGTGACATCATCACCGGGGATACCAAGAGTCAAAAGCGGAATCATGGCAGAACCTGTGGTTGCATTGTTGGCAGTTTCGGGAGCGATAACCCCTTCAATATTGCCTTTGCCAAAGGTGTCTGGGTGTTTTGATTTTCGTTGAGCTTCTGAATACGCCATAAACGCAGCAGGAGAAGCACCAAGCCCAGGCATAGCACCAATAATAGACCCAATGATGGAAGAGCGTATCATAAGCCCTATATTGCTTTTAAATTCTTGCCATGTGAGACGCCCATCATCGCTTTTCAAATCAAATTTTTGTTGCATCATATGCTTTGTGCTGACGCCCACTTGGTGAATAATTTCAGGCAGACAAAGAACACCAATAACCATGGGAATAAGGGAAATACCTGAAAGAAGATATTCATTATCAAAAGTGAAACGCACCGCACCACTAACGCCTGATACACCAATCATGGCAAGTAATATACCAAAGCCCGCGCAAATCATCCCTTTCAAAATAGAATTACCTGAAATACTTCCAACCACTGTAAGTGATAGTAAGATAAGGCAAAACTGTTCTGCTGGCCCGATTTTGATAGCGATAAAGGAGATAGGCGCTGCCACACAAATAAGTAAAATATTACTAAAGGTATCACCAAATACAGAACCTGCTAAAGCGGCATTGAGAGCCTTACCCGCTTTGCCTTGTTGTGTAAGGGGGTAACCATCCATAGCGGTACACACAGCAGGTGGCGCACCAGGGGTGTTGAGTAAAATTGCGGTGATAGAGCCACCATAAATAGCGGCCTTATATATCCCTAAAAGCATAGGAATACCCACGAGTGGACTCACATAAAAGGTCAGTGGTAAGAGAATGGATATTGCCATAATTCCTGAAATTCCAGGGATAGCACCAAACAATAAGCCCACAACAAGTCCAAACGATATGGCAGCAATGGAAGGAAGATTTAAAATAGAGAGAAGGCCATTTATAATTTCAGCTATCATATAAGCTCCTTATTATTCAAATAAAACGCCGCTAGGCAAAAGAATTTGTAAAAATTGTAGACTGGCATAATCAAGAGCCAAGGTGAATGAAATGGCAACAATAGCACCGATGAACATGTTTTTCATACCCAATAAATAAGCGACTATGAGAATAATAATAGGTGTCGCATACACAAAACCTACATAATAAAAACCTATAAGATAGAGGAATAATGTTCCTATATAGACAAAAACACGCCCCATGGGATATTCTTCTTCTGCGTCTGTCACAAGGGTCTTCATGTGATGGGTAATTTTATCGTTTTTATAATTATGCCACATCATAACAGAATCTATAACAAGCATAAAATTCATAACAAGAATACACGTGATAATCACTTTGGGAAAAAAGACAGGATCTAAAGCAGCTAAAAATGTTTGCTCCACCAAAGAGCCCACGTTCAAATACAGCATGCCGTAAAATACAAATAAAATAACGCTTATTAGTATTTCCAAAATTATTTTATGCCGAAGTTCTAAATTCATATAAATCTCCTTAACTATCCCTGTGAATTTTTAGCTAACTAACAAGAAAGGTACATTAAATTTTCCACTGAACGGAAGACTGAACAAGGCGCATAAGTGAATTTATGTCATAAACAGGAACATCACTTTTTTGTTGAATTTGTTTGGCAAAAGGCGGTAAATCTGTGCATTCAAGCAAGAGCGCATCGAGTTTTTTTTCTTCAATAAACGAAAGCGCCGTGCTTACAATTTCTTTTTCAAGCTTATCCATATCAAAATCATGGTGTTGCCCTAAGATAACTGTTTCCCAAAATTCGTTATTTCCTTCCATTCCCTTGATATGAATAGTATTAATATCCGTTTTAAAGGCGTCCAAATGCTTTTGTGTAAGGGCTTTTTCACTAGCGGTAAGCACTCCAATAGAGCTACTTTCACCATGCATGGCACGTATAAGAGGCAATTGCAAGAGGCTCGATGTGAAAATAGGAATGCGAACGGCGTTGCTTAGTTCTTTTTGAAATAATGCCATAAAACCACAACTTCCTGCTATGGCATGTACACCTTGGCGCTCAAGCTCTTTTGCTCCATCGAGGAGTATGTCCACCATTTCTTGAGACGGGGC
Source organism: uncultured Desulfovibrio sp. (assembly GCA_947038175.1). Lineage (GTDB taxonomy): Bacteria > Desulfobacterota > Desulfovibrionia > Desulfovibrionales > Desulfovibrionaceae > Taurinivorans. The sequence goes on from CAMQVJ010000030.1 coordinate 14,877, forward strand.
AAAAAGCATTTTAGGAATATCAAGCCCTTTAAGAACATGAACAACAGTGGGAAAAGGATAGGTATTGGGATTGCGTAAATGCCCACGTAATTTAGGAAAATAGGACTCAAGACAGAGTATCCCAACGGGAATCTCATAATGGAGCTTTCCACCCTTGGCTATATTGGAATTTTGTAGTGAATTCATGTGCATCTCCGACTGTGTAGATATAACGTGAAAAAGCAAACTAAGCTGTATAAAGCACATTTTGTACCGAACTTTTTTTATCCTTTTACTTTAGATAGATAGAGACTAAACAAATTTTTCATCGCCTCTTCCAAGGAAGAAAAGTGTAATGTTTCATTACACACATGTAGGGAGAATAGAGTGAAACTCAATACTTGTATAGTAAAAACAGAAGCTTGACATCTAGAACAAGAATATGTAACATAATATTACAGTGTAACATAATATTACGGAGTCTCCTATGCAAATGACACAGCAAAGTCTTGAGGAAATGGAAAAAGGAATTGCTCGTTCTCTTGAAAGATCAAAGGGATATGGGGTTGACTCCCAACTCCGAAAAGCTCCTGAAAGCTCTAAGCTCACAGCACGAGAATTGAGTAAGCGTATTTCAAAACAAAAAGAGTTTTTTGGTATCGCAAAAAAGCAAATAGATACCCTGTATTCTCTTCTTAAAGAAAGTGGATTTTGTATGGCATTAGCCGATAAAGACGGCTATGTACTTTATGTGGTTGGAGACGATGAGCTTGTTCAGCATTTTATCAGCCGTAATTGCATGCCAGGTTATAGGTGGACAGAAAAAGACCTTGGTACATGCGCCATTGGTCTGACTTTAGTTGACGAAAAACCATTCTTTGTCCCAGGAAACCGCATGTATGCGGCCTTTGCTAAACACGTGAGTAACGCCGCCTCCCCTATTTTTGGCATAAACCAAGAGCTTCTTGGTGTTATATGCCTGAGTGGTTATTCCGAACTTATGCATATACATAGCCTCGGTTTAGCGTGTCAAGCGGCAGAAACTGTCAAATCGCAGCTAAAAGAGCATAGCAATTCAAGAGAATTATCCATTAAGAATCAGTATCTTAGAGCCTTACTTGAAGCAGGAACAAAAGGCATAGTTACCGTTGACCAATTGGGCCGAATTGTACAAACCAACAGAAAAGCTTGTTTTCTTCTTGATTTACCCAAAGGGCACACAGGAAAATTCTTTGCTGATCTTGTTAATATTGATTTCAAACTAGCCAACGAATTAAAAACAGGCAAAGGATTTCTTCTTAGAGAAATAACAAGCAGCAAAGGAAAGCACTTTGTATCCTTAGCACCTGTTATCATAGAGAATGGTGAAATGGTTGGGGCGATTTTAAGCATCACAGAGAAAAAAGAAATGGTTGAGCTTGCCATGGAAATCGCAGGTGCTGAAGCCCATTTCACCTTTCAGTCCATTATCGGAAATAGTGAAGCATTACAAGCCACTATCCATGTGGCAAAAATAGCAGCAAAAAACGACGCCCCCGTTCTTATTCTTGGTGACACAGGGACAGGCAAAGAATTATTCGCACAAGCAATACACAACGCAAGTAACCGATGCGACAAACCATTTATAGCCCTCAACTGCGGAGCTATCCCTAAAGAATTACTTGAAAGCGAGCTCTTTGGCTACGAAGAAGGGGCTTTCACTGGCGCACAAAAAGGTGGGAGAGCAGGAAAATTTGAAATTGCAGACACAGGCACGCTCTTTTTAGATGAAATTGGCGACATGCCCTTTGATATGCAAGTGAAGCTTTTACGGGTTTTACAAACAGGTGAAATCAGACGAGTCGGCAGCGTACGCACCACAAAAATTGATTTGCGGGTTATTTCTGCAACAAACAAAAACTTACGCCAAGAAGCACATTTTGAACGCTTTCGCCCAGACCTTTTTTACCGAGTATCTACCCTTTATTTAACCGTTCCTCCCCTACGTGACCGAAAAGAAGACATTGTTTTACTCATTGATGCTTTCATGAAAAGACATGGATATTCCCTTAAAGAAGGCCAACTCTGCCCGAAAGCAAAAAAACTACTCATTGAATACCATTGGCCAGGTAATGTGCGCCAGCTTGAAAACACTGTTGAACGAGGCATACATCTCGCTCAAGGTGCCATGCTCGAAACAGAACATTTTGGACTTATTGAATTAGAACAAGCACCAACAAGCCCAAATAATATACCAGAAACTCGCACCCTTGAAGATATTGAGCATGAAGCTATCAAGCTTGCCCTTATAGAGTACCAAGGAAATATGACCCAATGTGCAAAAAACTTAGGCATTAGCCGACCAACCCTTTATAGAAAACTAGATAAATTTGCTATCAAAGTACCAGCGCAGAACGAGTAAGGATGCATTCTTTTTCTAGATAATTTTATGATAAAAAAACCAAGTCCTTCCCCTCTAACCCTTTTCCTTAAAAACACAAACTATCTCTGATTTACTCTATTTTTGCCCCTATTTCCATTATTTTTAATATTATTTCTACTATATTCGCTCTTATTTTTATTCGTGGTTGACATTAAGTAGTACTTTGTGATAAAAATAACATAAGAACAAATTTCACAATTACTGCCTTCATTCAATTAATAACTCTTTACGGATTACTGGTATGATAAGGTGATTGCCTATGTCTACACGTCTCTGTCTCATAACAAATAATTCCACGCTTCGCGCCTGCACAATCGGAAATTCTTCTATAGATTTTTCCATTCAATTACTAGAAGGCTCTCCCTTTGATGTGCTCATGGGCGGACGAGACTTGATTCACCAAGGCTGGCGCCTTTTGAACCATCCTCTTTATGGAAACTTTCGCCCAGGCCAACAAGCCATGCGCTCCCTCCTTCTCTCTTTTGATTCTGAAAAAAACAACAAAGCAACAGCCCCCCATCAAACAAAGGCTGTTCAAGAATATTATGATGAAGATTCTCTCAATTATATAGAACAAGCTCTCCAAATTTATGAACCATTTTCCAAGCTTTTGCCTACAATAGATGCAGAAAAAACGCTTAAATCTAAGCTGTTAGCGGACTGTGCATTAATTGATAAAGAACTCATGCATGTGACGCTAAAAACATCTGGTATCAACGTGCCACTAAACCACATGGAGGAATAAACGTGAAACTGGAATTACATCGTGTTAAAGTCAAGAAATGGGCTTTTGGGTCTGCCACAGGATTTGCTAATGCAACCGTCACCGTTAATAAAGAGGAGCTTACAGCACTCTTATTACAAGATGAACGCCTTGCAGGAATCGAACTTCATTTAGCTCACCCTGGTGACAGCATTCGTATTTTACCCGTAAAAGACGCTATCGAACCTCGTTGCAAATTAGAAGGCGCTGGCGAAGTTTTCCCAGGCTATATTGGCGACGTGGATACCGTTGGTGAAGGTAAAACCTTAGTTCTTGACGGGGCTGCCATTCTCACCACTGGTCGCTTGGTTGCACCTCAAGAAGGTATTGTGGACATGAAAGGGCCAGGAGCAGATTACACTCCTTTCTCACAAACCGCTAACCTTGTTGTATACATAACACCAAGAGAAGGTGTTGTACTGCACGAACTAGAAAATGCATGCCGTATGGTAGGTCTTAAGACTGCCCATTACGTGGCGTCTTCTTGTAAATCAGCTAAAGCGGATAAGGTTGACAGCTATGACTTCCCTCCTCTTGCTGAAGCCATGCAAGCGCATCCAAAACTTCCTAAGGTTGCCTATGTTTATATGTTGCAATCCCAAGGCCTTTTGCATGACACATGGGTTTATGGCGTAGATGCAAAACAAATATTACCTACCCTTATTAGCCCAACAGAAATTATGGATGGCGCTATTATTTCAGGTAACTGCGTATCTGCATGCGACAAGAACAACACCTATGTTCATTTGAATAACCCTATTATTGAAAGCCTTTACAAACGTCATGGCAAGGACATTAACTTTGTGGGTACTATTATCACCAATGAAAATGTGACCCTTGCAGATAAAAAACGCAGCTCCTCCTATGCCATCAAATTGGCTAAAATGTTAGGAGTAGAAGGGCTTGTTATTTCAGAAGAAGGCTTTGGTAACCCCGATGCAGATCTTATTATGAACTGCTGGAAAGCCGAACGCTCAGGTATTAAAACCGTGCTTATTACTGACGAATTTGCAGGGCGTGACGGCGCAAGCCAATCCCTAGCGGATTCATGCCCAGAAGGTAACGCTTGTGTCACAGCTGGTAATGCAAATATGCTTATCACATTGCCACCTATGGATATTACCATCGGAGATCTCCCAACAGCAGAAGTTCTTGCTGGCGGATTCTTTGGATCTATGAACAAAGATGGTAGCATGGATGTGGAAATTCAAGCGATATTATCAGCAACCAACGAGCTTGGTTTCACCCGTAACGGCGCACGTACAGAATAAGGAGTTTAGCATGTCTTATCGTGTTTTACATTATATAAATCAATTCTTTGCTGGTATTGGTGGTGAAGAAAAAGCTGACATTAGCCCAGAAATCCGTGATGGTCTTGTTGGGCCAGGTCAAGCACTCAACCCAGCTCTCAACGGTGAAGCAGAAATAATTAAAACCTTTATTTGTGGTGACAATTATTTTGCAAACAACATAGACGCCGTATGCGCTCAAGTTGTTGCTCTTGTCAAAGAAGCTAAAATAGACGCTCTTATTGCAGGCCCTGCCTTCAATGCTGGTCGCTACGGTACCGCTTGCGGTGCTGTGTGTGCCGCCGTAGCAAAAGAGTGTAATATCCCTGTAATTACAGCTCTCTACCCTGAAAACCCTGGTGTGGATTTATATCGAAAACTTATCCCAATAGTGGAAAGTTCCGACAGCGCACGTGGCATGGGTAAAGCCGTTCCTGCTATGGCTTCCGTCATACTCAAATTTCTTAAAAAAGAAGAACTTTGCAAGTCTGACCACAGTTGCCTCATGGAAAAAGGCATTCGTATCAATATGTTCTACGATGAAAATGGCGCAGAACGTGCCGTTGCTATGCTCGTGAAAAAATTGAAAGGCGAAGAATTTACCACAGAATACAAAATGCCCGTTTTTGACAGAGTAGAACCACGCCCAGCCGTGAAAGATATGTCAAAGGCCACCATTGCAATTGTTACTTCTGGTGGCATAGTTCCAAAAGGCAACCCAGATCACATCGCAGCGTCCTCCGCACAAAACTACGGAGAATACGACTTTGCAAATGTGAAAGACTTATTGCAAAATGAATACATAACTGCTCACGGTGGTTATGACCAAACCTATGCAAATGAAGATCCTGACCGTGTTCTGCCTGTCGACGTCCTACGTGACATCGAAAAAGAAGGCAAAATCGGCAAGCTACATAATAAATTCTACACCACTGTGGGTAACGGTACAGCCGTTGCAAACGCCCTTGCTTTTGGTAAAGAAATTGGGCAGAAATTGCGCGATGCCAATGTGCAAGCCGTTATCCTTACCTCCACCTGAGGAACTTGTACGCGTTGCGGTGCAACGCTTGCCAAAGCTATCGAAGATACTGCGAATATTCCAGTGGTACACATGGCGACCATCGTTCCTATCTCCGTAAGTGTAGGAGCAAATAGAATTATTCCAACAGTTTCTATTCCCTACCCTCTCGGTAATCCAAAACTAAACCCAGTGGAAGAAAAAAATCTTCGACGTCAATTAGTAGAAAAAGCCCTTAAAGCTCTTCAAACTGATGTGACCGAACAAACTGTATTCACAGAGTAAGATTTTTGTTTTTTGTTTTTGCCTTTGCTTTTGTTTTTCTGTTTTTGTTTTTGTTTTTTGGGGGAGTTGAACTCCCCCAAACCCCCACATTAACGTTTTTTTACAAACTTTGTTTGTAAAAAAACGTTAATGTGGGGGTTTGCAGCCACCCAAAGATTGTGTAGCAGTTTGCATTTATGAGCATAGCGAGTAATTACGCAAAGAGCTCGACTTCTTTGCCGGTGGGTATGGGAAGCAAAACATCTCAAAGTGGAATAACGTGCAAAACCCTACCTCTCAAAAAAATTTAATATAAGAAAATCCAAGTATTTCAAAAATCATTGAATACACCCAGGAGTTTTTGTGGAACAAAGAGAACTAGTTATAATAGGAGCAGGCCCAGCAGGGCTCACAGCAGCTCTCTATGCAAAGCGTGCAGGGCTTGATACGCTTGTCCTAGAAAAAGGTAAAGCTGGTGGGCAAATTCTCATTACCAGTGAAATTGAAAACTGGCCAGGCACTATCGAATCCACAGGTGCAGACCTAGCAGAAAATTTCCGTGCCCACGCCGAACATTTCAAAGCAGAATTTCGCACCACCACCGTACGCAAATTAGAAGTGCGTGATGGCAAAAATATTGTGACCACAAGCGATGGAGAAATCGAAGCAAAAGCCATTATCATCGCAACAGGTGCGAGCTTTCGACACCTTGGGTGCAAAGGCGAAAAAGAATTTATTGGCAAAGGCGTCAGTTTTTGCGCCGTTTGTGATGCCAATATGTTCGAAGAGCTCGACGTGGCCGTTATCGGCGGAGGCAATACCGCAGTAGAAGAGGCTTGCTATCTCTCAAGATTTGCCGAAAAAGTATACATAGTTCATCGCCGTGACGAATTTCGTGCCGACAAAGTAGTAGCAGACAGAGCCGCCAAAAATCCAAAGATTATCCCCGTATGGGACAGCGTTGTCGATGAAATCTATGGCGATGGCATAGTCGAAGGCGTTCGCATCAAAAATGTGAAAACCAACGAAATGTCTACCCTCGACGTCAACGGCGTTTTCATGTTCGTAGGCACAGTTCCAAACGCCGCCTACATCAATGACGTCGTAGAATCCGTTAATGGAAACTGGATTAAAGCCGATTGCGATATGCGCACCTCTACACCAGGAATCTTCGTCGCAGGTGACGTGCGTGACACAAATCTACGACAAGTTGTCACCGCAGCCGCAGACGGCGCAAGAGCCGCTATGTCCGCATACGCTTATATTAATCATTAAAAAATATAGGGCTCTGCGACACATTTTATGAAAGACATGGGGCGCTGCCCCAAGCCCCGCAAGGGGACAGTGTCCCCTTGACCCACATCGCTTTTTCAAACTGCGTTTGAAAAAGTCTATGTAAATAAATTATATGAATATGGACAAAACGCTTCGCTCCCCGAACCCACACATTTAGTATTTCTTACAAACAATGTGAATAAAATTACCCTAATGGGGATTGTAAAGGGTATCATACCCTTTACTGATTGGGGGTTTTAGGGGGCAAGCGAAGCTTACCCCCTAAGCAAAAAAACAAAGCTTAGCCCTTAAGAAAAAAGGAGATATACATGGCAACTGTAGGAATTAGAGGGGCATCATATTGCCTTAATCACACTCCAGAGCTTGCATTTCATTATGGTAATACGCCTAGTACTGAGCGTCATAGTAAGCCTGATTCCGAATTTTTGGCAAACTTGCCGAAGTTTGTGCAATCTTATGATGAAGCTGTTCGATACGCGCCGAATCTTGTGTATATTGGTGCACTTGGCGTGGAGAGTCTCCCGAATAAAACGGCACCTATGTATAAGAATTTAGAAGAGAAGGGTTCTCGCAGTGGTGTTTATGGCGAAATAATGCCTGAGGATGAATTTATTGCACTCATGGATATATGTGATGTTTTTGACCTTGTTTGGCTTGAAGAGAGTTTTTCTGTTGCGGTGAAGCCTAAAATGGAAGCACACCCTCTTTTGGGAGAATCACAGATTAAACGCCTTGAAGCTGGGCATGCGCTTGCTGACATTGAGAAAGAGGTAGCGGAGCATAATGCACTGCCGCTTTATTTCAATAATGTTGTTGTGGCTTGTGTGCGCAAGGGGCATGATATCGATGAAAATTTAAGCGCTCATGTGCTTATGGAGAACCTTGCTAGTAAGGTGGGTGGTGTTTTGGCACTGATGCACCTTATTAAAAACTCTGGCGTCGAGGCAAAAGATATTGAATATGTCATTGAGTGCTCTGAAGAGGCTATTGGTGATATGAATCAGCGTGGTGGCGGTAATATGGCAAAAGCCATTGCTGAAATCGCTGATTGTGTAAACGCTAGTGGTTGTGATGTTCGTGGTTTTTGTGCGGGGCCTGTGAGTGCTATTTTGAATGCGGCAGGGCTTGTGTGCTCTGGTATTCATAAGAATGTAGCGGTTGTTGCTGGTGGCGCTATTCCTAAACTTTATATGAACGCCCGTGAGCATGTTAAAAAAGCCATGCCTGCCCTTGAGAATTGCATGGGGAATTTTGGCGTTTTGCTTATGCCTGATGATGGAAGCATGCCGATTATTCGCCTTGATGCTGTAGGCAAACATAGTGTTGGTGTGGGCGCTGCACCTCAAGCTATCACGTCTGCTTTGGTGCTTGAACCCTTAGAAAAAATTGGTTTAGGGCTGAAAGATGTTGATAAGTATGCAGCAGAGCTCCATACCCCTGAAATCACTGTACCTGCTGGTGCTGGTAATGTGCCTGAGGCCAATTTCAAAATGATAGCGGCTCTTGGTGTTATGAAAGGACAGGTTGAGCGAGCGGACATGAATCAATTTGTCAAAGAGAGAGGCATGGAAGGCTATGCACCGACTCAAGGGCATATCCCTTCTGGCGTTCCTTTTATTGGTCATGCAATAGACGCCATTAATAGGGGAGAAATGCACCGTGCCATGATTATCGGTAAGGGCAGCCTTTTCCTTGGTCGTCTTACTAACCTCGCAGATGGTGCGTCTTTTATCATTGAGAAAGCGGGCGCTAAGGCAAGTGCTGGCGCTTCCATTTCTAAAAATGAAGTGAAAGAAATTATTTTAGATGTGCTGAGTGAAATCACCGAAAGTTTAGACGCCGAAGCAAAAAAAGATTAGGGGGGTATGCATGACTATTTCTCAAAATAAAGATGATGCCGCCAAGAAAGCATTGGTGTGTGAAGCCCTCAAAGAATTAGTAGAATCCGCAAAATATGGTGCGCCTAAAACTCGTGTCGGCCTCATGGCAGCAGGTAGTGAATTTGGCGTAGACGAGCTTATTTCAGGTGCAAAAATTGCCCTTGAAAGCGATACAAACCTCACGGTAGTGGGCATTGGCGCCAAGCCAGATAATTACAGTGAGCTTCAAAAAGAAAAATGGGCACAGCGTCTTGATTGGATTGAATGCCCTGATTGTGAAGCGGATATTGCTACGGCCATGGAACAGGCGCTCAAAAATGGGCAAGACGGGCAAGCAGGACACGGCGGACAAGGCGACGAATTGGGACAAAATGGAAAGAGCGCTATTGCTGGCGCAGTGGCTTTGCATTATCCCTTCCCTGTTGGTGTGACAACCATCGGGCGTGTTTTGACTCCTGCAAAAGGTCACCCTATGCTCATGGCTTCTTGCACAGGAACTTCCGCAACTCACAGACCAGAAGCCATGCTACGCAATGCCATTTATGGTATTGCCACCGCAAAAGCTCTTGGTATAGAAAACCCAACTCTCGGTATTTTGAATCTTGATTCTGCAACACCTGTACGGCGTTCACTCACCCAATTACAAGAAAAGGGTTATGCTGTGAACTTTGGAGAAAGCACTCGCAAAGGCGGTGGTTCTCTCATGCGTGGAAATGATGTACTTGCTGGTGCTGTTGATGTTTGTGTAACAGACAGCCTCACAGGTAATGTACTTATGAAGACCTTCAGCGCCTTTAATTCTGGCGGTTCCTATGAAGTCAGCGGTTGGGGCTATGGCCCTTCTGTGGGTGAAAACTGGAAACATATTATTTCTATTATTTCACGTGCTTCTGGTGCGCCTGTTATTGGCAATGCCCTTCTCTACACGGCAGCCCTTGCACGTGGTGGTCTTGTGGAAAAAGTAGAGGAAGAGCTAAAGGCCGCTCGTAAAGCAGGGCTTGATGCAATTATTTCTTCCCTTGCGCCAAAAACAAGCGCTCAAAGCGAAGCAGTAAAAGCCCCCCCTGCCGAACCCACCGACGAAGAAATCCACGGCATAGACGTGCTTGATCTCGACAATGCGGTGCAAGAACTTTGGAAAGTAGGCATTTATGCTGAATCTGCCATGGGTTGCACTGGCCCCGTAGTGAAACTCGCCTCTAAGCATCATGATAAGGCAACAGAAATATTAAAGGCCGCTTCTTTTATATAAACGGCATTTTATACCTAAATTACGTTATTATTTGTTTTTTGTTTTTTGTTTTTTGTTTTTTGTTTTTTGTTTTTTTGGGGGAGTTGAACTCCCCATCTGAGCTCTCTATTTCCCTAAGCTAACGCTAAGGGAAACAAACTCGCCGAGTTTGCCCGTTGGGTAGGCACCCCCCCAACATTATGTATTTTTTATAAACTTTGTTTACAAAAAATACTAAAATATGAGGTTCCAGCCACCTGGTGGGTGGCGTAGTCGTTTGCGTTTATGAAGTAATGATTAAATACGCAAAGGGACAGTTTAGATAAAGAATTGAAATGACGTATACCCAACATAAACCCTAACTTTCGAGGATATGCCCATGTTTGTAGTAGATAAAGAAAATTATGAAGCTGAAGTAGTACAATGTGATATGCCTGTTATTGTTGATATTTGGGGCCCACAATGCGCCCCATGTCTTGCCCTTCTTCCACAAGTGGAAGAGCTTGCCGCAACGTATGAAGGCAAAATCAAATTTTGTAAACTCAACGCCGCAGAAAATCGCCGTCTTTGCATGGCAATAAAAGTGATGGGACTTCCCTCTATTTTGTTCTACAAAAATGGTGAAGTTGTGAATCGACTCGGTGGCGAAGAAGTGACCATTGATGCAGTCAAAGCACATGCAGAAGCTTTGCTATAAGTTGTAATATAGTTTTTTTTGGGGGGGAAAACCTTGTTTTTCCGTCTTATTAATATAAATTTATCTTGTGTTTCGTAAGAAATACGATAGAATAAAGTTATAAATATTTAGAGTTTGTTTGTCGTATCTGTTTATTTTTATACGAATACAAAGTAAATATATTTTACGTATTCTGAAAATACACATGTCCGCAAGCAGATTATATAAACACTAGTAATATGGAGGTTCAAATGGGTAAACTAAGCGGTAAAAAGCTTATACTTCTTGGCGAACGGGACGGTGTTCCTAGTCCAGCCATGGAAGCTTGTTTCGCTGCTTCTGGAGCCGAGGTTGCTTTTTCAGCAACTGAATGCTTCGTCTGAACAGCGGCAGGTGCCATGGATTTGCAAAATCAGCAACGTATTAAAGACGTAACCGAACAATTCGGTGCTGAAAACGTAGTTGTTGTTCTCGGTTCTTCTGACGCTGAAGGCGCAGAAATTTATGCCGAAACAGTAACCACAGGTGACCCTACCTTTGCAGGTTCTTTGGCCGGAGTTTCGTTGAAACTCCCTGTATATCACATGTTTGATGAAGTTTTGAAGAATGAAGTTGATGACGCTATCTGGCAAGAACAAGTAGGTATGATGGAACTTGTGCTGGATATTGATGCCTTAGCTGCGGCTGTGGCAAAAATTCGTGACGCACAAAGTGTAACAAAATTATAAAGAGTTTACGACATACAACGCGAAAAGGCTTGGATTTTTCCAAGCCTTTTCGCGTTATCTATATGATTATAATGAATTCCAATTTTCTTTTTGGGGAGTTAAACTCCCTGCTTTAGCTCTCTATTTGCCTATTTACTCATTCTTCGTAAACGCAAACAACCTCTGGTCGCCTCTGGTAGGCAAGTTCCCACATTATATGCTTTTGTAAATACAGTTTACATAAAACACTAACATATGAGGTTTCCAAAGGACATCATGTCCTTTGGTGGAGAGCTCGAGAGGCAAAGCCTCTCGAATTAAATGGAGAGTTCGAGAGGCAAGGCCTCTCGAACTCAAAGAACATAAATCTAATAAACTATTATTCAATAAAAAAACTGCTCAATTTATTTAGTTAATTCACGCCCTGAGTGATTGTGAGAGCTGTGTTTCTTGCTGCTCTTTTTCGCAGGTGGGTTTGCGCTAAGTTCGTCAATATCCCGTTTCATATCTCTAATGAGTAGGCTAATAAGGTCTCGGCTCACACCGTGGCGAATGAGAGCCCGCATAACCACGAGAGAGGTTTGCTCTGGCGGCATGGAGTAGGCAGGCACTTGCCAACCTCTGACTTTAAGAATTTGTGACAAATCGAAAAGATCAAAACCAAGCTTTGCGTCTTTTTTGAGAGTCCAACACACGGCAGGAATGCCACCCTTTCCGTTATAAATAACATCAAAAATGCCTAATTTATCCAGTTCTTCGCCTAAATAAATGGCGGTGTCATAGCAAGCCTGATGAATTCTTGCATAGCCTTCACGGCCAAGTCTCAAGAAATTATAGTACTGTGCAACAACTTGCGCCCCTGGTCGGGAATAGTTGATATTGATAGTTGGCAAATTGCCACCGAGATAATTAACATAAAAGATTAAATCTTCTGGTAAATCTTCTTTTGTACGCCAAAGCACCCAGCCGATACCAAGGGCAGCAAGCCCAAATTTGTGTCCTGATCCATTGATGGATTTTACACGAGGTAAGCGGAAGTCCCAAAGAATATCTGGTTCTACAAAAGGCGCTAAGAAAGAGCCACTCGCACCATCGACATGCATAGGAATATCAAGACCTTTAGACGCTTGTAGGGCATCGAGTGCGTCGCTCACGTCTTTCACAGGTTCGTACTGCCCTGTGTAGGTCACGCCAAAAGTAGGAACAACCCCAATAGTATTTTCATCACAACGCTTGACGGCTTCTTCTGCGTTCATGATAAGGCGGCCTTCTTCCATGGGAATTTCACGATGTTCAATATCCCAATATCGGCAAAATTTCACCCAACAAATTTGAACGGGGCCAGTCACAAGATTAGGCTTATCGAATGGTTTTCCTGCTGCTTTTTGACGTGCTTTCCAATTTCTCAAAAGCGCCATACCGCCAAGCATAGCGGCCTCACTAGAACCAATGGTTGCTGTACCTATGGTTTCTTTATTTGGGGCATTCCATAAATCAGCGAGCATATTGATACATCTTTGTTCAATTTCGGCTGTTTGCGGATATTCATCTTTATCAACAAGGTTCTTTGTAAGACACGTATCCATAAGGGCGTGCATTTCAGGCTCAACCCATGTTTGACAAAAAGTTGCTAAGTTTTGTCTTGCATTACCGTCTAGCATAAGCTCATCAGTTATAGATTGAGCGGTTGCTCGTGCGCTATGTTCATGGAGTGGAAAAAGAGATTCTGGCAGGGTGCGGCTCAGTTCATGGCTTGCGTATACATCACTGAGAACTTCTTGTCTTAATTGTTCAAAATATTTATCATTCATATTTTCATTCTTCATAATAAACTCCTTGAGTCGTTTAAAATATTGTTCTTTTTGGGATATTTTCCATAAGCAATCATCAATAAAAATTGACAATTATTAGAAAACTATTGCTTCCATGACGCTTTTTTCATGCTTTGCATAATAAAAGGAACACATAAGAATATAAGAGTACCAACACTCACAAGCGCAACATAAAGAGAAGGCTTACCGATAGGCAAATTGCTAGGAGGGAAAAAGGCAACAATAAGCCCGAAGGTAACACCAAGAAAACCAATACCACCCACAAGACTAATACCAATAATACCACCAGGAATTTTAAATTGACGTGGTAAATCTGGCTTCGTTATACGTAGGTAAATGGCGGCCGCAAACATGAGCATATACATAAGAAGATAAAGGGACGCCGTCATTGCGGAAAGAATAAAGAAAGCAACGCTCACGTTATCCATAACAAGATAAAGGGAGGCTAATATACTCACAATAATACCTTGAATTATAAGAATCGTAACAGGCGCATTTACTTTATTAACCTTCGCAAGAGCTGGGGGAATTTCCCCTTCTTTTGCAGTCGCTAAAAGCCCTCTGCTTGGCCCTGTTACCCACGACATCACGCCACCAATAGCACCAAATGCCATAAGTAGTCCCATAATTGGTGTCAAGAAATGAAGATTGTATTTATCGAAAATAACTTGATACGCCTGCATAAGTCCCGCAGTAAGACTGATATCCTTTGCAGGAATAACAGCAGCAACCGCTAAAGAACCCATAATAAAAAGCAAAATAGTAATAACGGTAGCCAAAAGCATGGCTAAAGGAAAATTACGTCCTGGGTTTTCCATATCACTCACTTGCACCGCTTGCACTTCAACACCTGCAAAAAGCAAGACAATACCAGCCAAAAAGGCTAAGCTGCCAAGCCCTGAAATATGAGGAAGAAAACGAGCATGGAAGGATTGATCGGAAACACTTTGCACACTGTGCGTTATTGTTTCTGTATCTAAAAATGCGATAGGATTGCCTTGGTCAGCCCATAACGCACCTAAAATAATAATCACAACACCAGGTAATAATGTACCAAGCACTACACCGTATTTAGAAACGGAGTTCACAGCACTTGAACCTTTCATGGCAACCAAGATGGCGAACCAATACACAATAAAAATAACCGAGCCCGTGTATACGCCATTATTCGCAAGTTCAGGCTTTAAGAATAAATAAGCAAGACAAGAAGCTGCATATCCTAATACTGTAGGATACCATACAATATTCTGGCTCCATTGCAACCAAATAGCGGTAAAGCCAAGGCGAGCCCCAAAGGCTTCTTTCACCCATGTATACACGCCGCCACCTTGATCTGCAAAGGTGCTTCCAAGTTCTGCTGCTATCATAGACGCTGGCAGCAAAAAGATAAAAGCAGCAAATGCAATATAAAAAAACATGGTTAAACCTTCAGCCGCCATCATCGGTAAACCACGCAAGCTCACGACAGAAGCAACGGTCATTAAAGCAAGAGTGAGTACTGAAACATGTTTAACTAAAGCCTTGTTCATGGGACACCTCATTGGTTTTCCTGTTAGAGTTTTTCATTTAAAAATAACGTACTGAACTAAAATATTTTTTAGATATTTAATACTAAAAAATATTATAAAAAGAGGACTCATACGGCGAGAAGTAAAGCTATAGCCTCTTTATTTATTCAATAGCATATAAATAACTATTAGTAAATAAATAAATTTTATTTAAATACCTGTAGTGTCTAAATAAGGCTTATTCGTCGTGAAACACATACCCCGTAAAAATAGGCACTGCAGATCATAGCAGTGGGGGCTTGCCTACCAGAGGCGACCAAAAGCCGTTTGCGTTTACGAAGAATGAGTAAATACGCAAATAGAGAGCCAAAGCGGATAGTTGAGCGCCCCCAAAAGAAAACAACGTAAATGACGCGATCTGCTCAATCTTTAGCTTTGTTTTCCCTTGCTTGATTGTATTTAATGGTATATCGTAATTATATTCTGAAAAGTAGGGCAGTTATATGAAGAAGTACATGGGGATAATGGGAAAAATATTAATTCTTTTAGTATTTGGTTTTGCTATTTGGCTTTTGTATCAGAAATTACAAGCTTATAGTATGCATGAAATTAAAAATGCCATTAGCGAGATTTCTCCCCTAAATCTGTTCTTATCCTTTGTATTTATGATAATCAATTACATTGTCCTCATGGGCTACGATTGGTTAGCCTTACGTGCCATAAAAAAGAAACTCACTTTTCCACGCATAAGCCTTGTTTCCTTTGTAGGAAGTGTGGTTAGTTTAAATTTTGGTGCTTTGCTTGGTGGCAGTACTGTGCGCTATCGGCTTTACACTGCATGGGGATTTACCCCCCTAGAGATTATACGCCTTGTCCTTATGCTCGCTGTCACTTTCTGGGTGGGA
>CAMQVJ010000031.1 GCA_947038175.1 uncultured Desulfovibrio sp.
CAGGTGTAGCAGAAGCTGCAGGTGCTGTTTTACTATCAGCATCTTTTGGCTTTTGCCCTTTATTTTCTGACTTAACGGCTTCTTTATCTGCTTCTTTATTTGCTGATCCTGTGTCTGCTGTTTTGCTATCAGCATTCACTTTTTTGGATTCTACATTTTTGTCTGTATTCTTTTCTGATTTAGAATCAGATTTAGAATCAGATTTAGCATCAGGTTTAGCATCAGATTTAGATTGCGTATTTTTTGCTGAATCTTTTGGCTTTTCAGCAACTGCAGTTTTTGCAGGCTGAGAAGTCACAGCTTCTTGAGGATTTGCAGGTGCGTCGGATGCTGGCTTAGCAGGGCTAATAATGCGAGCACTCGTTTCTTGAATTTTCTTTTGAGCTTTAGGAGGGCGAGCTTTTTGTTTGTTCTCGTCCTTGGCGTCTGTTTTCCCTTCTGGCTTACCTTGCTTTGCATCAGCTTTAGCACCTGACTTAGCTTCTGGCTTAGCGCCTGATTTAGCGCCTGATTTAGCGTCAGACTTAGCTTCTGGCTTAGCGCCTGACTTAGCTTCAGATTTATCAGATTTAGGAGCTTTAGCTTCTGCACCTGACTTAGCTTCTGACTTCGCTTCAGACTTAATTTCAGACTTAGTTTCTGGCTTAGCAGCTTTTTCGCCTTGAGGTGCAGTGTTTGCCTGCTTAGCATTAGAAGTATTTTCTTTATCAGAATTTTCTTTTTTTGCTTTTTTAGGCGCTGGCTTAGCTGCTGTGTTTTCCCCAGAGTTGTCAGAAGACGCTGGCAATTTTCCTTTAGGGTCTTTTTCTATTGAGCTTTCAATTTTGGGCGCTGTTGCATCAAACTCTGCTTTTGCAGAATCATCGGCAGCGTCTCCATTATTGTTACGACGACGTATTTTAACACTAGAACTTCCTTCACGGCGTTCATTCTTATCATCTACTGGTGTAGTCTCTTTTTTCATTTTCTCACTCATATTTTATACCCCTTTGCGCTTACGTCTCACAGAACTTTTCTGGGTGAATTTTTGTTGACATTCTAGGGAAGAACAAATGTAATATCCCCGTCCCTGTTTTGTTTGGGTCATATCGACCGCAAGCGCCCCCCCATATGTGTCTACTTCTCGGGGAAATACGTAGCGTGTGACATCTTTTTTAGCAAATTTCTGCCGACATATCATACACATACGTATGGGCGTGTGCCCTTTTTTCATGTTATTACCTTATAATATACTCTCAAAGCAATTTTTAGGCTTCAGATTCATTTTCTTCGCTAGGCGCGAGCTCTTCGCTAGGCTTCTCTTCTTCTTCACCCTCTACAACAGGGGCAAGGAAGAATATAGCTGAACGTAAATCTACAATACGACTTTGAGTAAGCAAAAGTTTTTCTGCAAGTTCTTCATCGCTTGCGCTTCTTAGAGATTCCAAGGTATTATAACCTGCATCTAAAAGTTGCTCGACGTTAATTTCTGCAACACTAGCGACTTGTTCAAGTCCACGACCAATAGAGTTCGCTTCGTTGTAACGAGATTCAGAGAAAATATCAATTTTCCAACCAAGAAGTTTGGCAGCTAACTTAACGTTTTGCCCCTTACGTCCGATGGCGTTGGTAAGTTGATCATCAGGCACACTTACTTCTAAAAGATTCTCGTTTTCATCCACGACAATTTTTGAAATCACAGCAGGAGCAAGCGCATTTTTTGCGTAAACACTGATATCCGCATTCCATACAACAATATCGATACGTTCGCCGCGAAGCTCTTGCACAATATTTTGAATACGAGAACCACGAACACCAACACACGCACCTACAGGATCAACGTCTCGTTCTCTTGAGAGAACAGCGACTTTGGCACGAGAACCAGGATCACGAGAAACACCCATGATTTGAACAGTTCCATCATCCACTTCTGGAATTTCCAAACGGAAAAGAGCTGCTAAATAATCTCTATGGGAGCGGGATATAACAATTTGAGGCCCACGCCCTTCTTTTTTAACTTCAATAATAAGCGCTTGTGTGCGCTCGCTACGCTTATGGTGTTCTCTTGGAATTTGCTCGTCTTTTGGCAATATAGCCTCAGTGCGACCAAGGTTAACAATCCAGCCACCTTTATCACGGCGCAGAGCAATGCCACTAACGATTTCACCAATGCGTTCTTTATATTCATTATATATAATTTCTTGTTCAGCATCACGCATACGTTGAATAATAACTTGCTTGGCGGATTGCGCTGCAATACGTCCAAGGTCATCAATCTTCATACGAAAGCCCATTTCGTCTTCTAAACGAACAGACGGATCATGCTCAACAGCGTCTACCAAAGTTATTTCGGTAAGCTCATTGTCAACTTCTTCAACAACAGTCTTAAATTGGTAAATTTCAATTTCACCACTTTCATCACTGTAGCTCACTTCAACATCAAGATCTTCACCGTAGCGGCGTTCAACAGATGTGCGAACAGCATCTTCCAAGGTTTTAATCAGCATATCACGATCAATGCCTTTATCCTTGCTGATTTGGTCAATGGCTTTTTTCAGTTCCAAATTCATTTCAACATCCTCCGTCTTCTATGAGCTCATTTGCGTCTTAGAAAGTGTAGTATCAGGGAAAATATGGACAAGACGTGCCTTCTTTACAGCATCCCAAGCGATAGAGCAGGACACATTCAAAGGCGAATCTAAAGTAAGCGTAAAAGAATCTTCCTCTACACTTTTCACAGTGCCACGAAATCTGCGGCGATTTTCATGGTCAGGGTGGGCATCTTCTAATGATATATCAACAGGATGTCCAAGATACGTAGTAAGCTGGCTGAGCTGATAAAAACCACGCTCAAGACCGGGCGAAGAAACTTCCAAAACCCATGCATCAGCAAAGGTATCTTCCACTTCTAAAGCGATACCCATCATTCGGGAAATATGAGCGCATTGGTCAATGCTCACGCTTTCCATGTTCGCGCATTCATTGTCCATGTCTTCAGAAATACTATCTTGCGTAACACCATCTGCAATAATTGCGGTGTCATCTGCATCAATATCGACATCATCGGGGGTATCGAAAACATCACCAGCATAGGCCTTGTCTGCGTCGATTCTTTTTGGATGTACAGTTCTTTTCTTGCTTTTTTGAGAGCGAGTCTCAGGCATCACGAAAGGAATAGTCCTGCCTTCCCATGGCGTATCAACAAAGACACGAACAACAGGACGGCCACCGCCTCCCACAACATCTAATCCCCAAATTTTCAAAGAATAGGTATTAGCAGCTACCTCAGCAGCGCCTCCTACCAATTCTAAAATTTGACTCTTTCCAATAATTTTTTCTTGTAATGCCATGCACGCATTCCTTGCAAGTGCTAAATATACTTAGGGAAAACCCAGTCAACATACCAACCACGCCCCCTAAAAATATAACAAAAAAGGGAGGTCCGACAATCAGACCACCCTAAGCTATCTAGTATTTTCAAGGAAACAAATAATTATTTCCATAACTAACAAAGCAATCACTACCCTCACACAAAATATACAGAACAACATTGGGTAGCAACAGGATTACAATAAAAATGAATCCATTTTTATCGCAGAAAGTAAGATAAGGGATAGGCTATAAAATGTCAAGCCTTTTAGGCTCACCCTTTATTGAGCTTCCCGTCATTCCACTTTTCTCTTTTTTGTGGGAATCGAAAGTCCCTCCCTTCACACATATACTATTTCTACAAACTTCGTTTATAAAAACCTCAAACAGGGTTTCCAAAGGGGATTATCCCCTTTGGTCGCCAAAGGCATTTCTTAAAATCTTATCGTTATAAAAAAACACCCTAAACAATTTTATAGTAATAACGAAGAAAAGCCAGCTCCGCCCCAGCAAAATTCAAGTTGCCTAATACAAGATTCGCCTGTATTTTATGCGAAATACTTCAACGAAAATGAGATTATATTATGGATACAATTTCTCCACGGGAATGGATTCTCGCCGCAAGCGAGCAATTATATAAAGATGCACAAAATCCGAACGCAAACAGCGCAAACACAAACAACCAAGAAAGTGAAAACTTTTTTTCTGCAAGCGCCATCTCTACAAAAGAAGAGGCGCAGCGTGAAGCAAGCATTATATTGTGCCACTGTCTTAATATTGATAAAATCCAATTACGCATAAAAGATTCTTTTCCTTGCACACAAGAGCAAAGAGAAAAGCTCAAGCAATCCCTTGAGCGACGAGCCCAAGGCGAACCCATGGCGTATATTTTTGGAGAGAAAGAATTTTTCGGCATAGATTTCAAGGTCAATAAGCATACTCTTATCCCAAGACCAGAGACAGAACACCTTGTGGAAGAAGCTCTCAATTATAGTAAAGAAGAAAATCTTCGTATACTTGACCTTGGTTGTGGCAGTGGCTGTATAGGGATTTCGATTCTCAAAAATAGAACAACATGGCAAGCGACACTTGTGGATATATCCCCAGAAGCCCTCACTATCGCAAAAGAAAATGCAAGAAATCTCAGCCTAGAAGAAAGAGCTCTTTTTTTATTAGAAGACTTTAGCCACGAAAATTTTTATACAAAACTTCCGCAAGTCGATATCCTTATAAGTAACCCACCTTATATTCCACAGGACGAATACGAAAAACTCCATATCAGCGTAAAAAACCATGAGCCTGAAATAGCCCTTGTCTCACGAGATTCTTTTTGTTTAACAAAAGATGAATTTTCTAAAGGTCTTATGCATATCCAGTCTCTTATTAAGCTTGCGGAGAAAGTACTCAAACCACAAGGACTTCTCCTTATTGAGCATGGATATAACCAAGCCGAAGAATGCCGAAAACTCTGTAACACAGACCATTGGGAATCCGTAAGCAGTGGAAGAGACTACGCTTCTATAGAGCGCTACCTTAAAGCTGTGCGCAAAGAGATATAAGAATCAGCATTACACCGATGCACACAAAGACTACTGAAGAAATTACCTGAAAATATTACCCGAAATATACCATAACATATAATAGCACACGAGATTCCTCTCTTTATTTTGCAATAAACTATTCCAAGATAAGGATAGGGATTTCTTAATAAAATACATTCACCAAAGCTCCGATAAGAGTATGTACATCATCTAAAATAAGGAATTATAAAAGGTCGAGCGTTTTGAAATTTCTTCAAAATACGTTTCTTTTTCCTTTTCCAATAAATTTTTATTTTCACTAAAAAGCGAAACACCAAGACCAAAACGCCCATCAGGGAGCTCACAACCTATAGATTCCAATATCGTTGGTGCAATATCAATACTACCACTCAGGCGTGATTCTTGTTCTTTATCTTTGAGTGGAGTTTTTGAATTGATAAAACAATTATAAACCGTACGCTTCTCGCTATTGGGATATAAATATTTTTCTGACACCTCATTTTTCATGGAAAGATGATCTCCAACAATAACAATAGTAGTATTCTTATCTATAGCTAACACTTCTTGCACAAAGCGAGACACGTGATAATCCGCCGCTAAATACGCATCACGTATATCGTTATATTTCTTAAATTGTTTATCCGCAAAACCAGAGGGAAAATGGGTGTCAATAGTATTAAGAATAAGAGCAAAAGGCTCTTTCTTATTCACTTTTTCTACAAAAACTTTTTTTGCTTCTGAAAAAACAAATGAGTCCTTAAAGCCCCATGCGCCTCTCAATTTTTCCAAGGTATAGCCTTGCGCTTTAAAATCTCTTTCGTCTATATTATTGCCATTTGAATGAGTCGAAATAAGTTTGTCGTAACCAGAAAAACTCGTATTCCAACCTGCAAGAAAGGTAATATCGTAGCCAGCGTCTTCCATAATCTTCGTAATAGAGATTGCTTCAGATAAAAAAGATTCTCCCATGTGCCTGTTCTTAGGAACGCCAATAGGCATCTTGAGAGGAAGCCCGAACATATAACTCACGATACCCGCAATTGTCCATCCTGTACCCGGTGTTTTGATATGGCGATCAAAGGATATATTATCTTCCTGAAGCTTTCTTAAATGAGGAGTCACGGGCGGATTAAAAACACGAGGGTCTCCATAAGTATTCTCAAGAGACTCCACCACAATAAGGACAAGATTTTGCTTATACTTCCATTTGATTTCAGCAGCATTAACTTGATAATTCTCCTCAATATAAGAAGAATCTGTCAATAAATTTCGTATCTGTCCTATTATTTTAAATTGCTGACCAAAATAAGCTATACCTAAAAACACGACAAAATACACCGCACCGTTAAACCATGTATAAAAAGAACTATTCTTTAACTTAATCAGAACAAAGGCATAGACAATCACGCATAAAAGGTAAATAGTAGCAAGATAAGGAATTTCCCTTATTAAGGAGCGCTCAAAATCATCTCCAAGTACAAGTGGAGTCTCCAAGTTAGAAATAATCTGCTCTATAGAAACAAAGCCCCAAACTTGATCGAGGAAAAAGGGAACAATAATAAACAAGCCTAGCAGGGCGATGCTGAAAATATTTAGAAATAATAGCTTACGAGAATTCATCGATTAAACCCCTTGATAGACACACTATAAACACTATAAATACTTGCATAAAAATAAGCCTTGATTGCATGTATGTATCTTTTCTAAAACTCTAAGGATATTGGATAGTTCAAGACCACGGTACTTGTATATTTAAACAAACAAACTTGTCAAGTTTACACCTACGCATAAAGACAGTTTTCCCCCTACCCAAGGACAAGACACAGCAAAATAAAAAGCTTGCAACAATAATGCTTTTTTTTCTTTTGACAAATCGCTACGATGAAGTATAGTTTTCTGACCTTAACTCGGCAAATATCTTTAGGAGGATAAAGAATGAAACGCATTATTTCCATGGCTCTCATTATGGGCTCACTTTTCATTTCAGGCATTGCATCTGCAAAAGACGCAAAATTCCACATTGGTGTTGTAACAGGAACTGTATCCCAAAACGAAGATGACCTTCGTGGAGCTGAATCCCTTATTGCTAAATACGGTGAATCAAGCGACGGTGGCATGATCACTCATATAACCTATCCTGATAATTTCATGACAGAGATGGAAACTACCATGTCTCAAATAGTGTCACTTGCGGATGATCCTCTCATGAAAGCTATTATTGTTAACCAAGCTATTCCTGGAACAACGGGCGCTTTCCGTCGTATCCGTGAATCCCGCCCTGACATTTTGCTTTTTGCTGGCGAAGCGCATGAAGATCCAGCCACTATCCAAACAAGTGCTGACCTTATCATTAATGCCGACAATATTTCTCGTGGATATCTTATCATTGCGGCAGCAAAGAAATTAGGCGCAACTGAATTTGTGCATATTTCCTATCCTCGCCACATGAGTTATGAACTTCTTTCCCGTCGTAACAACATTATGAAAGAAGCTTGTAAAGATCTTGGTATTGGTTACCATTTTGAAACCGCACCAGACCCTATTTCTGATGTAGGCGTTGCTGGAGCTCAACAATTCATACTTGAAAAAGTTCCTGCATGGATTGACAAATACGGCGACAAAACAGCATTTTTCTGTACAAACGACGCACACACTGAACCTCTCTTGAAGCGTATCGCTGAAGATGAAGGCTATTTCATTGAAGCAGATCTTCCATCTCCTCTCATGGGATACCCTGGGGCTCTTGGTATTGATTTAGCTAATGTTGCTGGCGATTTCCCTGCGATATTGAAGCGTGTAGAAGAAGCGGTTGTTGCTAAGGGCGGCGCAGGACGTATGGGCACATGGGCATATTCCTATGGCTACACAAATTCCTACGCTTTAGGTCTTTTTGCTATTGAAATGATTGAAAAAGGCACAGACGCTAAAAACTTCCGTCGCAAATTCAAGATTGAAGACTTGTTCGCAGCATATGACGCTGCAACTCCAGGCGCAACTTGGAGCGGTGGTTTTTACAATGACGTACAAACAGGAATTGAAAAGAAGAACCACGTTCTTATATTCCAAGACCTGTATGTTTTTGGCAAGGGCTATCAAGGAATGACAGAAGTAGAAATACCTAAAAAGTACCTCACTATTAGATAATAGCGAATACGTATTAGATAAAATCGCCTTTGTTATAAAAAGCCTCTCCCATAAGAGGGGCATTTGAAATGCTTTAGGTGGCTTGGGATTCTTTTTCCAAGCCACCCATTTAGATATCAAAACCACAGGAAAACAAAAACCCACGGTCTTGATAAAACAAGAAGATTTCTTTAACATACAACTATAACTCCGTTTTTTATAATCTGTTTTTATATAGAAGCTGATTTATAGTTTAGCAAAAATGAACGTTAATAATAAAGAGTATTATCTTCTTGAATATATATTTGATACTTTTATAGGTGGAGTGCATGGAAAATCAACCCATACTGCGTGTAGAGCACGTAGGGAAAACATATTATAAGAACAGAGTATTAAAAGACGTGTCTTTTACTTTAAATAAAGGCTCTATTCTTGGACTTGTTGGGGAAAACGGCGCAGGCAAATCAACCCTTATGAATATACTTTTCGGCATGAGTGTCATTGCTGAAACGGGTGGTTATGAAGGCAAAATTTTTGTTGACGGAGCAGAAGTCCTTTTCTTACGTCCTAAAGACGCGCTAAGCGCAGGCATTGGCATGGTTCATCAAGAATTTTCGCTTATTCCTGGCTTCACAGTGACAGAAAATATATTGCTCAATAGAGAATCCTTGCATCATAATATTACAGAAGAAGTTTTTGGCGAACGCCTTGCCACCCTTGACCGTGAAGACATGAAAAAGCGTGCAAGCCTTGCTATTCAAAAATTGAATGTTGATTTAGATGGGGAAACCCTTATCTCTGAGCTTCCTGTGGGCTATAAGCAATTTACTGAAATTGCAAGAGAAATTTCATCAAGCCGCACACGTATTTTAGTTTTAGATGAACCCACCGCTGTTCTTACGGAATCTGAAGCAGAAATACTGCTCAAATCTATGAGAAACCTAGCCGATGCAGGTATAGCCATCATTTTTATATCACACCGCTTAGACGAAGTTTTAAGCATTTGCGATAAAATCGTTGTCCTAAGAGATGGCGAAGTTGTTCTTGATACTAAGGTTGGCGAAACAAGTGTACGTGGCATGGCAAATGCCATGGTAGGACGTCAAACAAAGCGTATAGAACAAACAAAAGCAGTAAAAGACGAGAACGCAAAAGTTCTTTTAGAAGTAAATAATCTTTGGGTTGATATGCCTGGTGAAACCGTGCGAGACGTGAGCTTACGTGTCATGCAAGGTGAAATTTATGGCATTAGTGGATTGGCAGGGCAAGGAAAGCTCGGCATTGCCAACGGTATTATGGGGCTTATGCTCGCAGGTGGGTCTGTTATTTTTGACGGAAAACCACTACAGCTCAACGCCCCAAGTGAATCACTAGCGGCAGGCATCACAGCAGTATCAGAAGACAGACGTGGCGTAGGGCTTTTGCTTGAAGAAAGCATTGAATGGAATATTATATTTTCCGCCTTACAAAATCAAAGTGGTTTCTTAAAACCTATCCTAGGCGGACTTTTGCATATACGTGACGAAAAACGCATTGAAGCATGCGCCAAGCAATACGTGAAAGATTTAGAAATTCGCTGCACAAGTGAAAAACAAAAAGTGCAAGAACTTTCTGGTGGTAATCAGCAAAAAGTTTGCCTCGCTAAAGCCTTTGAAACCAATCCTAAACTCCTTTTTGTAGCAGAACCAACAAGAGGAATTGATGTGGGAGCGAAGGCCTTAGTGCTTGACGCTTTACGAAAATATAACCGTGAAAATGGTATGACTATTATTATGATTTCTTCTGAACTTGAAGAGCTGCGCTCTATTTGTGACCGTATAGCTATTACTGACCGTGGATCCATCGCTGGAGTTTTACCTGCCTCCGCCCCCTCTGAAGATTTTGGATTGCTTATGATGGGCAAAGTAGATCAAGTTGAGGTGAGCGCATGATAAATACTATCAAAAACTTTATTGAGGACGCGGGCTGGCCTCGTATTCTTATTGCCCTCTTCCTTGTTTTTCTTTTTGTGGCTGCCCCCTTCGTGGATGTTCGCCTAGACGCTTCTGTTAGCGACACGCTTATACGCTTCGGCATGAACGGGGTTATGGTGCTTGCCATGGTTCCTATGATTCAATCTGGTTGCGGACTAAATTTCGGTTTGCCACTTGGAATTATAGCAGGCCTGCTCGGCGCTGTCACCAGTGTGCAATTAGAAATGCATGGACTTTTTGGCGTTTTTGGCGCCATGGCCATGGCCACCCCTCTCGCCATTATTTTTGGTTGGGGATACGGTCTGCTTCTAAACAGAGTGAAAGGCGATGAAATGATGATAGCCACCTATGTTGGTTTTTCATCTGTCGCTATCATGTGCGTGATGTGGCTTATTCTTCCTTATGACAGCCCAAAAATGGTTTGGGGTTATGCGGGTGAGGGCTTACGTACAACAATTTCCGTAGAAGAATTTTGGCAAAATGCCATTGGTGATATAGCGTCTTTTCGCTTTGGCGAGTTTTTCTATTTCCCAACGGGTGTTTTTGTTTTCTTCTTTCTATGCTGCGGAGCTATCGCCCTTTTCATGCGAACAAAAACAGGCACCGCTATGGCAACCGTGGGATCAAACCCCGAGTTTGCAAAAGCCAATGGTGTGAACATTAATCGCATGCGCACACTTTCCGTTATTATTTCCACTGTGCTTGGGGCATATGGCATTATTATTTACCAACAAAGTTTTGGCTTTATTCAGCTCTATATGGGGCCTTTCTATATGGCTTTCCCTGCGGTTGCAGCCGTTCTTATTGGCGGTGCTTCCGTGAAAAAAGCGAGTATTATGAATGTTATTGTGGGAACAATTTTATTCCAAGGTATTCTAACCATGACGCCTTCTGTTATCAACAGCATTATTCAAACAGACATGTCAGAGGTTATACGGATTATTGTTTCTAACGGTATGATTTTATACGCATTAACTCGTGTTGTGAGAGGGAGAGAATAAATGAAAACGACTAAAAGTGAACATCTCAAATTTTTCTTTATACGCAACGCCGTGCCTTTATTGTTTTTCACTATAAGTGCGCTTGCTATCCCTCTTTCAGGTTTTTCCCTTGCCTATCTTTTTGAAGAATTACTCATTCGCCTTTCCAGAAACGCCTTTCTCGTGCTGTCACTACTCATTCCTATTTTAGCAGGTATGGGCTTGAATTTCGGTATGGTGCTTGGTGCTATGGCAGGGCAAATAGGTTTTATATTTGTTGCTAACTGGAATATTGTCGGCACACAAGGCCTTTTACTCGCAGCTATTATCTCAACCCCCATAGCCATATTACTTGGCTGGATGTGTGGTATTGTTCTCAACAAAGCCCGTGGACGAGAAATGGTCACCGCTTTCATTCTAGCTTTTTTCATGAACGGTGTTTATCAGCTTGTTGTTTTATATCTTTTCGGAAGCGTTGTCCCTATTTCAAATACGGACCTCGTACTCTCAAGAGGTTATGGCATCAGAAACGTAACCAACCTTGAAGGCATGCGCAATAGTCTTGACAATCTTATTCCTCTCACCCTTGGCGGTGTAGGGATTCCTCTTGCCACCTTTATACTCATCGGGCTGCTTTGTTTATTCATTGTATGGTTTAGAAAAACAAAACTAGGGCAAGATATGCGTGCCACAGGCGAAGATTTAGCCGTCGCACGTTCCGCAGGAATTCGAGTTCTACCAACACGAATACTCGCAATTATTATATCCACAGTGCTCGCAGCCTATGGGCAGATTATTTTCTTGCAAACCGTCGGCACAATGAACACCTACAACAGTCATGAACAAGTCGGTGTTTTTGCCATCGCTGCCATTTTAGTTGGCGGAGCAACCGTTTCAAAGGCTTCCATTACAAACGTATTTGTTGGTATTATTCTCTTCCACCTCATGTTTATTGTGTCACCTACGGCAGGAAAAGTGCTTTTTGGTGATGCACAAGTGGGCGAATATTTCAGGGTTTTCATTTCTTATGGCGTTATCGCTCTTGCCCTTGTACTACACGCATGGCGCAGACAAAGCGATAAAGACAGAGCCCGTGCACGCTTTAGAAATACTTCTTCAGCAACATAAAAAATAAGGTGAAATCCATGACAATGAAACGTGTTTTGATTAACGCAGCGCTCCTTATTGTACTTGCGCTCACCATTCTATGGTGTTTTACAACAGGTAAAGCGCATAATATTATGCTTGAAAATTTACAAACCACAAGCGAAGGCGTTGAATACCAACCCTTTGAAGCTATCTATATTAATTTTGGAAATAACCCCACTCTCATGCTTGAGGGTGATATTATCATCGAGCAAGTGAAAGGAAAAAAACTCTCCATGCAAGTTGATGTGGTTGACGAAGATGACAAGGTATTAGAAACCCGCACCATCTCCTTCAACATTAACGAAATTACAAATGATAAAAATGAATTACGCATGAATGTACCTTTGTTCTACGCAAAGGCGAAAAAAGATACAACTGGCAAGAAATAAGAACACCATACAGCCACGTCATTTCAACTTGAGAGGCTTTGCCCCTTGCTTTCCAACTTGAGAGGCTTTGCCCCTTACTTCCAACTTGAGAGGCTTTGCCTCTTGCTTTCCAACTTGAGAGGCTTTGCCTCTCAAACTCTCCACCAAAGGACATGATGTCCTTTGGAAACCTCGTAAATGACGTTTTTTGCAAGCGAAGTTTAAAAGAATATACAGGGGTTTGCCTACCCAAAGGGCGACACCGTTGTTTATGAATAATGAATAAATAGAAAATAGAGAGCCAAGGAGGGGAATCATTTCCCCCAAAAAAGCAAAATTGGAATAACGTGATACCGCCTCCCTCCCGATGGCAACAAATTATAGAGAAGAACAAAATTCTTTTTAGGGAACTATGAAAACACTATTAGATACACATGGGCGTACAGTCAATTATCTCCGTTTATCTGTTACAGATAGGTGTAATCTGCGCTGTACTTATTGTCATTCTACGGAAAGTTTTATCCCCCACGAACAAATATTACGCTACGAAGAAATGGAAGAAATCATTAATCTCTTCGTAAAGCTTGGTGTGCAAAAACTTCGCTTCACAGGGGGCGAACCCTTTGTGCGTCAAGGCTTCACAGATTTCTTACAAAGAATACGGGACAGACACCCAAAACTTGCCATGAGAATCACCACAAACGGAGTGCTCACCGCCCCCTATGTGAAACTACTCAACGAACTCAAGGTCACTGTCAATTTATCCCTAGACACACTACAAGCAGACAAATTCAAAAAAATCACAGGGCGTGATCATTTCCACGATGTTCTCAAAACCCTCGATGCACTCATAGAAGAACAAGTTCCCTTCAAACTCAACGCCGTAGCCCTAAAAGGCGTGAACGACGATGAACTACCGCAATTCCTAGAACTTGCCACACGCTATCCACTCGATATGAGATTTATTGAATTTATGCCCATCGGGGACAAAACCGCATGGACAGAAGACAACGTATGGACAAGCAGCAGCATTCTAGAATCTACAAAAAAAATAGTCGATCTAGAGCCCCTCAATCACAACAGCTCAACCGATGGACCAGCAACAATGTATAAAATCGTTGGTGGTGCAGGGCGCTTTGGCTTCATTAGTCCCATAACAAATCACTATTGCTCAACCTGCAATCGCCTAAGAGTCACCTCAGAAGGTATGCTCAGAACCTGCCTCTACGATGACACAGAATACTCCCTAAGAACAATTCTACGTGACGAAAGTCTAAGCCCAGAAAATAAAGAAAATGCCCTACTCGAACTCCTCGAAAGCGCACTCAAAAATAAACCCATTGGCGCAGACCTACTCAAAGAACGCTCACCCTGCAACGCCGTAGCAAGAAGAACTATGTTCTCCATTGGTGGCTAATATTTGTTTTTTTGGGAGTTTGGAATTTTGTTTTTGTTTTTTTGTTTTTTTGTTGAGGGGGAAAACCGCGTTTTTTGAAAAAACGAGGTTTTCCCCCTCAAACTCCCCCTTTCCTTAAAAACGTTTAACAAGCGTCTAATTTACAGTATATCGAAAAGACCTGAGTCTTATTTTTTATTTTGAGTCAAGAATATAACAGTATCCAAGCACGTTCCTTTTTAGTGCAAGAATTTGTAGTAATTTACTAATATCATAAAGCAAAAGTTTTCCCTTCCTTAGAAACGTTTAACAATATTGCACACTATTATGGAAAATATCTCCAATATAATAAATCCTAACTACCTAGAATTTTTTTGCAATTTCTTCGCAATAGCCCTAGGTGGTTCACTTGGGGCATACACACGCTATGCTCTCACCCTCTTTTTTGTTAAATATAGAATTGTCTCCCTACCCTTTGGTATTCTCTGCGCCAATTTACTCGGCTCTTTCCTCATGGGTCTAGGCACATCACTTCTACTAAGCCACCCCACAGCTATCTCACCAGAAGCAAGCTCTTTTATTTTCATAGGTTTTCTCGGTGCGCTCACAACATTTTCCACCTTTGCCTATGACACATTCTCCCTATGGGGAAACGGAGAAAGGCTCAAAGCCTCACTCTATATTCTACTCAATGTCATAGGGGGCTTCATCTTAGCTCTCACAGGTTTTTTACTTCCCCTTATATAGGCGCATAGCAAACAAGGAAAGAGAATGCATTTTTACCACAAACCCTGTATAATGATAGGAATCGGCGGCGCTTTAGGCGCTCTTTCACGATTCTATCTAAGTATCTTCATTGATTTGCAAGCATTAAACCTAAGGCAATTATTTAACACATCGCAAAGCACAAGCGATGCCATAAGCGCAAACATAAGCATAGACATAACAACTACTCATAGCTTGTTCGACCTTCTTTCAGCATCTTCTCTAAGTACGAGTCTTGATTTATTTTTCTCCCTATTTCCCCTATCCATTCTATGCATCAATATGCTAGGGAGCTTTACACTCGGGCTTTTTCTCACCTATATGCAATACACAGAAAAAAACAATATCCCCCTACGCAATTTCTTTGCCGTAGGCTTTCTCGGAGCGTTCACCACCTTCTCCACCTTCATTATGGACAGTGTACAGCTAACTATTCCCTTTTTACTGCAATTCAGCATAATACAAGAAAACTTCCCACTACTCGAAAAAGCCACACACTCCCTTCAAATGCTTTTTTCTCTGCACCCGAGAGCCCTAGTAGTTAACCACTCCCTACTTTTTGCTCTGCTCAATATCCTACTCAATCTCACCCTCTGCATTTTATGCGTCGCCCTTGGGCATAACAAAATGAAGAAACGCTACAGTTAGAAGAATTATTTTTGCGAGAGTCTATCAGAAAATACACGAGGGGTCGGGGGGATCATCCCCCCGAGAAAAAAATAAGCAAAAGGTCTCTTCTTGCGTGATGATGCCTATCTGTGCTATAAAACTATAATGTCCTTAGATGATACCTCTTTAGATGAAATAAAAAATACACGGAAAAAGCCGTGGTTTGTTTATATACTCTGCTGTGCCGATAATACTCTTTATTGCGGCATAAGCGTCAATATAGAGCAACGTCTTGAAATGCATAATGGAATCCGAAAAGCAGGGGCGAAATACACAAAGGGCAGGCGCCCTGTCACCCTTGTCGCTTGCCGAGAAGTGGCAACACAAAGCCAAGCTTTACAACTAGAAATACTTGTAAAAAAACGGCCAAAAAAAGATAAAATTTCCTTTCTGCAAAATTACCAAGCTCCACAAGAAAATAAAGACGAACAACACGAATAATAAAAGGCATGATATGAAGACGATTCAACTTGAGCTTAACCACGAAGAAATCAAAAAGGGACAAAGTCTATCTGTTTTTTTTGAAGAAAATATTTCCGACTACGCCAAAGCCCAAGAAAACGCGTGGCAAAATCAAAGAGAAGAAAAAACACTCTCCATGCCACATGGTATTTGTCTCGACAAAAAAAACGCCATAAATCTCAATATAGGAACAAGCTTACAAATAAAAGGGAGACCTTTCTTCAAAGTTATTGATAAAGTATTCACCCCCTTTTCTTGTCGCCCCTCCTATATATTAGAATGCCTTTGTGATTTACCCAATACCGACGCAAGTGATACATCAAATTCGCAGGAGAATAACTCCTCGGATATTGTTTCTCCTCGTTTGCTAGGCAAGTCATCCTATGACTTTGAATGCATAGATGGTTCATACAACCTTGCCATAATAACCTTATCGGACAAAGGTTCTATTGGTGAGCGCATAGACGAAAGTGCCCCAGCTCTTTCCAAAATTATCACCTCAAAAATACAGTTCACAGAAAAGCGATATTTCATCTTGCCTGATAATGCCAATGTATTAAAAGGGCTTGTTGCTACGTTGGCTTACCAACAAAATTTTCATTGTATTATCACCACAGGCGGAACGGGGCTTTCTGAAAGAGATGTCACCCCTAACGCATTGCTCCCTATGCTTGACCAAAGGCTACATGGTTTTGAGCATGCAATGATGCAAAAAAGCCTTGAAAAAACGCCTACGGCCATGCTTTCCCGTGCCTTTTGTGGTATTATCAATAAATCCCTTCTTATAGCTGTTCCTGGCAGTGTCAAAGCTTCCACAGAAAATCTAGAGGCCATTTTACCAGCATTACCCCACGCCCTTGAAAAACTCGCTGGCGACATGTCAGATTGTGCGAGAAAATAACCCCTTCAAAAGATCCTCAACTCTTTCAATCAAGTTTCAATCAAGTTTCAATCAAGTTTCAATCAAGTTTCAATCAAGCGTTAACTCCTTCCAATAACCCTAAAAAACCTAAAACCCAATCGAGAAAATTAGCTCGTACATTAAAAATTTATGGCACAAAGACATTTTTTTCAATTAGCCCTTTCCCCTCTTTTACTCCCTGTTTCATGGGTCTATGCTTGCGCCATGTATTTCAGAAAAAAGTTGTATGATTTTAAAATATTAAAATCATATAAATCCCCAATAATGACCATTTGCCTAGGCAATATTTCATGGGGAGGCACAGGCAAAAGCCCTCTCACTGATTATCTACTTAAAAAAATAAAGGCCTCTCATAAAAAAGCTGTCGTACTCACAAGAGGTTACGGCAAAGAAATAAAAAATTACCCTTTACTCTTAAATCAAGCCATACTAAAGCAAGCATCACAAGAAGAAATCACTCTTTTCCCAGATGAAGCCCTTATGCTTACAAAAAAACACCCTGAAGTTAACATACTTATCGACCCTAAAAGAAGCCGTGCTGCAAAGACAATAAATATATGCGAGCCGCATCCTATACATAGTACGCAAACCGCTCAGGAAAACAGGGCGCACACGGACAATATAAACGAACGTGCCAGCCAAACAAACGCACAAAGTGACAAAAAGTCTCTATGCGCAGATTTCTTGCTTATGGACGATGGTTTTCAGCATTTTGCCCTACACCGAAATTATGATTTTCTCCTACTAGATAAAGACGATTTACGCCCACAAAACCCCCTCGGCTTTTTATGGGAAAAAAAGCAAAATTGGAACAGGGTTATTCCCCTTGGTTCATGGCGAGAAGGGAGCAGGGCTTTGCACCGAGCGCATATTTTTTTACTCAAATGCCCTAAAAATGAATGGGGATTTTTACGCAAAAACGCACTCACGAAACTCGCCCCGTATCAAAAACCTCTTTTTCTTTTTCAAATTGTACTGGAAGGGCTTCAAGATATTTTTGCCCCGTCGAGTGAGCACCTAAAGAATGAACATCCTTTAGCTCATACATTAATGCATGCATTCACCAAGACTAACAAAGAAGCATACTCTATCATGTGCGGTGTGGGAAATCCCAGACAGGTGCAAGAAAGCATCGAGAGCTTTATGGGGCGCAGAGCAGAAAGCACGCTCTTTTTTGCAGACCATCACGACTTCAGCAAAGAAAAAGACAAAATTATCAGCATTTTAGAAAAAACTCCTCTTATTTGCACAGAAAAAGATGCTGTTAAACTTGCCCAAATAAAAGAACTCAAAGACGCTAAAAACAAAATTTATCAAACAAATACGCGCCTTGAATTTTATCATTCGGAATTTTATTTAAATAATTCCCAAAATTCTTCTTGTTCAAAGGCGACCTCACATATAAGCTCAAATTCAAGAATTGATATTTCTAAGAATTCACATTTTGATCAATGGTTAAAAGATAATTGTATGCTTTGAAAATTCTCACACCCATAAAGTATCAGCCTTTATAAAGTATCAACCCCAACGTATGGCCTTTTTGGGAATTTCCTCAAAAAATCAATAAGAACGCACCTTTAATTATTCACACCTCATACACGCTATGAAAATGATAGACGGGACCCCCTATGAACACTACGTCAAAGAAAAATAAAGTTTATTTTGGACAAGACGAATCCAAGACTAGTAACGAAAATGAAAATAAGCACGGCGCATCCACAAGAAATTATGACGGCGAAAATTCCAGAAATAGAAACGATGACGCACAAAATCAAGACGGAGTTTTCTCTGTACAAAGTATTTATGCTCTCCTAAAGCAAGCGGGTCATCCCTTACGCCTTGATGATATTTTACGCCGAGCCGAAGTGACAAGACGCTCAAAAAAAGAAATTCTTTCTCTTTTGCAAGACCTTATCGATATGGGCAAGGTTATTCGTCAGCGTGGCGCAGCGTATGCTATTAGTGAATCCCTTAAAAACATACAAGGGCGTGTTGCTGTTCAGCGTTCAGGCGCTGCTTTTGTCACACCACAAAAAGAAAATGGTGACAATGGCGTGGGCGGAAAATCCACGGGAGAAGATATTTATATTCCTGCTCATGAATTGGGCGATGCATGGAATGGAGACTTAGTAGAAGTTCTTATTTTGCCGAGCGCAAGACCTAATTTCAAAGGCACTCCTCAAAAACGTGAAGGACGAATTTCTCAAGTTATTGAGCGTGGGCAATCTGAGTTCACAGTTCGCCTTGAACATTACGCACCAAAGCCTTATTTCAAATTCATAGAGCCTTTTGCACAGCAAGGCTTTATCGCTCTTCCAACGGACTCTCGATTTAATTTCCGTATACTTGTACCAGCACAAGCAATGCCCGTTTCTGAAACTTCTCAGGACCCAAATCTACATGAAGGCGATCTTATCATCATTAAAATTGGTGACCGTTTACCTTCTAGAGGCGACAACCCTTTATGGTTCGGCACACCTATTAAAAAGCTTGGCGCACAAGACAGAGTAAGCGTTCAAGAAGAAATAACAAAACTTGGGCATGGTATTCCTACACATTTCCCTGATGATGTGCTTGCTGAATCAAAAGAGATAGCTGAAGCAGAGGGCTTTTATTATACGGATAATGACGCAAAGGGCTTGAAGAATGAAGTCAAGGTGAGCCTTGATGAGCATGATGTCGACCTTCGTAATATGCATCTTGTCACCATCGACGGTGCAGACTCCAAGGATTTTGATGATGCGATTTTTGTAGAAAAGCAAGGAGACAATTGGCGTTTAGTTGTTGCTATCGCTGATGTTTCACGCTACGTACTTCCTTTTTCAAAGCTCGACAACGAAGCAAGACAAAGGGGTAATTCTTATTATTTCCCAAGTTCTGTTGAGCCTATGCTCCCTGAATCTCTATCAAATGGGCTTTGTAGTTTACGCCCTAACGAAGATCACCGAGTCATGTTTGCGGATATGCTTTTTAACGATAAAGGCATACGTCAAAAAAGTTCTTTCGGGCAAGGCATTATGCGCTCAAAAGCACGCCTTACCTATGACGCTGTACAAGAGCTTTATGATAAAGGCATCGCTAAAGACGCTCCTTTTGCAGAAAATATGGACGAAGATGTTAATAAAATGCTTATTGAAGCAAAAAAACTCTCACTCTTTCTTATTGAGCGCAGAAGAAAAGCAGGCTCTCTACACTTAGAAATCCCTGAACCAAAATGCGTCACGAAAGATGATGAAATTGTGGAACTTGCTACTCGTCCACATTTCTTCGCCCATGAACTCATTGAAGCATTCATGGTTTCTGCCAACGAAGCTGTAGCGGAATTCCTTGCAGGAAAAGACGCTCCTTGCCTTTATCGTGTGCACCCTGCCCCTACGCCTGAGCGCTTAGAAAGTTTAAATGTCGCTTTGCAAACCACTGCTATTTCTGAATTTTTACCAACGCAAACACCAGAAAAAATGGGCGCAAATCACTGGCTCTCTCAACTCTTGTATTCTTTAGAAGAAAATGTGGCGAAAGCATCGACTGCCGCAAATACTGAAAAAGAGACAGAAATAGACATTGAACAAAATCCAAGAAAAAAATCTCCGAAAAATAAAGAAGAAAATCCAGCAGAAACTTTGGCAAAAAATACCTATCTTGCCCATCGCTTAATTCTTCGCTCCATGATGCAAGCCCGTTACACTCCTTATCTTGAGGAGCATTTCGGTCTCGCTTCAGAATGTTACTGTCACTTCACTTCTCCTATTAGACGTTATGCTGACCTTATGGTGCATAGATCTTTGAAAGAAAGCCTTGGCATCACAAAGAAACAAACGAAGATTTTCGATGATGATTCCCTCGTAAGCACAGCGGATATGTGTAATGAGCGTGAGCGTATAGCTCAAGCAGCAGAAAGAGAAATTTTCCGTCGCCTCGCTTGTCTTCTCTTGGAAGGTGAGGAAGGCAAAGAATTTGACGCCGTCGTGAGCGGATTAAGTAATTTTGGACTTTTTGCAGAAATGAGTGTGAATATGGCAGAAGGCATGATTCGCATGGAAAATCTCGGCAACGATTATTTCATCTATGACGAAGAAGCCCAAACCCTTTATGGACAGCAATCAGGCACTGTTTATCGCCTTGGCGACTCTATTAAAGTTACGTTGACCAGTGTTGATCTTTCACGCCTTGAAATAAATCTCGGTCTTGTGGGTGCATTGCCACGTGCAAAACGTGGAGATTTTCGCCCACGTGGCAGAACAGATGCCCCACGTGCTCCAGAAAAAGGGCCACGTGCCCAGCAAGACGGTAAAGGCCCACGTGCTCAGCAAGACGGTAAAGGGGCTCGTGACAAAAAGCCTTACGGACGTAAGCCTGGCAAGAAAGAAAGCCCACTCGATAAGTTGAGAGGCTCTTCTAAAAATGTACGCTCTGTAGGAACAACCCCACCGCCACGCAAAAAACCAAGGTCTGAAGATCAAGCCGCTGAAACAAGAGATAATTGGGATAATAATAACTCAGGGAGAACAAACCAGTCCGACACTGGTTTCCGTGAGAAAGCAAAAGCAAATAAAGAAAAAAATAAAAAGATTCAACAAAAGAAAGATGACACAAACAACAAAGTTCATTCGCCTAAAAGACCAAAACAAAGAGATTTAGCGAAAGACCCTAATCATCCAAGCAGTGAAAACAAACGCAAAAAGAAACAAGATCATAAAAAGAAGTTTGAAGACTAAACTTACAAAAGTGTGAGCTTTTAATTTTCTTTTTGGGGGAGTTGAACTCCCTATCTGAGCTTTTAATTCTTTTTTTTGGGGGAGTTGAACTCCCCCAAACCCCCACATATGTGCCATTTGTAAACTTTGTTTACAAATGGCACTGAACTATCAAGCTCTAAAAGTACATGCCTTCCCCTTGTCACTTACGTTTTATAGAAATTGTATATGGGGTTTCAAAAGGGATTCAATCCCTTTTGCGGAGGGGTACGGGGAGGCAGAGCCTCCCAGAAAACAAATAGAGACGCAGAGCCTCCCAGAAAAAAACACACATCGTTTAGAATGTGTGTTTTTTAATATAGAACGTTTAGGGGAGAGTTACATAAAAGCGAATTTCAAAATAAAGAGCACGGCTAATCCAAAGAGGAGTGGATGAATTGTTTTTATTCGATTTGCAAGAATCGAGAGAATAACATAGGAGATAATCCCCCACGCAATACCGTTGGCAATACTAAAGGTAAATGGCATAGCAATAAATGCTACGAAAGCGGGAATGCTCACGATGTAGTTTTCAAAATCGAGGTCTTTCAGGGAAGAAACCATCATAAGTCCTACAATGATGAGAATTGGAGCCGTGGCATGTGGAGGAATGAACAGGAAGAAAGGTGAAAGAAAAAGTGCGAAGAAGAAGAGAATGGCAACGACAATCGCTGTCAAACCTGTGCGCCCACCAACGGCTACGCCTGCGGTACTTTCCACATAACTGGTAACAGTTGACGTTCCTAAAACAGCACCTACAGTTGTCCCTATGGCGTCGGCCATAAAGGCTTGCTTAGCATTTTTTAGAAGCCCGTTCTCATCTTGTAATTTTGCTTTTCCTGCAATCGCAAGAAACATCCCTACCGTTTCAAAGAGGTCAATAAAAAGAAATATTCCAAGAACGTAGAGCATTTCAAAACTAAAAACCTGACTGAAGTCAAATTGTAAGAAGGTAGGGTCTAGACTCGCAATACTAAAAATTAAAGATGTATCAAAGTTCTCTATGGAGGTTACGCCTAAGGGAATACCGCAAAGGGTCGCAAGGAATATTCCAAAGAGAAACGCACCCTTAACTTTATAGTGCAGCATTATGCCTGTGGAAAAGAAGCCAATAACAACAACAGCAGTTCCTGGTGTCGCAAGATTCCCCATGTCAACAAGAGTACTCTCATGGGCAACCACAATCCCTGCTGACTGTAAGCCAATAAAGGCAATAAATACACCGATACCAGCACTTACACCTTTACTTAAATCACGTGGAATACAATTCATTATAGCTTGGCGCACGTTGGTTAGAGTAAGCAGGATAAAAATAATCCCCTCTAAGAATACTGCCGTAAGAGCAAATTGCCAGCTAAAGCCCATGCCTATGACAACACTGAAGGCAAAAAAAGAATTCAATCCCATGCCAGGAGCAAGAGCAATAGGTAAATTTGCATAAATACCCATAATACATGTTGCTATGGCAGCGCTAAGTGCTGTGGCAGAAAAAACAGATCCTGGATCCATGCCTGCAGCACTAAGTATGGCAGGGTTAACCGTTAATATATACGCCATTGTTATAAAGGTTGTAAGCCCGGCTATTACTTCTGTGTAAACGGTTGAACCATTTTCTTTTATTTTGAAAAAAGAATCTAAAAAACCTCTGCTCTTATCCGTCTTATCCATTCTCATTCACCCATAATCTCCTTTCTAAAAGTAAGGAGTTTGTAATCCATAAAATTAAGCAGCTTGCACTGCTCCCCTCAGCTTTTTCTGAAATACTATGCCTTTCTCGTTACATAAAAAACTCTGCGTGGCTAAGTTAGCTACGCAGAGTTTTCAGTGCAATCTAAGAAAAAGCATGTGCTTCTCAATTAAAGCACCGTGAAACGTCTTTAGGCTAATTCTTTCTTCTTTATACTTTGCAATTTTGCCTTAACAGCCTTCTTTGCGCAGGATTTATTCCACGTTAGAATACCAAGGCAAAGTAACATTGCCTGGGTAAAGAAGAAGAAATACCATTGAGCTCGACGCTCTAATCCTGCTGGTTTTTCTCTATAAAGCCACTTGTCTGCAAGGGATTTACGTTCATCCTTAGAAATAGAAGCAAGAGCCACATTAACAATATTATAAAGTTCAGGTAGATCTTTTCGCACAGCAATAGCATGTCCATTTTCTGATTGAACGGTACCAACCGTTTTTACTTGGAAAATACCAGCAACTTGCATTTTTTCTAGGAGATTAAAACCATAGTCAATAACAGCATCAGCCGTTCCATCTGTAACCATTTGTAAAGCTTCACTTGTATTTTTAGCTTCGAGCAAATCAATCTTTGGATAGTTATCCAAAATATAATCATGCCAAAAGTAATTCTGAACAACGACAACTCGTTTGCCATACAAATCAGGAATAGCCATTTGATCCACGTTGTTATCACGTCGAATCATAATCATTCCAGGCAAATTAATATAGTGTTCTGTGAAATTCATGAATTGTTTACGGCGCTCAGTTTCACCAATAGCCATAAACATATCAACTTTACTTTGTTGCGCTAATTCTTCTGAAGTTGCCCAATCACCCTGTCTAAGCACTTGGAAATTGATTCCTGTGAGGTGGCTTAAAAGGCGCATATAGTCGCCCCCAAGACCTGTGTATTGCCCACGTTCATCAAATGTTTCCAAAGGATAGAAGGAAGGGTCAGCCCCAAGCACAACAATAGGATTATTAGCAATCCATGCAAGTTCCGCTTGTGGAATTTGATCTACAAGTGTTTTCTTTTCCTTGATAAGTTCATCCACAATATCAACTTGAGCAGTTGTATGTGCTTCAGGGTAAAATGTCTGTATTCCTAAATACACTTCACCACAAATGATAACTAAACCTAATATAAATGTTGCCAAAAGACGCATATAAATCTCCAACGGTAATCAATAATCAGATAATTCTGAAAAAACTATTTTATGTCTTCAGCAGTTATCATATCGATGAATTTTGAAGAAATATATTCGCTACCAGTAACTTTTTTAGCTTCAGCCTCAGGAAGAAGTCCTTCGTTTACAAAAAAAGCTGTAATATCATTTTGCCACTTGCGTGCAATACTTCTGTTATCAGTTGTAGCAAGGAGCTTCTTTTGTTGCTCTAAGTTAAATACTTCAAGAGCATTTAATTGTAATTCAACCATATCTACAGAGTAATCTAGACGAAGCATTTCTTTATAATACTCTTGCAATTCTTTAACGAATTCTGCACGAGGAGCATCTAAAGCCCATTCGATAGCACGAATATAAAGAGCAAGGATATCTTTAGTTGTATTTGGGTGTTGCTCGGAAAAAGCAGTATTAACTACGAAAAAGAAAGGTAGTTCTGCGCCAACATCTTTTGCTGTTGCAACGGTTTTCCAACCACTATCAAATCCAACAAAACTATAAGGAGGCCATAAAGCAACAGCGTCACCCTTATTATGCTCAAAGCTTATTAGGGCAAGCTCTTGAGTGATATTTTGCATGTGAACATCTTTCTCAGGTACATTTAATGCCTTAAGCCACATATCTACTGCGTATTGTGCTGAAGTCGCTTCAGTAAGCAATAGCTTTTTACCTTTTAGAGATTCAGGAGAACCATAAATCATAGGATAATCCGCATTTACGCCTTTGTTAGCAAGAATAGGGCTATCGGCTTTCACCATGATGACGTTTGCTTTTGCTTCGTTACTAAGAACGCCTATAACGCTCATATTGCCATTTCTTGCACCAAGCAATGTTGGAAGAGCACCAAGCCCGCCAAGAAACCAATTATTAACATCAAAGTCAAGTAGAGCTGCTTGCCCTGTTTGATACATTTGCATCTCAACATCAAGGCCTAAATTCGTATCCCAACCTTGTTTTTTAGCATACCAAAGAGGGAACGCTTCTTGTCCAATAACCCAAGCGGTCTTCACTTTTATCATTTTTTCTGTTTTTTCTACTTCAGCCTTTTTTGCTACGTCCGCAAAAACAGGTTGAGCTATACAAACAGCGCATAAGGTTGCTATAAAAACTTTTGTGATTTTCTTAAATGACATAATAAATCCTCCATTGAGTTTAAAAATAATTATTATTTCTTACCAGCAGATTGCTTTGCGGCCTCTTCCTCTTCATCCAAATCAAAAAGCACAGGATAATCTGGCTTACCAAAAAGTAAAAAGCGTAAGCGGGAATGCGGAATAGCAGAAAGTTCCGCATGCTTTGTCCAATAAAACAAACAACCAAGTCCAACCCATGAAAACAAAGTCAGCCAAGAAGGTACTGCGATAGCCGCAGGTGAATTAGGATAAATAAGAAGAACAAAACAAATAATCGAAGTGAAAGCACCAAGTAAACAAATAGGCTTACTCAAAATAGACTTCACTTCTTCTGGATTTTGTCCTAAATACTTATGCGCTGTAAGACATGTATAAAGATACGCAAGCGCTGTACCAATAGCAGACATGTCAACAATCCAAAGGAGAGCTGCTCGCCCGAACCAAGGCACAATAAGGGTAAGTGCGAGAGTAAAAGCTACACTCTTCCATGCAGTATTATAACGTGGGTGAACTTCCGCAAAAAAGTCTGGCAAAAATTTACTACGCCCCATACTAAACAAAAGGCGAGTGCTTGCCATGAAAAATCCATTCATACCAGCCAAAACAGCCGCTAAAACAGGTACACTAAGAGCAACACCACCAAAACGTCCAAAAACCTGTTCAGCAATCCATCCTGCATCCCATG
Organism: uncultured Desulfovibrio sp.; assembly: GCA_947038175.1. Taxonomy (GTDB): domain Bacteria; phylum Desulfobacterota; class Desulfovibrionia; order Desulfovibrionales; family Desulfovibrionaceae; genus Taurinivorans. The sequence goes on from CAMQVJ010000031.1 coordinate 26,157, forward strand.
CATACTTCTTCGCAAGAAGTTCAGGGTAAGGGATATATCCTGCAACAGCTAAAGTCACAAGCGCATAAAGTATACCGCCTGCAATAATAGAAATAAGCATAAGGTCACGTGCTTTACTTGGTGAAAACGTGAATTCTTCTGCCGTTTGTGGAATTGTATCAAAACCAACATAAAGCCAAGGTGTGAGAGCTAAAACAACCAAAATACTTGCAAGCCAGCCACGATCTTCGTTGAATAAAGGCGTAAGATTTTCTACGCTCGCACTCTCAGATAAGGCCGTGCCACCAGCAAGAACAATAATACCAACGGTAAGAGCAATTGCCAAAAATACTTGAACAGCACTTGCCGCTCCAACACCTTTGTAATTCATCCAACCAAAAAGTAAAAGCACCGCAGAAACAAAGCCCACTTCACCCGCGTTTATTTCCCAGTCAACAATGGTATACATATAACCAACGTCAAATACTCCAGGCAAAAGAAAACGAGTGAGTAAAATAAGAGCCATGGCATTTGCTGCGATAACGCAAATATAACTCAAAACAAGAGCCCAACCACAAATAAAGGCGCCCTTTGATCCATAACCAGCATAAGCATAAGCAAATGCTCCACCCGCAACAGGATACGGACGAATAAGAACACTATAACTTAAAGCAACAACACATTGAAACAATGCGCCGATGAAAAATGCGATAACAGCACCCATTGGGCCTGCATCAGGTAAAAACCGAATCCCCGGTAAAACAAAACATCCCCAACCAACGATGGCGCCAAGGGACAGAGCTGTTACCTCCATAGGACTCAAGTTTTTTTCAAGCTGAATTCTTACATCTTCTCCGTGGCTTTGACTATTGGACTCTTTATCCATATGTTTTCTCCGTCTATCTCGTTAGCAAGTGCTTCAAATCTGCAAATAAACCGCATTATCAAGATTGCAAATAAAACCTATACTGGAGACGTTGTAAGTGAATAAATGAAACGATTATACGAATATACATCCATCATTACTGTTATAATTATCATCACCTATCATAATGGGGCATTATTACATGTAAAACACAGCCCAACGAGGCAAAAATAAAAGAAATGAGAAGAAATATGTCACATATCAGGATTACGTTATCAAACAACCTATCCCTCGTCAAGGATTAAAAGAAAAATCGGGTATATTCTTTCACTGTTAATATGCCTTTTCGGCTTTATTGAAACATATATAATATCTATAAAGAGACTCTTTACAGATTGTTATATATCTCGAAATAGATATGATTAGCGCATGCATTAAATAACGAACTTCGACATATTAAATCAAAAAAGCCAAGGAATTCCACATGGCTTTTAAATAAGTATCGCAAATTTACTGCATATGAAAAGAAAAATTCCGAGCCCCTTTTCTATTTGATTAATATTAATACTGGAGTTTATCTGGCCTATCTCCCTAGCTTACGCTTTTCGTGTCGCCCAAAGTGGTAGTAGTGATATTGAGCGTTCGGCATCTTTTTTTCAGCGATAGCTTTTGCCACATCTGGGTTAGCAATTAGGTAGGCATCTTCATCAATAAGCCCCATTTTTTCAAGATAGCGTGAGTACATTGTATAATGATCCCTAGACGGGCGATTCCTTATCCAAGTATTTCGCTGGGACTGGTATATATACATTCCTGCAACAAAAAAACCAGCCCGCTCGAAAGCCTCACCTACAGTATTTTTAAATGCCTCTGGAATATAAGCATCAAAAATACAATCCTTAGCATCGGCGAGAGATATATACAAATCAAGTAACTCAGGTAACAGCCCGGCACGGCACACAGTTTCTGTTATGAGAGCACAGTCCAGTCGGCATGAATCTGTGTCCAATTTTATTATATCTCTCAGTGCCTCCGAGACCACCCTTTTTCCATGAGCAATCTCACTATATGTATTATCACCAAAAACATGCACAAAATGAGGACTAAACATGGTTTTAGCCAGACTGCTTTTCCCTGAATAATGTTCATCCATTAATAATATGGCAACAGGAAGCTTGTGACGGATATGATACACAAATCGAGGAATCGGGTCTCCAGCTTGTTGCACACTTCCACCTATTCGCTTGAAAGCATACTTTGAAAGCATGGAATGTAACTTTTTTTGGGTGGGGAAATAACGAACATCTATAGAGCGTTGCACAGCCTCAAAAACATCTTTATCCCCTGGAGCTATTCCCAGTTCAAGCACAAGCACCCCTGAAGAAGTGACTCGCTGCATAAGCGTATCAATGAGAGCTTCTTGATTTTCAGCATAATGAAGAGCTGAAAGACAAAGAACGATATCAAATTGTTCAGAAGAAAGTTCGTCCCATGTTGTGCAAGAAAATTCACAGTCCGTAAACCAATCCTTGGCAAGTACTATTGCTTCAGACCTCTTATCAATTCCTAAAACCCGTGTCGATTTTTCAAAAGCTGCCCAGCCGCAAAAATACCCAGTATTGCAACCGACATCTAGAAAACTTTTCCCCTTAAGAGAGGGTAAGTGTAACGCTAAGAGCTTTGCAAAACTTTGAGAATCTCCACGCTGCCATGGTAATGATTGATAAGCCATATTCCCTCCAGTATTTATGAAATACGAGCGCCATTTATGACACAATTTTAAACTTTCGTATATATGTTATTAGCATCGTGTCTATTTTTCCCACTCGCTTTTAAGCTATTAATCCTATTTGTGTGTGTAAATTCGCTGACAAGATTCATGCTAATCTCACTACATGCGACATTCATCAATCTTTATCTATTAGGATTACAAATAAAAAATCGTTTTGTTATTACCTTATGTTCTTCTGCCTTTAGGCTTTTTCTTGGCTTTTGGTTTTTTCTTAGGCTTTCTGCTTTTGCTTGGCTTTTGGGCTTTTTGTTTAAGACATTTTTGCTTTGGGCGTTTTTTTGACTTTTGGGGCTACAATATTTTTGGTACTTGCCGTAGGCTTCCGTGCTTGGCGATAGCTTTGGTGTGTGGCATACGCCACGCCGTGAGGAATATTAGGAGCGCTGTATAGCACTGCGTGCTATGATTATGATATTTGGGTGTCCTACGACGTGACAACATACTAACGCCTACCCTCTCCGCTCCGCTACGAGGGATAGGCTCTCACGCCTGACACGTGGGTCAGGCGCTCGCGCTGCGCGGCTTGGCGCAGGCTTTTGGGGGTGGCATACGCCACGCAGTGAGGAAAGACATTTAAGAAAAAATTGTTGTTACTACCTTTATGTGTTTCTGCCTTTTTTGGGGGGGCTTTTGGGTTTGAGACATTTTTTGCTTTGGGCTTTGGCGTTTTCTTTACTTTTGGGACTGCGATATTTTTGGTGCTTGCCGTAGGCTTCCGTGTTTGGCGCAGGCTTTCTGGGGTGGCATACGCCACACCGTGAGGAATATTAGAAGCGCTGTATAGCACTGCGTGCTATGATTATGAGACGTGAGTGTCTCCGACGTGACAACATACTAACGCTCGGTCACACGCTCTGCTCTCTATTTGCGTATTTGCTCTTTTATATCGCAAACGCAAACGACTACGTCGCCCGTTGGGTAGGGCCTTGCGTGTAACACTCGCTCTCGTCGCTAAACGCAAATCCTACGGATTTACTGCCCATTGCAGAACCTACGGTTCTTTCGGGCTGACGCCCTTTTGCAATGGATTCCTCTGCCTAAAGCTCGTACCTCGCTAAGGCAGAGGAAACGCTCCTCGCGCTGCGCGGCTTTTTTATCTTTGTATACGAGTAAGTTAACGCTTAAAACCGTTCGGCGCAGACCGTCACACCCTTCGTACACAAATTAGGTTTACACTACAAGTGGCAGGACTTAGGTTTTTGATTATCTCCGATATAAAGTTTACCTTCTACGTAAAACCTCAAGCCATAAATTTTACCTCTATGTTTCTATTCTTGCTTCCTTTTAACCCGTGCGGAAAGTTTTACATACGAAGTGAGCTTTCCTTCGCACGGTGTGAGTGTTTAAGAAATGTAGGTATAAATAAGGCACGCTTTCAAGAGCAAAGAAGGCTGAAAATTTCCTCGGAGCGTACTTGAGTACGTGAGAATGAAATTTTTCAAGCTTGATGCAGATATTGGAAGCGTGCCTGTTTTGCCGTACATTTTTAAACAAAAAAACAACACATAACAGCGTAGATTTATCTTTCATAAAACCCAACCATATTAAACAACAAAAGCCCACGTTTTCACGCAGGCTTCTGAATAATAATAATAATAATAATAATAATAATAATAAGGCCTGCTGTTATTAAACAACAAAAGCCCATGCAAACGCACGGGCTTTTAAAAGAATAAGGCTTT
>CAMQVJ010000032.1 GCA_947038175.1 uncultured Desulfovibrio sp.
AAAATGATCTCAATCTTCAAAAAGATTAAAGCATAAAACGTAAACATCTATAGAGCTACTCACCGCAAAGTGAGTAGCTCTATAGATTATTAGGAAACATTTATTTATATCTTTTTTACAAGTGCATTTCTTGACAATGTACATACAGTTTCACTAGAATGAGATCATAATCAAAAAGAGATTCATTATGCCCACTACAAATATCACTATCAGAATAGATGAGAATCTAAAAAAACACACAGTAGAACATCCCTAACCTTCACGTTGCTTCATCTCAAAAACTGGCACAAAACTGGCACAAAACCCAAAAACAAAAAAAGGCTTACGAAGTTATTCTTCGTAAGCCTTTGAAATATCTGGTGGACCATCGGTGACTTGAACACCGAACCAACTGATTAAGAGTCAGCTGCTCTACCAATTGAGCTAATGATCCATAGAAGGAGACATGTTGTTTCCAGTAAGAGTTTTATATTGAATTTATTTAAAGGTCAAGTTTTTTTTCATAGCAGGGTAGTCTTTTTTTTGTTTTGTATTTCTTCGTAGCTTTGGTGAGTGAAATTGTGCAGGTATTTTAGTGCAAACATTATACTCGCTGTATTATTTTGTTTGTTTATACTGAAATTTACTTGCTAATTTTCATTTTTTTTTGTATTTTTTAGTTTCATTTTTTAGCTGTTCATTTATTTTTTTACCGATACCGAGCATCGCTCGCTGTAAGGATTATTATGTGTACATCGACTCCGGTCAATCTTGCTAATACAGCAACTGCCGCTAAGCCACAGCAGTGGAATCTTCACCTACCAGAAATCGATCCTGAAAGAATCGTTCTTTCAACTTCTCCGCGTGATGCGATGATTTCTGATGTGAATGAAATGTCTACGCTGATTAATGAATTTGCATCTGCCCGCATAATGCTTGCTCGTGGACCTTTGTATCTTTACCAAAGTATTCAGGATTATATGGTAATTACTGGAAAGATAGATGGTCAAGAGGTTGTGGTTGCTTGTGGTGGTTTGCATGTACTTTGGGAGGATCTTGCGGAAATAAGGTCTGTTGCTGTGCACCCTGCTTTGCAAAATAGAGGTCTTGGTGGCTTGCTTATTGCAGCTCTTACTAAGAATGCAAAGCGTATTGGTGTGAATCGACTATTTGTGTTTACCCTAGCTCCTGGTTTTTTTCAGTCTTTAAAGTTTGAAGAAATTGACCGTGAGAGTATTCCTCCTGTTGTTTGGGCTGAATGTTCAAAATGTCCTAAATTTTATAAATGCGATGAAACTGGTATGATACAGAATATTTAATATTTATATTTTTCCTAAGCCTTTTTCTCTTGAATTTATGAATAAATAGTTTTTAGGATTTTTTACATACGTGTTTACCCAAATAAAACCAAAGAATATATAAACTATGAAAAATCAAAAAATCCCTCTCGCCGTTATTAAGTACGGTGGACATTCTATGGATGATGCCACTTTAAATAAGGGCTTTGCCCATAACATTGTCCGAGCACAAGAGCAGGGTTGGAAAATTCTTGTTGGTCATGGTGGTGGCCCTCAAATAAACGCTTTGCTTGGCAAGCTTAATATAGAGAGTTCTTTTAAAAATGGACTCCGTATTACCAGTGAAGCAACCATGAAAGTGGTTGAGATGGCGCTTTGTGGAGAGGTTAACACGTGGCTTGTGAGTTTATTATGTGAAAATAAGGTACATGCTGTGGGGCTTTCTGGTAAGGATTGCGGTCTTTTGACTGCGGTGAAGAATGCTGATAGCGATCTTGGTTTTGTTGGGGCAGTGGAAAGCGTTAATCCTCAATTATGTATCGACCTTATGAATAATAACTATGTTCCTGTTGTTGCACCTGTTGGTTATGGCCCTATGGGAATAAGTTTGAATATTAATGCAGATACTGCAACGGGTGCTTTGGCTGGTGCTCTGTGCGCTGATGTTTTTATTTTAGTGACAGATGTTGTGGGAGTTTTAGATAAAAATAAAAATCGCTTCTCTCATTTAACACAAAGTCGTATTGAAGAGCTTATGGAAGACGGCACAATAAATAGTGGGATGATTCCGAAAGTAGAAAGTTGTTTGCATGCTATTTCAAAGGGTTGTAAGGCTGCTATGATTTTTGATGGAAATAGTGCTAAAAATTTAGCGAGCTTTTTAGATCTTTTATTAGATTCTCTTGAAAAAAACGATTTTTCTGCTTTTCCAGCGGGCACAGTTATAACGGCATAAATGGCTTTTCCTCAAGTTTATTTGGCATGGGGAATTTGTTTGATGCGTTTGCAATGAAATATAAGGAAACAATAATGACATCTTCCTCTCGTGTTTTTAATATATCTTTGAAGGGTAAAGATTTTCTAAAAATTGCAGACTTTAGTTCAGAAGAGCTTGAGTACTTGCTTCATCTTTCCGCTTACTTGAAGGATAGTAATAAGAAGGGGACAGAGAAACAATATTTGAAAGGGAAAAAGTTTTCTCTTATTTTTGAAAAGGATTCCACTCGTACTCGTTGCGCTTTTGAAACTGCCGCCTTTGACCAAGGTGCTCAAGCCGTGTATTTGGGGCCGTCAGGTTCACAGGTGGGCAAAAAAGAATCCATGGCAGACACTGCACGGGTACTTTCTCGTATGTTTCATGCTATAGAATACAGAGGCTTTGGGCAAAATCTTGTTGAGGAATTAGCACGTTATTCTGATGTGCCTGTGTGGAACGGACTTACTAACGAATCACATCCTACGCAAATATTAGCAGATTTTTTAACTATGCGTGAGCATTGTGAGAAGCCTTTTTCTGAAATGACTTTTGCTTACCTTGGTGACTCTCGTTTTAATATGGCAAACTCCCTCATGATAGGTGCTGCTAAGCTTGGCATGGATTTTCGTATTATTGCGCCCAAAAGTTTGCAGCCTGAAGACAATATTGTTGAATTAGCACGGATCTTTGCTCAGCAATCGGGTGGAAAAATTATGATTACTGATGACGTGGCTACTGGCGTGCTTAATTGTGATTTTCTTTATACGGATGTTTGGGTTTCTATGGGAGAGCCTGCTGAGGTTTGGAAAGAGCGTATTGAATTGCTGTTACCGTATCAGGTGAATAGTAAAGCAATGGAACTTACTAAAAATCCTCATTGTAAATTCTTACATTGTTTGCCTGCTTTTCATGATAGAAATACGACAGTTGGAGAAGATATTTATCAGCAATATGGGCTTGATGCTCTAGAGGTGACTGATGAGGTTTTTGAATCAAAAGCGTCTCTTGTTTTTGATGAAGCGGAGAATCGTATGCATACCATAAAAGCTGTTATGGTGGCGACTCTTTGTGATGTTTCTGAAATGGATATAAAGCAAAATTACATATAAATAGAGTTTTGATTTTTCAAAAAAGCTATCTATGTTTGCCCTTTTGGTGCGAATATAGATAGCTTTTTTAGTAAAAACAAGAATTTCCTACTAGAGCAGTATAGATTTTTTTAGAAAAAGAAGCGTTTACTTTGGGGCTTGGCGTTTAAACATACATGTGAGTCTCTTTTTGGGAAAAGAGACGTATGGCGATAGAAAATAAAAGTACCCTGTAGAAAAAAGAGAAAACAAGGCAACGATTTTTACTTTGGCCAACTGTTCTGCCAGTAGCGTATTTAACTATAAAGCTTGAACTTGCCCTAAAAATTCTTTGAGGCGTGGGTGTTTTGGGCTGTTAAAGAACTCTTCAGCGTTGCCCTCTTCAGCGATGCAACCTTTTTCAAGGAAAATTACACGGTCAGCAACATACCTTGCAAATGCCATTTCATGGGTGACTACCACCATAGTCATGCCTTCTTCAGCCAATTGTCGCATAACAGAAAGTACTTCGCCTACAAGTTCTGGATCCAGTGCGCTGGTAGGTTCATCAAAAAGGATAACTTTTGGGTTAAGGGCAAGGGCTCGTGCAATGGCGACTCGTTGTTTTTGCCCGCCAGAAAGTTGTGATGGGTAATTATAGGCTTTTTCTCTAAGGCCTACTTTCTCAAGAAGTTTAAGTCCTAGTGCTATGGCTTCTGACTTTTCCGTTTTACGCACCTTGATAGGGCCAAGTGTGACGTTTTCCAGCACACTTAAATGTGGGAATAAATTGAAGTTTTGAAAAACCATACCCGCTTCCGTGCGAATATAATTTATGTCAGATTTTGCATCGTGTACGTGGTGACCGTCTACTTTAATGCTGCCACCGCTAATTTCTTCAAGGCGAGTGATGCATCGTAGCATGGTGCTTTTTCCTGAACCTGATGAGCCAATAATAACGACCACTTCGCCTGAACTTACGGATAAAGAAACGCCATTCAGCACAGTTACATCACCAAAATTTTTATATAAATCTTTAATCTCAATCATTGGCGTATCTATTTGTGTATCTATGTGTGTACTCATTGGTGCGTTCATTTAGACACTCCCTTGGTCTGTGAGCTTTTTCTCAATAATTCGCAAAATCCTTGATAGCACCATTGTCATAGCAAGATATATAAGTCCAACAGTCAACCATATTTCAAAAGCTCTAAAGGTGGTGGCAATAATTTCTTGCCCTTGGCGGGTAAGCTCAGCAACACCGATAACGACAAGCAAAGAAGTATCTTTCAAGCTAATAATGAATTGATTTCCAAGCGAAGGAATCATGCGGCGAAACGCTTGTGGCCAAATAACAAAGCACATTGTTTGAACATTTGTAAGACCAATAGAGCGTCCAGCTTCCATTTGCCCCTTGTCAATAGACTGTACTGCGCCACGTACAATTTCCGAAATATACGCACCTGAATTAACGGCGATGGCAATAATACCAGCCGTCACAGGGGAAATTCTTGCTCCAGTAAGCATGGGGAGTCCGAAATATAAAAACATAACTTGCACAATAAGCGGAGTTCCACGGATAACACCAACATAAGCGTCACTTATTAAACGCAGGGGAGCTCTACGGGAAAGTTTTGCAAAACCAGAACTCACTCCAAGTATAAAGCCCGTGATAAGACCTATAATGGTAATGAAAATGGTAAGAAACATTCCGTCCATCAAAAGTGGGAGGGTGCTAAGCATTACAGAAGGATCAAAATCAAAACCCATGGCTTCCTCTCTGGAAGTTATGAGACCGTCAATAAAGAATATTAGATGAACAATATTGTATCACTTTATGGGAGACGTCTCTCTTTTTACAAAAACTAAGGTAAAACGTCGGAGGAAAACCCTCCGACGTTAAAATGGAATAAATAAACCTATAATGGAATAATTATAACTATTTGCGAGGAGCAGTCTTGAACCACTTCATATAAAGTTCATCGTAGCTACCGTCTGCTTTCATTTCTGCAAGCGCTTTATTGACTTTTTCTACAAGTGCACTGCCTTTAGGAAAGCCAATACCATAAGCTTGACCTTCGTAAAGAGGACCAGCGAGTTTAACTCTGCCTTTGCCTACAGTGCTTGCAAAATCTTGCACAACAGGAAGGTCAAAAATAACTGCGTCAGCACCACCGCTGATAAGCTCCATGAACATAGCGTCGTTGTTAGGATAGAGTTTTACTTCTGCCTTACCAAAGCTCTTTGCAAATGTTTCTGAAGAAGTGCCAAGTTTCGTGGATATGATTTTACCTTCAAGGTCGTTGATAGAAGATATATCATCACGGTCGGCCATAACAATCATTTGCACGCCAGAATTATAATAAGGGTCTGAAAAAGAGATAACCTTTGCACGCGCAGGCGTAATAGTCATGCCAGCGATACCCGCATCAATTTGGTTTGTTTGAAGGCCTGGAACTATGCCGTTGAAATCCATGGGCTGAAACTTATAATTAAGACCCGCTTTTTTAGCAAGAGCAGCCCAAAGTTCAATATCAAAGCCCGTGTAATTGCCATCAGTGTTTTTAAACTCAAAAGGTTTAAAATTTGTATCATGCGCAACAATAAGGGGTTCTTGGGCGAAAGCGGTACTTGTTAACATAAGACAAGCAAAAACCATAGAAATAATGCGTTTCATAAATCAACCTCACAAAGTTTATTAATAATGTGCTAACGGAGTATTATAGACTGTATTGTAAATAAAATCAATCTTATTTTTTTATTCAGTTTAGCATTCATAATCAAGGGCTTGGCGAGAATCAACACATGGTTTGAGTGCTTTACCAAATTCAACGTGTGCTGGGTGTGTGGCGTAAGCTGCTAGTGCGGCAGGGTCTTTGTGAGTACTATGTAAAACAAGGTGGGCTGGCAAGGTTGTTGTTGATACGATATTCATGGAAACTTCAATACTTATAAGTTCTTCAATTTTTCCTGCCAATGCGTTACCAAGTTCAACCAAATATTGAGCATTTTCTTCTGCTGTCTTACCTTCTGCTTCTTCTTTTAACGTCCACCAAACGATGTGATGTAACATAATGAACTCCTATAAAAATTTTTAAGTGTTTATGATAATTGTTAATAGATATTCTTGTTTCTTGACACTCTGATGCGTCTTTACTATTTGCTGCTATTTACAAGCATAAAATATCGCATATCATAAATGCTTGCAATCAAAAAAAGCAAAGTGTCTATAAGGATATTCGTGTATTTTAATTTTTTTGAGTTATGTGCGTGATCTGATTATGTATGATTTAATGATGGGGTTTACATATTGCTTGTGCATATAGATGACTACTGCTAAATTGTTTTGTGCCTAATTGCTTACACTTGAAAAATATAAGGGCGATAGGTGTGACACCTAGCCATCTGTCATATTTTGAAAATAGAACTTTATCACTAGAAATTTTTAAATTTTTGATAGACCTTTATGGCTTTTTTTAATGAAAAATTCACTATAAAATCGTAGGAGAATATATGTCTTTTAAATCTGATATTGAAATTGCTCAAGCAAGTACGATAAAGCCAATCACCGAAATTGCAAATAAATTAGGGCTCGATGATAAATATCTTGAACAATATGGCAAGTATAAAGCAAAGATTGATATCCAATTCCTAAGCGATATGGCACAAAAGCCTGAAGGCAAACTCATCCTTGTAACCGCTATTAACCCAACTCCAGCAGGAGAAGGCAAAACCACAACCACTGTTGGTTTGGCTGATGGCTTACAATTTATTGGCAAAAAAAGCGTAGTGGCTTTGCGTGAACCTTCTTTAGGGCCAGTTTTTGGTGTTAAGGGTGGGGCTGCTGGTGGTGGTTATGCTCAAGTTGTTCCTATGGAAGATATCAACCTTCACTTTACGGGTGACTTCCACGCTATTGGCGCTGCAAATAACTTACTGGCTGCTTTGCTTGATAACCATATTCAACAAGGTAACGATTTAGATATTGACGTTCGTAGAATTACGTGGAAACGTGCTGTTGATATGAACGACCGCCAACTTCGTAATATTATTTGTGGCATGGGCGGAAAAGCAAATGGTGTTCCACGTGAAGACGGTTTTGATATCACGGTAGCATCTGAAGTTATGGCGATTCTTTGCCTTTCTACTGGGCTTAGCGATTTGAAAAAACGCCTTGCACGTATTATTGTTGCTTACACAAGGGAAAATAAGCCTGTGACTGCCGCTGATTTACAAGCTCAAGGCGCAATGACCGCTTTACTTAAAGACGCTATCAAACCTAATTTAGTGCAAACACTTGAGCATGTTCCAGCATTTATTCATGGTGGCCCTTTCGCTAATATTGCCCATGGTTGTAACTCTGTTATGGCTACTAAAATGGCGCTTAAGCTTGGTGACTATGCCGTAACTGAAGCTGGTTTTGGTGCTGACCTTGGCGCTGAAAAGTTCCTTGATATCAAATGTCGGCTGGCTGGTTTGAATCCTTCTGCTGTTGTTATTGTTGCGACGGTTCGTGCTCTTAAACATCACGGCGGCGCAAAGAAAGAAGACCTTGGTAAAGAAGATCTTGTTGCTTTGGAAAAAGGCTTGCCAAACTTGCTTCAACATATCAATAATATTTCCACAGTTTTTGGTTTGCCTTCAGTGGTTGCCATTAACAAATTCCCTCTTGATACTCCAGCAGAATTGAAACTTATTGAAGCTAAATGTAGAGAACTTGGCGTTAATGTTGCCTTGTCTGAAGTATGGGAAAAGGGTGGAGAAGGCGGAAAGGCTTTGGCAGAGGAAGTAGTACGTTTGACAGAAGGCGCTGCAAAGCCACTTCAATTTGCGTATCCTCTTGAATCAAGCATTGAAGAAAAGCTTGACGCCATTGTGAAAAAGATTTACCGCGGTAAGGAAGTTATTCTTACAGCAGAAGCAAGTCGTCAAATTAAACAATTTGAAGAGATGGGTTTTGGTTCTTTACCTATATGTATGGCTAAAACACAGTACAGCTTCAGTGATAATGCTACTTTGCTTGGCGCACCCAAAGACTTTTCTGTTACTATTCGTAGCCTTAAAGTTTCCGCTGGCGCTGGTTTTATAGTAGCGTTAACAGGTGATATTATGACTATGCCTGGTTTACCTCGTGTACCAAGTGCTGTAAAGATTGATGTGACTGATGATGGTAAAATTGTAGGATTGTTTTAAGAAATAAGGATTTTAGATGCAGGATTATTCGCAAAATACATGTCGTGAATTTGTTACCGTATTAGCGTCCAAATCTCCTGTGCCTGGGGGGGGCGGTGCGTCCGCCCTCGTGGGTGCAGTGGGTATGGCTCTTGGTAATATGGTGGGTAGTTTGACCATTGGTAAAAAGAAATACGCTGACGTTCAAGATGACATTGTCGCTATGCAAATAGAAGCGAATAAAATACAAGATCGTTTGCTTGCTTTAGTGCAAGAAGACGCTCTTGTTTTTGAACCGCTCTCTAAGGCGTATGGCATGCCACGGGAAACAGAAGAAGAAAAAGCAGAAAAGGCGCGTGTTATGGAACTTGCCCTTAAAGCTGCTTGTTCCGTGCCTTTAGAGATTATGAAAACATGTTGCCTTGCCATTGATTTACACGCAGATTTTGCCGCCAAAGGAACAGCCATAGCCATCAGTGATGTTGGTGTTGGCGTTGCTTTTTGTAGAGCCGCTTTGCATGGTGCAAGTCTCAATGTTTTTATTAATACCAGTGCTATGACTGAACGACTTTATGCCGATGAAGTGAATGCACAAACCCACGAGATGCTTGAAATATATACACAGAAAGCTGACGACATTTATGCGAATGTTTTGGCACGACTTGTTTAAGGATATGAAAGATGACAACAGTTTTTAAAGGCGCTGAAGTAACAGCAGAACTCAACGCTAATCTACAGCAAAGAACAGAAGCCCTTAAGGTAAAAAATATTAATCCTACTTTAGCGATTGTCCGTGTGGGCGACCGTGAAGATGATATTTCATACGAACGTGGAGCGACAAAACGTTGCGAAACTATCGGTGTGGATGTTAAAAAAATCGTATTGGACGCAACAACCACTCAAGATGAATTGCTCGCTGTGATTGAGAACGTGAATAAGGATAGCAGTATCCATGGTGTTCTTCTTTTTCGCCCTTTGCCAAAACAATTTGATGACAATATTATTCGTAATGCTCTTTCTCCTGCAAAGGATATTGATGGTATAAGTGATGCTTCGCTTGTGGGGGTTTTTGCTGATATTACGACGGGTTTTCCTCCTTGTACTGCACGTGCTTGTATGGAAATACTCGAGCATTTCAAAGTGGATTTGGTTGGGAAGAATGTTGTTGTGCTTGGGCGTAGTTTGGTTGTTGGTAAGCCTGTGGCTATGATGCTACTCGCTAAAAACGCAACCGTTACCATAGCTCACTCAAAAACAGTAGATTTAGCAGATGTTTGCCGTGCCGCAGATATCCTTATTGTAGCAGTTGGACGGGCAAATATGGTAAGTGAAAAATACCTTGCACCGCAACAAGTTATTATCGATGTGGGTATTAATGTAAATGAGGACGGTAAGCTTGTGGGGGATGTGAATTTTGCTGATGCAGAAAAGATTGTAGGCGCTATAACTCCCGTTCCTGGCGGAGTTGGCACTGTAACTACATCTGTGCTCGTGAAACATGTTATTGAAGCAGCGGAACGTATATAGTAAAAAAGGTTGGAGAACATATGTCGATTATAGACACATGGGCAGGGGATAAAGTATCCATAGAAACCAAAGCTGTCATGGGCTTTGGTGGCGTGACTATTAATGATAGTAGCGTTGATGTTTTGGATATGATACGTGCGTACATGGACAAAGCCGCAGGTGAATCTTGTGGGCAATGTTTTCCATGTCGCAGTGGACTCAAGAATATAGCGAAACGCCTTAATGCTCTTTGTGAGGGCAATGCTTCCGATAATAATTCGGAGAATGATATCGAATACCTTGCCAATCTGGCGAAAGTTGTGATGTCAAGCGCTCGCTGTGATATTGGGCAAACTTCCCCTAAAGCGCTTTTGGATATTATCGAGAATGCTCCCAATTTGCTCGCAGCAAGAAAAGTGACAAAGGGGAATTATACCTCTTTAGTCACAGCACCTTGTATGAATGCTTGCCCTGGGCATGTGGATATTCCTACCTATATTGAGAATATTCGTTTACGCCAATTTGACGAGGGGCTTTCCTGTGTCATGGATAAATGTTCCATGCCAGGAACCATTGGCCGTGTTTGTGAGCGCCCTTGTGAAGCGGCTTGTAAACGTGGGCAAAATGGCACACCAATTGCTATTCGCCATCTAAAACGCTTCCTTTTTGATAAAAATACTTCCCCAAATATTATAAAGACAGAAGTAGCGCCTCTTGCAAAAAAACAAAAGGTAGCTGTTGTCGGTGCTGGCCCTGCAGGGCTTTCCTGCGCCTATCACCTGTCTAAGCAAAGTTTCCCAGTCACTATTTTTGAAAAACAACAAAGATCAGGGGGTATGGCAAAATATGGTATTCCTGATTATCGCCTGCCTGCCGCTGTTTTGAAAAAAGAAGTGGCTTGTGTGCAAGCGCTTGGTTGTGAAATTCAATATAGCGTCGATGTTGGTAGTGATGTCAGTGTTCAAGAATTACTGGAACAAAAAGGGTATTCCGCTGTATTCATAGCCTCAGGCGCTCCCGATGCACCAAGCATGCGCTGTGAAAATGAACAACACTGTACCACAGGATATATCAGTGGTATCGAGTATCTTAATGAAGCGACTCGTGGCAATAAAATTATACATGGGACTCGTGTTGTGGTTGTTGGTGGTGGTAACGTAGCTATGGACTGTGTGCGTACAGCCTTACGACATGGCTTTACAGATGTACAGATTATATATCGCCGTACTGAACTAGAAATGCCTGCCGACAAACTAGAAATACACGAAGCTAAACTTGAGGGTGTGACATTTAATTTCTTGCTTGCGCCTACAAAAATTCATCATGCGAACGGATGCGTGACAGGTATTTCATGTCAAAAAATGGAACTAGGCGAAGCGGATGCTTCTGGGCGTCGAAGCCCTGTACCCATTGAAGGCGAAATATTTGAGCTTGAGTGTGATGTTATTATCCATGCTATCGGTCAAAAAGTGACAGTTGGTTATATTCTTGGTGGGCTTTCAGGGGAAGGAAACGCTGGGCTCGATAAGTATAATAACCTTGAAGCAGATCCCTTTACAGGAAAAGTTTCTTCTTTTAATAATCTTTTTGGTGGTGGTGACTGTGCCACTGGTCCTAAAACGCTCATTGCTGCGCTTGCAGCAGGGGAACGTGCGGCACTGCATATAGCGGACTATCTTGAGGGAAAAGAAGTGAGTGCTTCAAAAATCGAAATACTAGAGCATGCTTTAGAATCTATCAAAATCGTTGATGATGTTGAAATTGCCCCGCCTACCGATTTGACAGCCTCAATCCCCTTACATGCTCTTCCTGTAGATGAACGCTTATACGATTTTTCTGAAGTAGAGCAAGGTTCTATCGATGCAGAAGCGTGTAAAGAGGCTTCAAGATGCCTACGTTGCTTCCGTATTCTTATGGTTGCCTCTTAAGGAAACTTTTTTGTGAACTTTAGAGAGGGAATACCTCATTCAAATTTGTTTTTTTTGGGGGAAATCATTTCCCCCAAGCCCCCTCATTATGTATTTTTTCTAAACAAAGTTTACAGAAAATACATAATGTGAGTTTTCTCTGAAATTAAGACTGTAATAATATCGATATATGCCTCACATACTGTAAAGAGAAGGTGTTTTTTATGTCATATATGACAATTAATGGAAAAAAAATAGAATTTAGAAGCGGTGAAACCATTGTGGAGGCCGCTCAAAAAGCGGGAATTTATATCCCTACTTTGTGTCATTTACCTAGGTCAGGTCATGGCGATGTCTGTCGTATTTGTTCTGTAGAGGTAAAAGGGCAGGATCGTTTTTTGCCAGCCTGTTCCACCCACGCAGAAGAGGGCATGTGTATCGAGACGGAAACACCTGCTCTCATAGCTTTGCGCAAACATATTTTAACAACGATTCTTGCCGAAGGGCGTCATGATTGTTTCATGCGTGCTATTCCTAATAGTAAGTCTCCTTACCAAATCGCTGCAATGAATATGCCCCATCGTGAGCATGCTTGCCCTAGTGATGGTCGCTGTGAATTACAGACTTTGGTACTTAAATATCAAATTCCTGTGAAGGATATTGTCCCAGAAGAAGGGGATTTTGTTCTTGATAATAAACATCCTATGATTACTCGTGATTTTTCACGCTGTATTCAATGTGGGCGCTGTGCTTCTGCTTGTAATGCGATTCAAGTAAACGAGGCTATTCCGTCTCAATTTGGACGCAGAGCAGAAAAAGAGAACTGGTTGCCACTTGTTAATTATGATAATTGCACCCATTGTGGTGAATGTTTACAAGTTTGCCCTACAGGCGCACTTTCTGCGAAAAAAGCCTACGGACTAAGCACAAAAAAAGACGAACTTATCAAAATTCGCACAACATGCCCTTATTGCGGTGTTGGTTGTCAGCAAGAACTTTTGGTGAAAGAAGGACGTATTATTGAAGTTAATGGCGTTGCTGATGCAGAGCCTAACCTCGGTAGACTTTGTGTTAAAGGTCGCTTTGGCTATGATTTTATTTATAGCAAAGACAGACTCACGACGCCTCTTATTAGACAAGAAGATGGTAGTTTTAAATCCGCATCATGGGACGAAGCTCTTGAACTTATAGCAACAAAATTCACCGATACTATTGAAAAATATGGCGCTGATTCTGTTGCAGGTGTTTCTTGTTCTCGTAGTATCAACGAAGACAGCTACCAAATGCAAAAACTCTTTCGATCAATTTTTAAGACAAATAATATAGATAACTGCGCACGAACCTGACACGCTCCAACTGTAGCCGGTCTGGCTACCTCTTTTGGTTCTGGTGCGATGACAAATAGTTTTGCCCATGTGCGTGACGCTAAAATGGTATTTTTACTCGGTTCTAATATCACCGAAGCGCACCCCGTAGCAGCGACGTTCCTTAAGCAAGCTGTGCGTAATGGTTGCCGTCTTATTGTGGCAGATCCTCGCCGTACAGGTATTGCGAAACTTGCCGAAACTCATTTGCAACTCAAAGTAGGCTCCGATATAGCCCTCCTTAATGCTATTATGCAAGTGATTATTGAAGAAAACTTGTATGATAAAGCGTATGTAGAAAAAAATACAGAGGGCTTTGAAAATCTCAAGAAAACTGTTGCAGCGTATACCCCTGAAATGGCTTCCCCTATCTGCGGTATTCCTGCGGGCGTGATAGCTCAAGTGGCTCGTGACTTAGCGTCTGTTCAACCTGCTATGCTTGCATATACCCTTGGTATTACTGAGCATACTTGTGGTGTTAATAACGTATTCTCTTGCGCTTCTTTGCAAATGCTTTTGGGTAACGTAGGACACCCTCTTGGTGGAGTGAACCCTCTTCGTGGTCAAAATAACGTGCAGGGTGCTTGTGACATGGGGGCATTGCCTAAAATATTCCCAGGTTACGAAAAAGTCGCAGACGCAGAAGCTCGAAAGAAGTTCGAAAAGTTTTGGAATGTTAAAGACTTACCTTCTAAAAATGGTATAATGATGCCTGATATGCTTGAAGGTCTGCCAACAAAGAAAATAAGAGCTTTCTATATATTTGGTGAAAATATAGCGAATACCGAACCCGATATTCGTCACATAGAATCGTGTCTTGCTTCAGCGGAATTTCTTGTGGTGCAGGATCTTTTCCACAATGAAACGTCAAAATTTGCCCATGTTATTCTACCCTCCGCAGCTTGGAGTGAAGATGATGGAACTTTCACCAATAGTGAGCGCCGTGTAAGCCGTGTGCGCACCGCAAGTAAAGCTCCTGGGCAAGCTATGCCAAACTGGTGGATATTCAAAGAACTTGCCGCTAAACTCGGCCATAACTGGAAATCAAACTCCTCTCAAGAAATATGGGATAATGAAGTTTCCGTTGTTGCCGCTAATATTGCTGGTATTAAGTACAGCCGTCTTGAAGGCGATGGTCTACAATGGCCATGCACAGATCCAAACCACGAAGGAACGACTGTTCTACACAAAGAAGGAGCTTTTGCCAGAGGGAAAGGGCTCTTTACACCAGCGCAATGGACACCGCCAGCAGAAGTTGCTGACAAAGAATATCCATTTGTACTCAGCACAGGGCGCCGTTTATACCACTACCACACACGTACTCAAACAGGACGCTGTGAAGGTTTAAACACCCTGCTTCCACACGAAACAGCCGATATCTCTCCAATAGATGCAGAAAGACTCGGCATAGCCCAAGGCGAAACAATCCGTGCCTCTTCTCGACGTGGCTCCGTTGATGTGATAGCGAAAATTACACCCGATATGCCAGAAGGACTCGTATGGATGGCCTTCCACTTTCGTGAAAATAATGCCAACTGGCTAACAAACCCTGCCTTTGACCCCATAAGCCAAACCGCAGAGTACAAAGCCTGTGCTATCAAAATTGAAAAAATAATAAAGTAATAAAGTTACCAAAAAACAAACCCCCATATCTTACAGATATGGGGGTTTGTTTTTTGGTAACTATGTTTTGAGGGGGGAACCCCATTTTTTTTGAAAAAAAATGAGGTTCCCCCCTCGCCCCCCTCCTGAAAAAAACATTAAGGGGTATGCGTTTAAAATCGTTTCAGAATGTACTTATAAGCTAAATGATTGATATTTTTTAACTAACAGGTTTACCCTCGCCCCCTTCCTGAAAAAAACATTAGGGGGCAGTAAACTTAAAAGTCTTATACAGTGCCTTTTCCGTCGCAATGCGGGCAAGGATAACTATTATCACATTTTGGACAGCTTAGGGGAATATAAACTTTATTGCCTTCGCAGCGAGAACAGGTTATTTGTTCGCCGTTTTCGTTTTTAATAAAGCCTCTACCGCTACAGCCCATGCAAAGAATTTGTCTTTGTCCGCCCCAGCAAACACCGCAAGACTCTCTACCAAAACCATTACATTTTGTGCAAGTTGCCATCATTATTTCCTCATTTTAAATTTGGGATATCAAAATTTATAAAAATCCATAATTTATCAAGCGTTAATAATACGTTTTTTTGTGATAAGTTGCAATAGTATATTATTGTCTATCCCTGTATTTATTCTCTACCTGTATATAAAACTTCAAATTGCTTATTTGCTAATTGGAAAGCCTTATTAAATAGTTTATGGGGTGCTATTATTGTTTTTTCAGGAAAGGGGGTCTAAGGGGGAAAAACTCATTTTTTTCAAAAAAATGGGGTTTTCCCCCTTAAATTCTCTCTACACTAAATTCTTTCTTCGTAAGCGTCTTTCTTCTGTGAGGAATTTCCCTGTAATGGAATTCGGGTCTGCCATGATGGCTTCTGGACTGCCTTGGGAAATGATATTTCCGCCACTTTCTCCGCCACCGGGGCCTAGGTCGATGACATAATCGGAGGCAAGAATAACATCGGTGTTGTGTTCAATGACGACTACGGAGGCTCCTCTTTCGACGAGTTGGTGTAGAACTGTTACGAGTTTTCCAACTTCGTGCATGTGTAGCCCTGTGGTTGGTTCATCGAGTATGTATAGTGTTCCTGGTAGGGAGCGCTTTCCAAGTTCCCTTGATATTTTGATACGTTGCGCTTCACCACCAGAGAGGGTGGTTGCTGGTTGGCCGAGGCGAATATAGCCAAGCCCTACGTCTTCAAGTACGGCAAGACGTCGTTCAAGAACGGGGTAATGTTCAAAGAATTTTCTTGCTTCGTTTACGGTCATATCGAGAATTTCGGCGATATTCATATCTTTGTAGCGCACTTCGAGTGTTTCTCTGTTGAAGCGCTTTCCTTTACAGACGTCGCAGGTCACAAAGATGTCGGGTAAGAAGTGCATTTCTACACGAATTTGCCCGTCCCCTTTGCAGGTTTCGCAGCGTCCGCCTGCAACGTTGAAACTAAATCTCCCTACCTTGTAGCCTCTGCGTTTAGAGTCTTGTGTGAGGGAAAAAATGGTGCGTATTTCGTCGAATATTTTTGTGTAGGTTGCAGGGTTTGAGCGTGGTGTGCGTCCAATGGGGCTTTGGTCGATGGAAACAACTCTTTCGATTACTTCTGCATTAATGAGTTTTTTGAGTTTTCCTGGTTGATCGACTTTTATTCCGCAATGCATGGCGACGTGCTTGTAAAGAGTGTCAATAACAAGGGAGCTTTTGCCTGAACCTGATACGCCTGTTACGCAGGTGAGTAGGCCAAGGGGGATGTCGCAGTCAATATTTTTGATATTATTGGTGCTTACTCCTTTGAGGGTGATGACTTCTTTTACTTCGCGTCGTTCATCGGGGAGAGGTATTTTGAGATCACCACGCATATATTTTGCGGTGAGGGAATCGGATTCAAAGAGTTGTTTTACGTTACCAGCAAAAACAAGGTCACCACCTTGCGAGCCTGAACCTGGGCCTAATTCTAGAATAGTGTCTGCTTCGCGAATAGTGGCTTCATCGTGTTCAACTACAAGAACGGTGTTTCCTCTTTTTTGAAGGCTGCGTAGGGTTTGAATGAGGCGCTCGTTATCTCGTGGGTGTAGTCCAATGGAAGGTTCATCAAGAACATAGGTAACGCCAACAAGTCCTGAGCCAAGCTGTGAAGCAAGTCGTATGCGTTGTGCTTCGCCACCAGAGAGGGTCATCATGGCACGCCCTAAAGATATGTAATCCAATCCCACATTAATCATAAAAGTGAGGCGATGAGTGAGCTCTTTGAGTAGTGGTTCTGCTACAATTGCGTGACGGCCTTCAAATTTGATACTTTCAAGCCAGTGTAGAGCCTTTGTTATGGAGAGACTGCAAAATTCAAAAATATTATATTCGGGATTATCCTTATCTTGTTTGCTGTCTTTGCTTTTTTCGTTTGTATTGCCTACTCGAACGTGTAAAGCTTCGGTGCGTAAGCGTGCGCCTTGGCAAGAAGGGCAGTCAACTGCGTAACTATAACGAGATAAAATATCTCCCCATGCATCGCTATTTTGCATACGTTTTTCAAGGAGAAACATAACGCCTGGCCAAACAGTGAGGGATATGGAATCTTCACTGACGTTGACGGTTTCATGATTGAGGCTTGTTCCGCCCATGAAATTTCTGCGTAAACTCCCTGTTTTGTTGACTCCGCCAGCTTCGCCATGAAAAAGGGCTTTCTTTGCTTTTTCTGAGAATTGAGAGAGAGGAGTGTCAAGGGTGAATTTATGACGTTTACCGAGTGCTACAAGGGCTTTTTCCATTTTTTGCCAAGTTGTTGCTTGGGAAAGTGGAGCGAGAACGCCTTCACGCAGGGAAAGATTGTCGTTTGGGGAAATAAGTTGTGGATCAAATGTGGCGACTGTTCCTATGCCTGCGCATTGAGGGCATGCGCCTTGTGGGCTATTGAAGGAAAATAATTGTGGAGAAGGGGTTGGCATACTGGCACGGCAACTTGGACAAACGGAGTCTGTCGAATGCACAATGTCATTTTCTCCTTCACGTGTCACAAGAATACGCCCATTGCCGTAGCGTAGCGCAAGCTCAACCGAATCTGCAAGGCGTGTTCGCATATCGTCTTTGATAACAAGGCGGTCAACCACTAAATCTATGCTGTGTTTTTTGTTTTTATCAAGAGCAGGCACATCATCAATGGTGTATACTTGTTTTTCTGCCCCAAGTGTTGCCACACGTACACGCACAAAACCTTCGGACTTTAGTTTTTTGAGTCTGTCTTGATGGGTGCCTTTTTGCATTTCTACTAAGGGGGCGAGTAGGTGTATGCGTGAATCTTGAGGTAGATCCATAATATCTGCTATAATTTCATCTGAAGCTCTTGCTTCGATGGGAGTTCCACAGTGGCTGCAATACATTTTGCCAAGTCTTGCATAAAAAACACGTAGGAAGTCATATATTTCTGTGACTGTGCCCACTGTTGAGCGAGGGTTTCGCCCTGCTGTTTGTTGTTCTAAGGAGATAGCAGGGGAGAGCCCTTCTATTTTATCAACGAGAGGTTTATCCATTTTTGGCAAAAACTGACGAGCATAGGCGGAAAGAGATTCAACATAACGGCGTTGACCTTCTGCGTATACAATGTCAAAAGCGAGGGTTGACTTTCCTGACCCTGAAGGGCCACAGACGACGACAAGTTCATCTCTTGGAATACGCACGCTTATGTTTTTTAGATTATTTTGACGTGCGCCTTCAACAACGATAGCGCCGTGAGCTTCTGGGCTAATCTTTGGGGGATTTGGTCCAGTGAATAGTTCTTTATATTTATTTGACATGAATTTTCCTTTAGAATGATTTCTTGCAGATAACAATCAATATGGCTTGCTATTGTAAATATATTCAAAAACACAATATATGTTAACTTTACAGAATATTTTAGTGGTCCTATTGGAAAGGTGGGATGTTTTTCTTTTTCTCGTAAGAATTATGGAAAAAGTTTCAACTCCCTGTACTTTCTCATAAGATAATAGTCATTGTTTGCTCATTGACAAGGGTTATTATGGAGAGCTTTAGAATATTAACTAAAATAAAAAATGAAAAAAATAGCATAAAAAAATAATTCCCTCTTGCGCTTTAAATGAAAATTTATTATTCTGCGAAGCATAGATATAGGTTCCTAATTTTTGGGGTAAATGGGAAGCAAAAAAGCTGACCCGCAGCCGTGAGAGAGGACGATTCCATAATAGCCACTGTGATTATTTTCATGGGAAGGCATGGAGGAGGACGATACTTGAGCCGGCAAACCAGCCTATATGAATATCACACTGGAAATTTATTTCCAAATAATGTCCACGGGATTTGGACAAAGGTGGTTTTATGAAGCGTTTTCTACGTTATTCTTTACATGTAAGCTGTCCATAGAATTATATGAGTGAAACTTTTGGTGATATATTGCACAGATTTTCGACAAGGAAAATGCAATAAACCATGGGTTTCTTTTTTTAATTGTTACAATGTGAAATTGTTCTCAAGATGGATTTAGCTTTATGTGTATATGTGTCAGAAGTTCTCTGGCTGTATTGTAAGTAACCTTTCTGTATTTTTGTTCTGCCGTTATATTTGTGGAGTTTAGCATTGTGTATTGATTAATTTTTTCAGTATTATTGTCTTTAATAAAATATAGAAAAGTTATTTTGATGTTTCCTTTATAAAATCAACTTTTAAAAGGTGTGTATTATGAAACTAGGTAAATTATATGGTGTTGGCATTGGACCTGGCGATCCGCAATATTTGACTTTGCGTGCTGTTGATGTTTTGCGCTCTGTTGATGTGATTTTTACGGTAATATCCCGTAATGTTTCTGATAGTATTTCTAAGCAAGTTGTGGATTCTCTTGAACCAAGCGCACAAATGTGCATGCTCACCTTTAGTATGTCTAGAGATAATACGGAGCGTGAGGCGCAAATAGACGAAAATGCCGAAAAAGTTATGGAAGCAATGCGAGAAGGTAAGAGCTGTGCTTTTGCTACCTTGGGCGATCCTATGACGTATAGTACTTTTGCCTATGTTCTTGAAAGAATTATGAAGAAATATCCTGAAACGGATGTGGAGATTGTTCCTGGCGTTACTTCTTTTGCCACCCTTGCTGCTAAAGCAAAAACTGTGCTTGTGGAAAATAGAGAAATGCTTCGTGTTGTTCCTTCTTTTAAGAATGATGACGTGGAAAGCATCGAGTTTCCTAAAAATAGTACAACCATACTTTTGAAAACATATCGCACCCGTAAAGCTCTTTTGGATCGTCTCAAAAAAGAAGAAGCTAATGGCGGATTTAAAGAAATTATTTATGGTGAAGAATTGTCTATGCCAACTGAGCGCATTGTTCGCTCCCTTGATGAAATAGCCGAATTGCCTGAAGCGTACTTCTCCATGATTATGGTAAAAAAATGAAAAAAGATGCTGTAGATTCCGCCGATGAGAAGCCTAGCAAAACGCATGCATCCCATGCGTCTAAGGCTGAAGATGGCGGGAAATCTCACAAAAAAAGCAAATCTAAAAAGTCGAGAAAAAAGCAAGAATATCCATGGAAATCTCCTTGGCGAATAGCTTTTTTCATTGCTGCCCTTGTGTTTGCTCTTTTTGTTATTGTTAATATGCCTGCCGTGCAAAAGAAGAAGTGGGCATATAATAGTACAAGTAACAGCATGATAGAAAAAGGTTCACAAGAGAAGGCAGAAGAGAATATACTCGGAAAATCGGAGTCAGTGGAACAGGCTGTGCAAACGAAAGAATTGAAAGAAGCGCAACTTGAAGAACTGGCAAGACAACCAAAAGAAGCACAACTGGCGAAACAGGCACAAGCACCTATAAGTGAAGAGCCCCCTCGCAAGCATAAATCTTCAGAAAAAAGTGCTTTTGAAAAAATCATGATGAAAGCGAAAAGTATTGGTAAATTGCTTCTCATGGTGGGCATCGCTGCGTTTTTAGGTGGGCTAATGGAAGCTCGTTCTTGGCATTTGTATTTTGGGTATTTTCTGCGAAACATAACACGGGCAGCACGCTTGCCAGAAGTTATTGGCGTGAGCATGCCCATTGCTCTCTACTCAAATGTTGGGGCAAATTCTGTGCTTATGAGTAGCCATACGGACGGTACTATTCCAACCTCTGCTTTGATAACGGGGGGCATGGCTAATAGTTATTTGTCTCATATGTCTCATTCCTTGCGGGTTATTTATCCTGTAATAGCGCTTATTGGTTTGCCTGGGCTTCTCTTTTTTGGTGTGCAATTTTTTGGTGGTTTTTTAGTGATTTTTATGGCGTTTTGTATTAATCGCTATAAATATCGCCATATGACTCCCGATGAATGGACATCAGAATTTTCTAGTCAAAGTGAAGTTTTAAGCTGGAAAAAATCGATTAATCTTGGGCTTATGCGTTCCTCAGCCCTTATATTTAGAATGATTTATATCACTGTTCCCCTTATGCTTGGTGTGGAATGGCTTATAAAAACTGGTGCTTTTGACTTTTGGGATCAATATATCCCCATTCAAGTGGCAAAATATTTCCCCGCCGAACTGATGTCTATTGTTGTGGCCCAAATTGGTGGGCTTGTGCAATCGGCAGGCGTTTCTGCAAATTTATACGCAGAAGGTTTAGTGCATGAGTCTCAAATTCTATTGGCAATGTTAGTGGCGAGCGCTGTGGGTAATCCTATCAGAACTTTGCGCCGCAATTTACCAAGCGCCCTTGGGGTTTATCCTCCAAAAGTAGCGTTTACTATTGTTTTTACAATGCAATTTGCCCGCTTTATCATCACGTTATTAGGTAGCCTTGGCGTTATGATGTGGATGAATTTGTTTTTATTTTAGGAGTATTATATGTCTTTATATACAAAAGAAATGGATGCCCTTCGTTGGGATTTAAGCGGTGCTGAAATCGAGAGTGAAAGCTTTCGTATGATAAAAGAAGAGTTGCAAAATACGGCTCTTATGGATTTACCCGATGAAGAATGGCGTGTTGCAAGGCGTTTAATCCACACAACGGCAGATTTACATATTGCCGATACTTTGGTTTTTCGTCATAATCCTGTGGAAGCGGGTATAAGAGCGATGCAAAATGCGGCGTCTATTATTTGTGATTCTAAGATGATACGCTCTGGTTTATCTATCGATAAGCTCAAAAAGATTAACCCAAATTATAGCCCTGAATCCCTTATCTGTAGCATTAGCGATGCAGACATTATAGAAAGAGCCAAAAAAGAAGGACGCACACGAGCCATTTGCAGTGCTGAAAAAGTTCGTCCTGTTCTTGATAATTCCATTGTTTTAGTCGGTAATGCACCTTTGGCGTTGGCTCGTTTTGCTAAATATATTTTAGAAGAAAACGCCCGTCCTGCTCTTGTTATTGGTATGCCCGTCGGTTTTGTTAATGTGGTTGAGTCCAAAGAATTATTGGCGAAATGTGATGTTCCGCATATTATCCTTGAAGGAAGACGAGGCGGAAGCGCTTTAGCTGTCACCACCTTACATGCAATAATGGAAAATATTCTTTAATTTTAGCCTAGTGTGTTTTTTTTGATTTTGTTTGGCTTTTGGCATGGAGACTTTGTTTTTTCCATGTCAGAAGTTCAAAACATCTTGAATAAAAAGACATCTTAATAAGATACAAATGACCAAGCGAAGTAAAAAAACTGCGAACGAAAATGAGCAGGGGCAAGAAAAGAAAGAATTACGGTGGGGATATTCCACGGGAGCTTGTGCTACTGCGCTTGCCCTTTCTGCTTGGCATTATAAGCAGTCTCAAGAAGAAATTCATCAGGTTGAAGTGTTTTTTCTTGATGGTAGAAAAATATATCTTCCTTTGCTTGTGGACGATGTGGCATCGGAATCAAGCTCTTCAGAATTAAAGTCCTCGGAATTAAAGTCCTTGGAGTTAAAGTCATCCCATGAATTAGGGGACACTTTATCTGTGAAAGCAGAAAAAGGAGTGGCATCACAAAATCCTGTTGTTCGTATACGTAAAGATGGCGGTGATGACCCCGATTGCACTCACGGCGCTATTTTGTTCGCTTCCTTAGAAGAAGCGAAACTCAGCGATGCGATGCCTGCGGATTATATTTTATCTGTTGGCTACGACACGCTTATTGTGCATGCGGTTTCTGGTATTGGGCTTTGTACTCGTTTGGGGCTTGATTGTGAGCAAGGGCATTGGGCAATTAATCAAGGGCCTAAGCAAATGCTCATCACGAATCTTAAAGATGCTGGTATGGGGCTTTGCTCTCAAGAACCTAAAGTATGGCTTTTTTCTTTAGGTGTGGAAGATGGAGTGGAAATAGCAAAACATACTCTAAACCCTCATTTAGGTGTTGAGGGTGGCATTTCTATTTTAGGCACGACGGGACATGTTCGCCCTTATAGTCATGATGCTTATATAGAAACTGTGCGAGTTTGTGTTCGCTCTAATAATCTTACTGGCGGCGAACATATGGTTTTTTGTACTGGTGGGCGCACGCAAAAAGCCGCACGGGCTTTTTATCCTACGCTTCCAGATACAGCTTTTGTTTCTATTGGTGATTTTATTGGTGAAAGCATAAAAGCAGCTCGTAAATATAAAATGAAGCGTGTCACTATTTCTTGTATGGGTGGCAAGCTTTGCAAATATGCAGCTGGCTTTGAAAATACCCATGCGCATAACGTGGCGCAAGATATGGAATTATTGCGTGAGCAAATTCTTTTAGCGCTCAATATTCCGCACAGCAAGGCGACAAGTGGGGCGGTTCTTCATGAAAACCTTGATAAAAAGACAGATAGTACGGATGAAGAATTGAAGGGTTGTGATACGCAAGCCCTTAAAACGTATGATGACTTATGCGCAGAACTTCAAAAAGCCCAATCCGTGAGGGAAGCTCTTCTCTATATTCCCCCCGACATACGTCTTTTAGTTCTCTCGGAGTTAGCAGAGAAGGCGTTTCACTTTTTTCATTCTCTTTGTGATGATGTGGAATTTGGGATTTTACTTTGTGATTTTAATGGGGACTGTATCTTTGAAAAAAGAAGTCCTGCAAGGCAAACCAAAGAAAAGGGAACTGCATGAGTATGTGTGATAAAAAAAATAAAGAGAACAAATGTTTGCAGGATTCGTCGTGTCTGGACGTGTCTGATAATAATAAACAACATACTACTTATATTGATGTTTTTTCTTGTGGTATTGAACCTATGCCTCGTTTAGAGGCTATGGATTTTTCAATCTATGATGCTGTTTTTGGATCTGCTTCTCTTTTGAAAAGCTATGTGCATGGGCATGCGCAAACCTTTCCCATTGGTGCACACGCTCATGACGATGCGTGTAAAGCTCTCTCCCTTGCTCAAGATGAAAAGAAAGTTGCCGTTTTATGCAGCGGTGATGCATTATACCATGGGTTTGGCGCAAGTTTAGCAAAGGAAGCGAGGAAACTTCATTGTTCTAAGCTTATTAAATTTCACCCTCATGTCACTGCGTTTCAATCACTCTTTCATAAATTAGGTATTGAGTGGCATGATGTTCAATTATTTAGCGCACATCATGGTATAGATTTGCCTTTACGTAAAATAGTTTCTTGTAATATGCCGCTTATTTATGGGGGAACAAAATACCCTGCACATCTTTTAGCGCAAGAAATTATAAATTTTGTTCCTAGCTATGCAGATAAGCGTGGCGTTATGGCTGAATTTTTGGGTTCGTATCCTACAGGCGATTCAAACGTAGACGGCGCAGATAACTCAAAAGATACTATTGGTAAGACTCAAGATAATAAAAAAGAACGTATTTTGCGTGGTACATTACGTGAACTTGCTAAAGAAACCTTTTCTCCTACCTCTATTTTGCTGATTTTACCACCGCATATGCAAGGGTGCATGGCAAAACATAGGCAAGAAAAAGTAGAAGAAGAAAAAGAGCTGACCGATAATTATCTGCGAACACAAATTATCCCTTTAGGCTTACCAGAACATGTTTTTGCAAAGGAAAATAATCTCATCACCGCATCGGATGCACGGGCAATTATTTTGTCACGTTTACGCCTACCGCTAAAAGGTGTTTTGTGGGATTTGGGAGCAGGAAGTGGCTCTGTTGGTTTGGAAGCTGCGGCTTTATCACCCTCCCTTGATGTGCATTCTGTTGAACAGAATAAAGATCGTGTGGTATTGATAGAAACCAATAAAAAGGCTCTTGGACTTATAAATTATACTGTCCATCAGTCGAAAATAATAGATGCTCTCTTGGGTGACAAAATCGATGCAATGCCCGATAATTCAGGCACGCAAACAGGTGTTCAAACGAGCAAGCAAACAGGTAATCAAGCAGACGATACGAAAGAAACACTTAGAAAACCAAGTCGTATATTTATTGGAGGCGGTGGCAAAGGCCTCCCAGAAATCATGGATATATGCGCTCAAAAATTAGATTCTCAAGGTATTTTAGTGGCGAGCGCCGTTACCTTAGAATCTTTTCATGCGCTTTATTCGTGGGAAGAAAAACATGCTCTTAAGCGTACAGGGTGCTTGCGCCTAAATATGGCTTATGAATCGGTTATTGCGGGTACATATCATCATTTTAAAGACCAAAACACTTTATATATTTTTACCTATAGCAAGGATTAAACATGAACACTTGTGAAGCAAATTACCAAATACAAATTGTGGGTGCAGGACCTGGCGCAACGGATTTAATCACTGTCCGTGGATTTAAAGCGCTTGAAAATGCGGACTTTGTTCTTTATGCAGGCTCTCTTGTTAACGAAGAGCATTTAAAGATTTGCCCAAGTTCTTGCGTCTGCAAAGATAGCGCCGATATGAACTTAGAAGAACAAGTTAAAATCATGGCGGAATTTGCCATTCAAGGTAAAAGTGTTGTGCGTCTGCATACGGGTGACCCTGCGATGTATGGTGCAATAAATGAACAAATACGTCTCCTTGCTGAACAGGGCATTGCGGTGAAAATTGTTCCTGGTGTGAGCAGTGTTTTTGGTGCTGCTGCTGCCCTTGGTTGTGAATTAACCGCTCCTGAAATAAGCCAAAGCGTTATTCTTACAAGAACTCCTGGCAGAACTCCTATGCCAGAAAAAGAGAAAGCTTCCTATTTTGCAAAAAGTGGCGCAACGCTTGTGTTCTTTTTGAGTACAGGAAAAATTGAAGAATTGATGAAAGACCTTTATACGGACGGGGAATTACCTAAAGACACCCCTGCCGCAGTGGTTTACCGTGCCACCTGGGCGGAAGAACGTATTTTTAGAGGTACAGTAGAAAATATTGCTCAAAAAGTACAAGACGCAGGTTTTGGACGCCAAGCTCTTATTTTTGTGGGAAAAGCCATTGGTGTTGCTGAAGAAAATAATAAGAAACTCATGGCGGCTTCTAAATTATACGCTAAAGAATTTTCCCATGGCTATAGAAATAACCTTGCTAAAGAAAGCTTTAAAGGCTCTTGTGCCTTGTATGCCTTCACTGCCGCAGGTCTTGCTCGTGCAAAAGAAATCGCCTATGGTCTCAAATTACCTATGGAAATTTATGCATTTGGTAAATCTGAAAATTTTGCGAATCACGATATACATAATAAGCACGCTTCCATTGTTGTGGAATATATGCCGTCTGGTTCTTTGTCTAAGCAGATACAAAAGAATTGGAACGAGTTCGATGCGCATATTTTTATTGGTGCGACAGGCATCGCCATACGCAGCATTGCTCCACTGCTCAAAAGCAAATTGCAGGACCCTGCCATTATAAGCTGTCCTGATAGTGGAAGCCATGTGATGAGCCTTGTTTCTGGACATATTGGCGGCGCAAACCGTTTGGCAAGAAGGGTCGCACGCATAACAGGTGGTCAAGCTGTTATTAGTACCGCTACCGATTTGCAAGCTCTTCCTTCTTTTGATGAAGTGGTTATGGCAGAGGGCGCACGCATTTTGAACCCTGAAGCTATTCGCCATTTGAACGCCGCTATTTTAGCGAATAAACCTATCGATTTCATAGGAAAGAAAGCTGTTTTTGATAAGTATTTCACAGGCACTTGTGTATCCTATAAAGACAACGTAATAGGAAGCGAAAACGCAGAATACGCCCTTTATTGGGATATGGAAAATGCTGCGGATACTGCACCAGAAAAGACACTTTTTGTGGATTCCCGTGCCTTTGTTTTAGGTATTGGTTGCCGTAAAGATGTGGAATTTTCTTTGCTCAAATCGTCCTTAGAGGAGTTTTTGCAAGAGCATTCTCTTAGTCAAGAACACATTGCTAAAATCACATCTTGTAATTTAAAATCCCAAGAAAATGCGCTTTTAGAATTAGCAAAAGAAATGGATACGCCTACTGAATTTTATGAAGAGGAATTCCTCAATACTATTGATGTTCCACATCCATCGCAAAACGTAGCTGAAAAAATAGGCACACATTCCGTATGTGAAGCTTCCGCTCTTAATGGCGCGAGTTACCCCCATGTGCGTCGCCTTTATGCGCCTAAAACAAGTTATGCTTCTTGTATTACCTTTGCGCTTGCTCGCTTACCTCATGGAAAAGTAGAAGATAGAACAAGCGCTTGTGGTGAGATGCTTGTTGTTGGGCTTGGTTCAGGTTCTATGCATCACATAACACCACAAGTTATCGAGGCTTTAGAATCCTGTGACGTGGTCGCAGGTTATACGCCGTATGTGGATTATATTCGCCACCTTGTTTCCCATAAAAACATCATACAAAATGGCATGATGGGAGAAGTCGCTCGTTGTGTTTCTGCTCTTGAGCATGCAGCAAAAGGACATAAAGTATGCATGGTTTGCTCTGGTGACCCAGGGATTTTAGCCATGGCAGGGCTTCTTATGGAATTAAGACATAGCCGTGAAGACTTTGCTCAAGTTCCTATTAAGGTTCTTCCTGGTATTACTTCTGCTAATATTGCGGCGGCAAGCCTTGGTGCTCCTTTACAAAATGGTTTTTGCTTGGTCAGCCTTTCTGATTTACTTGTACCGAGTGATGAGGTTCGCAAGAATATCAGATCTGTTGCGCAAAGTGCATTGCCTGTGGCTCTTTATAATCCAGCAGGGAAGAAGCGCCGTGAACTTATGGCAGAAGCCATACAGATTTTTACGGATGCCCGTGGCTCTGAAGTCTTATGTGCTTATGTGAAAAATGCAGGACGAGACACAGAAAAGAAATGGGTCGGCAAAATTGCAGAATTTCCTCAAGAGGAAGTGGACATGTCAACACTGCTTATTATCGGTGGTGAACGCACTTTATTTGACGGTGATTTTTTGTATGAAGCCCGTGGATATGCCGAAAAATATGGCAAAGATTAATAGGGTGAAATATACAGTATGAACACATTTCATGCCTTTTGCATCGCTGCACCTCGTTCAGGAGAAGGAAAAACAACTATCTCCTTAGCGCTGATGCGTCTTTTGGCGCGCAATTCTAAACGTGTACAAGCCTTTAAGTGTGGGCCAGATTATATTGACCCCACCTTTCATTCCCTTGTTACCAATAGACCTTGCGCTAATTTAGATACATGGATGATGGGAAGCGAAGAGGTTCAGCGTGTTTTTACTGTAAATTCCCAAGAATCTCAAAAATACAGTGCGGCGGATATTAGTATTTGTGAAGGGGTGATGGGGCTTTTCGATGGTCGTGTGCGAAAATTAGCCACGAAAAAAGAAAGCCTCAGCCCCGAAAATACGTCTGCTCAAAAAGAGCTGCAAGCCGAGCCTTTGTTAAGCGCCTTACCCCCCATCGACGGGAGTAGCGCCCACTGCGCACGTATACTCAATATTCCCATCGTTTTAGTTGTGAATGCCAAGGGTATGGCGAGTTCCATAGCTGCTTTGGTTGCAGGTTTTTCCTTGCACGCACATAAATATGATATCAAAATAGCAGGGATAATTGCCAATAATGTGGGCAGTCCACGCCATGCAGAAATTTTAAGAAATGCCCTTTCCGAGTGGGATTTGCCGCCTCTTCTTGGCTTTTTACCTCGCAAAGAAGAGTGGCGAATAGGCGAGCGTCAACTTGGGCTTTTACCGTGCATGGAGTCGGAAAAAGACATGGCGTGGGCAGACTCTATAGCCGATATTTTGGAAGAAAATCTTGATATTGATAAATTATTGAGTGTTACGCAAGTGCCTCGTTCTGTAGACACATCGCCTCAAATTCTGCCTATGAAGAAAAAGGGAGTGCTTGCCATTGCCCGTGATGAGGCGTTTTGCTTTTATTATGACGCCAATATTAAAGCCCTTGAATACTTAGGTTGGGATATTATTTATTTTTCTCCTTTGCATGATGCGCATTTGCCAAAGGCGGACGCTTTATATTTTGGTGGTGGTTATCCTGAAGTCTTTGCAAAGGAACTTTCTCAGAATCAAAGTATGCGGAAAGATGTTCGCTTATTTGCCGAGGCCAATGGTGAAATTTTTGCTGAATGCGGTGGTTATATGTATTTAACAAAAGAGTTAATCACCCAAGGAAATCCTGCAAGTACAGAACCGCAAGATGTGAATCCTGTGACAATAAATCATCCTATGTGTGCCGTTATTAATGCTGTGGCGTGCATGGGGAAGAAAATGAGATCTCTTGGTTATAGGGAAATTACCTTGCATGCGGACACCATTTTTAGTCCTTACGGAGAAAGTCTTGGGTGCAATGATTTAAGCGAAAATAATATTGATAAGCCTAATATTGGTGAATCTTCTCTTGATAAACAGAACGGCGAAAATTCCGCTCTTGAAAATAAAAAGAGTATTTGCAAAATATTTCGTGGACATGAGTTCCATTGGTCTGATATTGAATTGAAAGAAGAATACGCACCTTTGGCGTTTGTCGATGGGGTAGCTCAGGGTGTCGCTTATAAAAATGTGCGAGCTAGTTATTTGCATTTTTATTGGGCGAATAGTATTTTTTTATCTTAGAATACTAGAATTTGAATATTTCTCATTATTTTTTATAAACCAATTCCGACAACTTCCGACAATGGTTTTCAGAATAAAAAGGTTTCTTGCTATGGAAAATTTATTATATATTTGTGTTATTCCTCTTGCGCTCTTGCTTGATAATGTTCTTGGTGAACTTCCCACTCGTTATCACCCCGTTGCAATTATGGGGACATGGGCGATTAAGGTCGAAGCGTATACACGTGCTCTTTTGCCAAAAGTTGAAGTCTATATGCGTCCTTTTTTGGGTCGTATACTGGCTAGTCCCTTAGCTACTCTTTGGGCTAGTCGAAAGAAAAATAATAACAGTGAAAATAATGACGAAATAGTTTCAGAAAAGACAGAGCTAAATTCAGAAAAGACAAAGCTTGAGAATGAA
>CAMQVJ010000033.1 GCA_947038175.1 uncultured Desulfovibrio sp.
AAAAAAGCCCATGACATACATCATGGGCTTTTTTTCTAATATCTCGGGTTTGAGGGAAACCCGAACGCAAGGAGAGTAATCTACTCTTTATCGTTTCATATTAATAACTGTTTCAAGCATTTGGTCAGTTGTGGTAATAAGTTTACTATTTGATTGATAGCCACGTTGGGTGGTAATCATGTAAACAAATTCTGTAGACATATCGACGTTTGATTGTTCTAAGCTATAACCGCTTACGTCGCCTAGTCCGCCTGTACCAGCTGCGCCTGATTTTGCTTCGCCTGATTCTCTTGTGGAAGTAAAGAGGTTATTACCTTCTCTACGTAGACCTTGAGGGCTATTGAAATCATACATAGTGAGCTGCCATAAAGGTAAGCTTACGCCGTTGGAATATTTTCCGTGTAGGACGCCGTCGGAGTCAAAGTTCCAGCTAGTGAGGTTACCAAAGCCATAACCATCTTGAGAGTTAGCACTTGTAAAATCACCGCCAAGGTTTGTTGTAGCGCCAGCTTCAATAATAGCAGGTTCGTTGTACGTTGAAATATCGTTAGCATTACTTGGTGTTGCTGCGGATAATAGGTTAAGATTTTGAGGTCTTCCGCCGTCGACTGCCTTGCTCACTGCTTTTGATATTTCAAGTGCATGTGCAGCGGTGGTAATATCTATTCCACCAGTGTCAAGAGGATTAGCAGGATCAAAAGGTGTGCCATCTGATTTTGTAACCGTTCCATCTTTCAAATTAACTTTCGCATCACTAGGAGGAATGAGGGCACCAGCGGCATCCTTGCCCATTGCACCCGCTTTTATGCTCACCGTGTCAATATCATATAATTCTAACATTTTCTGATAATCTGCATCAGTAACTGGTGTCCCATCCTTATACTCAAACGCCTTAAACGTTGTAGGAGGAGTTGTAGGTGGAACTACAGGTTGATTAGCAAGCTGCATAAGGGTAAACAGATCTGTCCCTTCAGTCTCAAACGTCCATTGTGACACACCACCCATTTCATAACGGTTCGTAGTAGGATTCCACTTATCGTCTAAATCAGGATTATAGTCAGGGTTCAAGAGAATATGTTCAGGGCCTGTGGTATCATCATTAGGCTTATAGGCAGTATTGAATATATAGGCAGCGGAATTCATGGCAGCAAGAGAGCCATTGTTTTCCCATGGGCTTGAAAGGTTGCCTGCTTTTATACCAAAGTTAATTTCTGTATTGTACTTTGAACCATTAGCAGTACCTGTGGTTTGTGCATCTAAAATGCCGCCAAAGTTTGCCACAACAATAGGATAACCAGATTGTGATATAGCCGCAGGTTCCCAGTTATCCATATCGGTTGGGTCTAAATTGATAACTTCTTTATCGTCAAGACCGCCCGCTGGATCCGCTACGTCTGAGAAAGAACCTGGGTTATCTTCAGGGTTTTGTGCACCACCCCATGTATACGCAGATTGGTTAGTAAGAGCGCCTGAAGAGTTGAAGTGAAGTGTACCACTCATGAGCATTCCGCCCGCTTTGGTTTCATTCACATTCTTGAGAGTTTCAACACCTGTAATAGGATCTTTTTCAACGAATTGTCTCTTATCTTCAGAAGGGTCGATGGTTACAATATATTCCCAAACTTCATCACCTGAGTTTCCGCCTTCGTATTCATCTTTAGAAACTTTATCGAAATAAACGGTTGCTGTGTGCTTCACACCAGCTTCGTCATAAATGCTTATGCTTGTTTGCTCTGCAAAGGAGGTTTGCGCAATGGCAGGAGTGTTTGCAGTTTTAGGAGGTTGTGTACCATCCCAAACATTGAAGAGAGCTGCAAAAGGATTTTCTGTATTCTTTGCATTATCAGCGCCATCTTTAGGAAGATTGACTTGGAAGTCCATCTTTGTGGTTTGCTGAGGAAAAACGGTAAAAGTATCAAGCTTCACATCAGTTGGCACGCCTGCTCCAAGTATAGGAGAAGTGCTTTGGCCTGTTGTGCCAAGGGTAGGGCTACCGCCAGCAGCTTGTTGTACGCCGCCTGAGTTATCAATTTTCCAACCTTGTAGAGCAAAGCCATTAGGATCTTTAAGGTAGCCTTCGCTATCAAAACGGAAGTTACCAGCACGGGTATAATACGCTTCATCTGAGCCAACAGGTTGTACTTGGAAAAAGCCTTTTCCGTTGATAGCAAGGTCGGTTGATTCTTGAGTTGTTTCAAACGCACCTTGGCTAAAGTTACCCATAATCGCGCCCACTTGAACACCAAAACCATTTTGTGTTGGGCCTGCAAGGCTATTGGTATCTTGATACACAAAGTCTGCAAAGTCCATACGTTGGCCTTTGAAACCGACGGTGTTAATGTTAGCGATGTTGTTACCGATGGTATTCATCTTTTTACCATGACCTAATAAACCAGAGACACTTGTCCACATTGTTGCTGATAAACTCATAACGAACTCCTTACCTTGCTCAATCTGTTTCAGGTTAAGCCCATCCCCTCAGATAGACTATACAAATTCAATTCCTAGCCATTCATGGCTTTCATCATTCTATTGATCTTACTGGATACATTATTGCTTAATGAGTCTGCTGTGTCGTTCACAACGCCACTCATGCCTTTGCGTAATGCTTCAGAAAAATTTACTTTATTCGATCCTGTACTATTACTAATACCGTTTTCAATCTGATTGACTGCCTCCGCTGCCCTTGCACTTGTTGTGCGTGGTGCGGCTGGACTGCTTGACCTTGTAGCCTCTGGCGCTGGGTCTGGTGCAGGATCATTTATTTTACTCAAAATTTCAATGGTCACTTTCTTGTCCGTGCTAGGCTCTCTACTTGTATAGGTCCATTGCCCTTTGCCCACGTCTTTCCAGTTTGCTGTCCAGTCTGCGTGTGTCACGTCGATTTCTTTACCGTCCGCTGTGAACACAAGCCCCATATCTGCTAAATCTTTCAAACTCTTGATTTTGTCTGCT
Organism: uncultured Desulfovibrio sp.; assembly: GCA_947038175.1. GTDB lineage: Bacteria > Desulfobacterota > Desulfovibrionia > Desulfovibrionales > Desulfovibrionaceae > Taurinivorans. The sequence goes on from CAMQVJ010000033.1 coordinate 2,956, forward strand.
GTTGCTCCACGTAGAATAGCTTCGTGGCCTGTGGCATTTTCGCCCACATCGCCTGTTGCTATAAGGAAGTCATAGCCTTCGCCTGCATCAACAATTTCATCAATTGGGTCGTATACGATAATATCGTTTCCGCCGAGTGCTGAAATTTCATCCGCACCCTTGCCACCAACCAAATAGTTATCCTCATCTGTACCTGTAACAACCTTGCCAGGGACAACGACTTTTTCTGTTGGCTCTACAACTTCAACTACGTTTCCAAGTGACATGGAACGTCCATCGGACATACGTAAGAAATATTCACCATTATAAAAACTCGTTCCTGTAACTCGGCCTGATACAGAGGTATCAATAAACACAGGCTCGCCTGCTTCATTTTTACCAGAGAAAGCAGCTGTATAAACACCATCTGCGGCATCAGAACCATTACTTGACTTTCCGTCCCAGTTGAACTCATGTATACCAGCAGCTCTCGCTCCAAGTTGTACTGTGCTCACCACTTGACCAGCAGCATCAACAATATTTACATAACAATCAGAAACAGCTTCGCCAGCACCATATTTGATAAGAGAAATATCACCCTCTTTCTTACTAACACCCAAACCACGACCAGTAACTTCTTTACCAATATAACTGGTGATACTAATTGTTGTTTGATAATCAGTAGAAACAATCAATTTGCCCATACTATCATTCAATGCCATGGATTGTTCCAATGCAGAGAACTGTGCGAGCTGTGCGATAAATTCTTTATCTTCCATTGGGTTCAATGGATCTTGGTGTTGAAACTGGGTAATGAGTAGTTTAAGAAACGCATCCTTATCAAGTTCATCATTACCTGCACCAGAGGTAAGGCTTGTGCCACCTCCTGCATCTGCGTAGTTTCCCTCTATTGCGCTATTTACCTGACTCATATAAACCTCGTTATGCTATAATATGCAATCCAGTCATGGCACTATTTGCCGTTTGACTTGCTGTATTCCCCATACTTTGCATATTGTGTGCCAAAGTTGCACCATCTGTCATTCCGAGTTTATTTATTGAGCGTAAGTGTTCTAAATATTGAGCGTTTTCAGAGTTTTCACGGCTGGAATTATGTTGCTCCATACCCTGCCATTCTTGCCTACTATCTTGTGAAAGGCCTACCTCTACTTCTATCTTCTCAATCTTAAAACCTTGGTTTTCAAGGTCAGCTCGAATGCTATCCATTTGCATATTAATCATGGACGCACTTTCTGGCTTTTCTGTTTGAATTGTAGCACTTATCTCTCCATTCTTAATGGATAAGGCTATATTAAGTTGACCAAGCTCAACAGGGTTTAATGATATCTCAATGCGCTGAGTTCCGTCTTTTACCATGCTTTTCATGCTGTCTTGCACTTGCGTACGCACATCATTACTATGGCGGAAAAGATTTCCCCCTAGCTCGGCAAAAGATGCCGCAGACGAAGAACTACTAGACGAGGGAGTTATTGAACTATGAGACTGAGATGCGCTTGCAAATGCGTATTCATATTTGGCACTTTCTAAATTGCGTCCGCCACGATCATCGTCTCGTGAATTCTTTTTATCACCATTTTTGCCTGAATTTTCTTGTAAGCCTCTCGCTCCAGTGTCTTGCTCTTTCTTCTCTAAAAACTGAGAGTTCACTAAATTATCATTAAAAAGCTTATCATTCGCCTTTACTTGATCTGAACCTTGAGACAAAAGAGGATTCGTTAACGTGGAATTTTGTGCAGTATTCTTTTCCGCAAGCATTTGAGCTATTCCAGAAGCATCTGAACCCTTTACAGGCGTGCCTTGGGCTTTAGAATCTGAAGCATTCGCAGCTCCGTGTGAAAAAGCATCCTTAGTATCCTTTGTCACAACCTTCTTATTAAGCTCGCTTTCTACATTCTGCTGTGAGCCAGCAGCGTTAGCAACCTTCTTACCATTCTCATTTGTAAATCTATTATTACCGTCTACAGAATCGCCTTCGCTTCGGCTTTTCTTAGACTTATCTGACTGCTTAGGATCTTGAACATTAGTACGATTCAAATCATCGCCAAGCACCCGTGTAACCACGGTATCTTCAATTAATATACGGGACTGTGCTACAGACTTTGATTCACGCATCTGTGATTCACGGGAAAGCTCTTCACGCTTCTCTGCTTCATTTACGATAGGCTTTAAATGCTTGCTTAAAGAAGCTTGCATCTTGTCGTAAGCGTCTGCCTTGCCCTTTATTTCGGCTGAGGCATCACCAAAAAGACCTTCTATGTCTTTTGAGTTCAGCTCTTTACCTTCAAGATTACCCATTTTTTGAGTGAGTCCAGCAATGGCATCTTCACTCAAATTCATAGCCTTACCAATAGTAGCAACTTCTTCCGTTGATAATTTCAAGCTCTTATTAGCAAGGGCAGCACTAAGCTCATCAATACCCTTTGTGCCAGAACCATAACGGATTGCATTATAAAGCTTATCAGGATTTTCAGGGCTTAATCGACCACTAAGGGTTTGTAATAAACCAACTTCCTTATCACTAAGAGAAACATTACCACCAGTCATAGACTGCTTCACCGCACCAAGTAATTCCTCAATGCTTGGGCCGCCCACCTTGCCTGCCATCGCCTTTACAGCATTAATCGCATCAGCACTGACGCCATCCGCCATAAGAGATTTACTCAATTTATCCAATTCCGCCGAAGTGAAACGCACAGGCTGTGGAACAAAAAGGGAAAAATTTTCCGCCTGTCCACTATAAGGCGTATCAGAAAGAGCTTCATCTATACTTGCGTAATCACTATCTAAACTCTTCTTCCACTCTTTTGATTGGTCACTTCCACTATTAAAAACTTCATCATACGTATCATTGTCATAAGCGTCACCATAAGAATCATCATACCCATCACCATTAGATGAAAGAGCGTCGTTCAAATCCTGCGAAAATGTTGCCTGAGAAGGATCTTGGCTATAATCCGTGGTTGAAGACGATGTGTTATACATCTCGTTTTCAGTATATTGGCTAGGCACTATTTGCATGATGAACTCCTTACTGCATGGTATATTCAATTACCGTGCCAAAAGGAGAATAAATGGGAGGGGGTAATCTAATTTACTTTTTTGGGGGAAATGATTTCCCCCAAACCCCCTCATCAGCGTTTTCTTTACAAACTTTGTTTGCAAAAAAAACGCGGTTCACTAGGATTGCAGCAAGCAAAAGGGCTACGTGATCGTTTGTGTTTAGGAAGAAAGAAGTAAATAGCAAATAGACTAGAGAGAGAGAGAGAGAGAGAGAGAGAGAGAGAGAGCAACACGGAAGCCACAGCCTCCCAAGCTGGAACGACATGGAATACCATGACCCATTAGTCATTTTGAACGTTTTTTTGCTTGACGATGTAAAGATGAATAACCTATTATGTTAAACAATTAATGTTTACATCATATTTATAATTTGAAATACTCAATACTAGTCAATGCAAGGACATACAATGCTCAACGGAAAAACGATTCTAATCACTGGTGGCACAGGAAGCTTTGGTAAAAAATTTATCCAAATGGCTTTCGAACAATACCCTAACATAGAAAAAATCATCGTTTTTTCCCGTGATGAATTCAAGCAATTTGAAATGCAAAATCAAGCAGAATTCAAGCAATACGAATCCAAATTGCGTTTTTTCCTTGGTGACGTGAGAGACAAAGACAGATTGCACAGAGCTTTTAATGGTGTCGATATTATTATCCATGCAGCTGCCCTAAAACAAGTTCCTGCGTGTGAATACAATCCCTTTGAAGCTGTGAAAACCAATGTTCTCGGTGCGCAAAATATTATTGATTGCGCCATCGATGCTGGCGTTGAAAAAGTGGTGGCGCTATCTACTGATAAGGCCTGCTCCCCTATCAATTTGTACGGAGCTACAAAACTTTGCTCTGATAAGCTCTTTATCGCTGGCAATGTTTATAGTGGAGCAAAATCAACTATCTTTAGCGTTGTGCGTTATGGTAATGTGGCAGGCTCTAGGGGCTCAGTCATTCCTTTTTTCCAAAAGCTTATAGCTGAAAAGGCAGACTTTTTGCCCATCACTGACATGACCATGACACGCTTTTGGCTCAAACTTGAACAAGCAGTAGAAATGGTTCTTGAAGCTATCGAATCCATGGAAGGTGGCGAACTTTATGTTAAAAAAATACCTTCCATGCTTCTACCTGACCTAGCAAAAGCCCTTGCTCCTGATATGCCCACCAAAGAAGTGGGAATACGCCCTGGCGAAAAAATCCATGAGCAAATGATAACAAAAGAAGACGCCCATAATACCATTGACTATAAAGACTTTTATATCATTCTACCGCAAACACAAAAGGACAGAATGTCTAAACGCTACACTGAAGCGAAAAAAGTCCCCCTCGATTTTGAATACCATTCTGGCAACAATGACCAATGGCTCACTATCGATGATATGAAAGACCTTATCAAGGACGTTTAAGTCTTAAATATCAGGTCTTTGATTAAAACTATCAATAACCCATTAACTGCTAAAAAGACTAAGATTATCATACGCCCATTAATAGATATAATATGAAAACATACAATTATGGAAAACAACACCTAAGCTTAGGTGACTATCTCGCAGTAATAAAAACACTGCGCTCTCCCTTTTTAACCTGCGGGCCAAAGGTACGAGAGTTTGAGCAAGCAATATGCAATTATACAGGCGCAAAATATTGTGTTGCTGTGAATTCTGCCACATCTGGTTTACATATCGCCCTGCTTGCTGCTGGAATACAGCCCACCGATGAAGTTATAACAAGCCCCATCACCTTTTTAGCAAGTGCCAATTGCGCTCGCTATATTGGCGCAACGGTAAAATTTGCGGATATTGAAACAGATACCGCCAATATAAGCCCCCTTGAAATTCAAAAATATCTCACCGAAAAAACGCGTGCCCTTATTCCTGTTCACTTCGCTGGGCAAAGCTGTGACATGCAAGAAATTAAAGCCCTTGTAGACGGAAAAGATATTGTCATCATTGAAGATGCAGCCCATGCCATTGGTTCTGATTACAAAAACACAAAAGTTGGATCGTGCACTTATTCTGACATGACCGTTTTTTCCTTTCACCCCGTAAAAACACTCACCACCTGTGAAGGCGGAGCCGTTACTACTAATAATAAAGATTTATATGAGAAACTTTTAGCCTATCGTTCCCACGGCATGCATAAAGAAGGCGACATGACGCAAACATGGGAATATGAAATGCGAGAACTTGGCTATAATTACCGCATGACGGATATACAAGCGGCGCTTGGTACTTCTCAGCTAAAAAGATTAGATATATTCAAAAAACGTCGCCGAGAAATAGTTGATTATTATAATGAGAATTTAGGCTTGCCACACCTATTTGAAAAAGATTTTTCCAATGCCTGCTTTCACTTATACCCTGTTTTAGTGGAAAATCGTAAAGAATTTTATGAAAAAGCCCGCCAAAATGGGCTTAATCTGCAAGTTCATTATATACCTGTGCACCTGCAACCCTATTATAAAGAACTTGGATATAATGTGGGTGATTTTCCTAAAGCAGAAGAATATTATGAAAAAACAATTTCCCTGCCTTTATATTATGGATTGTCCGACAAAGATTTAGAAGAAATTGTGGGCAGAGTGAAGGGTTTAATATGAAATTAGGACTTGGAACAGTACAATTTGGCTGTGACTATGGCATTTCAAATACCAAAGGACAAGTTTCTTTGAAAGAAGTAGAACGCATTTTAGAAATTGCTATTACCAATAATATAGATATCCTCGACACCGCACAGGGGTATGGCGATGCAGAAAAAGTTCTCTCAAATTTTGATTTAACGCCTTTCAAAATAATCACCAAGATGAGCGCCAAACAAGAACTGGAAACCTCTTTAGAATCCTTAAAATGTGAAAAAGTTTATGCCTTAATGTTCCACAATGAGAATGAAATAAATGATATTTCATGGGATAAATTCACTCATTATAAAAAACAGAATCTGGCGACTAAAGTTGGTATCAGTGTTTATACCCCAGAAAAGCTTTTAGAAATCATCGACAAATACCCCATTGATATTGTTCAATTGCCTTTAAATATTGTTGACCAAAGATTTAAAGATATACTGCCTATTTTGAAAGCTAAGAATATTGAAATACATACACGTTCTGCGTTCTTACAAGGCCTACTGCTCATGGATATTCAAAATATTTCAGACTATTTTGAACCAATCCGTGGACAACTAAAAAAAGTCCCAGAACCTCGAATGGCACATTTATTAAACTTTTTAAAACAAATAAAAGAAGTTGACAATATTATCGTCGGATGTACTTCACAAGAAGAGCTTGATTATATTTGTGTGATGTATAATACTTTTGTTGAAAATATAGAATACATAGGATTACAAGTGGATGATATTAAATTGATTAACCCATCACTCTGGAATAAAGCTTAAAATATCAGCACCCATTAAAAATTCACTAAATTTTTACCCCGCAAGGTTTCTCTAATGAAAAATGACAAATGCCTAAAACTACAAGAAAAAGCAGTTAAATTGATTCCGGGAATGACTCAATTATTGTCAAAAAGGCCCGACATGTATTCTCGTGGCGTATGGCCAACGTATTTCAAAGAAGCACACGGCGTTGAAGTTATTGACCTTGATGATAATAAATATTTAGATTTTAGTATTGGTGGTATTGGTGCAACCGTGCTTGGATACGCTGATGCTGATGTTAATAAAGCTGTTATTGATGTTATACAAGCAGGGTCTGCTTCTACATTAAATGGACCTGAAGAAGTTACACTAGCCGAAAAATTGGTTAACTTACACCCATGGGCAGACATGGTGCGTTTTGCTCGCTCTGGTGGTGAAGCCATGGCTGTTGCAGTGCGTATAGCACGAACGGCAACCAAGAAAGACGTTATCGTTTTTTGTGGTTACCATGGATGGATGGACTGGTATCTAGCGGCTAATCTTGGACAAGAGGGCGCTCTTGATGGTCATTGGATAGCAGGACTATCCCCTAACGGAGTACCTCAAGGATTAAAAGGCACGTCACTCCCTTTTATTTTTAACGATATTGAAAGTTTTAAACGTGTAATCACAGAAGCAGGCGAAAACCTTGCAGCCATAGTTATGGAGCCAATTCGTAACTTTGCGCCAAATCAAGAATTTATCGATGTCGTCCATGCAACGGCTAAAAATAAAAATGTGCCTCTCGTTATTGATGAAATATCAGCAGGGTTCAGAATTTGTAATGGCGGAGCTCACCTAAAACTTGGTTGGAATCCCGACATGGCAGTGTTTGCTAAAGCCCTTGGTAATGGATTTTCTGTTGCAGCTGTCATTGGCAAAAAACAGGTTATGGAAAAAGCACAAGATGCTTTTATTACAAGCACAAACTGGACTGAACGTGTTGGCTCTGTTGCAGCCCTTGCCATGATTAATAAATTTGTAAAAGTCGATGCCTCAACTCACTTAGTCAAAATCGCCACCATGGTGGAAGATGTTTGGTTAAAGTCAGCTAAAAAGCATGGTATATCAATTACTACGGGTGGATTCAAACCAATGATCCATCTACATTTCACAGAAAATCATCGTGTAAATTGCGCATATTACACGCAGGAAATGCTTGAAGAAGGCTTTTTAGCAAGTGCGGGCTTTTATGCTATGTTTGCTCATTCAGAAGAAAATGTACGTGACTTTGCAAAAGCTGTGGATATTGTATTTGCAAAACTCGCAAAACTAATACTTGAAAATAAGGTAGAAGAAAATCTCAAGGGATTACCCGCTGGGACAGGTTTCGCACGCATTAATTAGATACAGACTTATTTCCCCAAAAACAATCGGGATATAACAAAAAAGCTAGTACCAACAAGCACAAAGAACATAGAGCACATAAATATATGACAAAAAACATTGCAGTCATCCCTGCTCGTGGCGGATCAAAGCGCATACCCAAAAAGAATATGAAAGATTTTATGGGAAAGCCTATGATAGCTTATGCGATTGAAGCTGCCCAAAAATCAAAATTATTTGATGAGATTATGGTCTCCACAGATTGCGAAGAAATTACAAACATTGCAAAAAAATATGGAGCTAAAGTTCCTTTTATGCGCAGTGATAAAAATGCATCTGATTACGCAACGACAACGGACGTACTGTTTGAAGTTCTTGACACATATAAAGAACAAGGCATTGAATTTGAAAATTTATGCTGTATTTATCCGTGTGTGCCTTTTTTAACTGGTGCAATTTTACAAGAAGCATATAGTCAGTTTACAGGATTTGAAAGTTTAATGCCTGTTTGTAAATATCCTGTGCCTGTAGAGTGGGCATTACAAATTGATAAAGGATATTTGCATGCTCATAATAAAGAAGCATTAGAGATACGCTCACAAGATTTGATAGATAAATATTATGACGTTGGAATGTTCTATTATTCAACAACAAAAGCGTTTTACACGCATAAAAACTTATTATCAGCAAAAACAAAAGCGTTTATTATGGACGAAATACATGTCCAAGACATTGATAACGAATCAGATTGGAAAATGGCAGAACTAAAATACAGGATTTTACATGAGCTTTAATCTAGGATTAAAACTTTGGTCAACCAACACAGATTATTATTTTGAAGAGGCAAAACGTCTTTATCACGATAAGGTCTTTGACTACATAGAACTTTACGTTGTGCCTGGTACTTTGGAAAATACAGGAAAATGGAAAAGCCTTGATATTCCATTTTCCCTTCATGCTCCCCATTTTATGCATGATGTCAACTTAGCTGACCCTTTGAAATTTGAATATAATGTTCGAATTTTTCAAGAAGTAGAAGAATACCGCAAGGAACTAAGTGCAAAGTACACAGTGATTCATGGGGGAATGGAAGGCACAATAGAAGAAACGCTTAGGCAAATGAATATAATTGCCCCCGTCAATGCTCTCATTGAAAACAAGCCTTATAAGGCACCACTGCGACCTGAATTTTCATGCAGAGGGGCGGTCTTAGAAGAAATTCAATTCATTCTTAGTAACACGGCTTGTGGATTTTGTTTAGATATTGGTCATGCAATTTGCACTGCTAATAGTTTATCTCTCAGTCCTTATGAATATTTAGAACAATTTGAATTGTTGCAGCCTACAGCATACCACCTAAGCGGTGGACAGATTGATAGTGAAATTGATCAACACTTGCATTTATATGACGGTGATTATGATTACGCAAAAATTTTAAATATAATTGACTCACACAAGCATATAGCCATTGAAACAAAGAAGGATAACCCTTCTCACTTAGAAGATTTTGAAGAGGATATTCGATGGATACAAAAATCCTTTTAAAACATCCTACCATTGAGGATATAAAAATTGTATTTGACTTGTCAAATGATGATGCCGTTCGTCAAAATGCAATAAATCCTCAAAAGATAACATGGAATGAGCATGTGGAGTGGTTTAATCAAAAAATCAATTCAAAATCGACACATTTTTTCCTTGCATTTAGTGAGCAGAATGATTTTATTGGACAGGTCAGGTTTGATAAACAGGAAGAAAAGTGGGTTACAAGTATAAGCTTATTAGGAAAGTGGAGGAAAAAAGGATATGCATTACACATCCTCACGCTTGCTTTTGAACAAATAGCCTTACCATTAGTTTTTGCATATATAAAAAGTAGTAATATTGCTTCTCAAAAAGTATTCATACGAGCAGGCTATCAACATAATGAAACTATCAGTATAAGACATGAAATTTATCATGTGCTTATAAAGAACATCTTTTAATTTTTCCGTCTCACAACTCAATAATGCTTCGGACTTAAATATTCCGAAAACTTTATGTTAATAAGAGGAATATATGAATAATACATACATTATAGCAGAAATGTCAGCTAATCACTGCGGTGACATTGAACTTGCAAAAAAAATAATTAATTCTGCAAAAGAATGCGGTGTAGATGCCATAAAAATTCAGACATACACTGCCGACACCATGACTATAGATTGCAAAACAGATTCCTTTATTGTGAAGGGTGGTACACTCTGGGATAATAAATCTTTATACAATCTCTACCAAGAGGCCTACACTCCTTGGGAGTGGCAAAAAGAGTTAAAAGAATACGCTGATTCTATTGGGATTGAATTTTTTTCTACCCCATTTGATTATACCGCAGTTGATTTTTTAGAAAGCATTAACGTACAACTCTACAAAATAGCCAGTTTTGAAGCCATTGATTTTCCGCTAATTAAATACACAGCATCAAAAATGAAGCCCATGATTATATCCACGGGTATCTCAAGTTTTGAGGAAATTCAAGAAGCGGTAGACACCTGCAAATCTGTGGGGAATAATGATATCACGCTTTTGAAGTGTACCTCAAGCTATCCTGCAAAGCTCGAGGATATGAATGTCAGCACTATACGCGATATGTATGATAAGTTAGCTAACCAAGGCGTAAAAATAGGTTTATCTGATCATTCCATGTATAATGAAACAAGCATTGCTGCCGTCGCCCTTGGTGCGACAGTGATTGAAAAGCATTTCACGCTCGACAGGACACTTGGTGGTGCAGATTGTGCATTTTCATTAAACCCACAAGAATTAAAATCGCTCGTTGATGCTATCAGAAATACAGAAAAAGTACTTGGTAAGGTTGATTACACTGTGAAAGAGGCAAACCGACAATTTGCACGTTCCCTTTTTGTTGTGAAAGACATCAAAAAAGGCGAAAAGCTCACACCCGAAAACGTTCGTTCTATCCGCCCTTCCAACGGTTTACACCCTCGTCATTACGAAGAAGTCATAGGCAAAGTTGCAAGTTGCGATATTGCGTTTGGCACGCCTCTAGAGTGGGGTCATATCTAGCCTTCACCGCTATTTATTAGCAACTCAAATAAATAAAAAATATCATTAAGCACTATAAAATGTTTAATGATATTTTTTATTTTATTGAAGCTTAGCCTCGTTAGTCAAACCAATAAAGGTTATCTAATTTCCTAAAGTCTACTATTTTATGTGTATTTTCTGAAATATTTTGTGGAATTTAAAGCTATCAATGCTAAATAATACAAATCACAATACATAAATCTAAAATACACGCTCTCAATACATGCAATCTAAAATCATCGAAACACAAAGGAGATTTGGATGATTTGAAGTCTAAGATGAACTCACTAAACAGCTTCAATCTTAGCACTCCACAACCTAGCGTCCCTTTCAAGCCTGCTCAAACCTAACGCCCCTTTCACGCTTAGCATACCACAACCTAGCGACAGCTTCAAGCTAGCCACACTATCAATCCAGCTTATATTTTTTAAGCTTGCTATGCAGTGTAGCCCTTGTAATGCCAAGGCGTCTTGCGGCCTCGCTTTTATTATCTTCTGTATGCGCGAGGGTTGCGCTGATGGCTTCTTTTTCTAATTCATCCAATGATTTATTAATGAGGCTATGGGCAGGGATTTCGTCTTTACCGTTTCTCCCCCCTTTTTCGCCATTCTCCCCATCATTCTTGAGGAAATTCTGAATAGTGATGGGGAGCACTCGGTCGGACAAGAATTCCCCTGTGGAGAGTATCACCGCACGCTCCATGGCATTTTCCAGCTCACGCACGTTACCTGGCCAATCATATCGCACAAGCAAAGCCATGCATTGCGGAGTAAATCCTTTTATAGTCTTACGGTTTGTTTGGGCAAATTTATCAACAAAGCTTTGGGCAAGAAGAGGAATATCGTCGTGCCGTTCTCGTAAAGGGGCAACCTCAAGGGCTATGACATTAAGGCGATAATAAAGGTCTTCCCTAAAGCGTCCTTCACTCACTTCTTGCGGAAGATTTCTATTGGTAGCCGCAATAATGCGCACATTAACAGTGCGAGTTTTATCACTACCCACCCGTTGAATTTCGCCATTTTGCAAAACACGCAGTAACTTTGATTGAAGGGCAAGGGGCATCTCGCCTATTTCGTCTAGAAAAAGAGTCCCGTTATCCGCTTGCACAAAGCGCCCCTCACGCATTTTATCTGCCCCTGTGAAAGAGCCTTTTTCATGCCCAAAAAGTTCAGACTCAAGCAAATTTTCCGCAAGTGCTGCACAATTAATAGTAACAAGCGCTTCACTTTTCCGAGCGCTATTGGCTTGAATAGCCCGTGCAACAAGCTCTTTGCCAGTACCTGATTCGCCAGTGATAAGCACGGTTGCCTCACTTGGCGCCACCGTTTCAATCATGGCATTAAGTTCATTAATCGCCGTGCTATGCCCCATAAGCATGGACGTATTTTCTTCAATTTCTTTCTTTAGATGAACATTTTCTTCTTTGAGGCGTGTGTGTTCCAAGGCATCGTGGAGTGTTGTTTTGAGAACTTCAAAATCGAGCGGCTTTGTTATATAGGAATAAGCACCTATTTTAATAGCTTCGACCGCTTTTTCGACGGAAGAATAGGCCGTCATAAGGATAACAGGCAAGGCAGGATTCCATGTATGAATTTGCTCAAGGGCGGTCATGCCGTCCATTTGCGTCATGCGCACATCAGTAAGTACGAGGTCTATCAGATTATTTTCATGAACAAGTTTAACCGCTTCCGTCCCATCGCTTGCCTCATAGACTTTATAGTTCCAAGATTCCAACATAAGCTTGAGCATATTGCGATGTGTTGCATCATCATCAACAACAACGAGTATCGGTTTTGTTTTCATATTATTATCCATTATTTTTAGGTATTTTAATACTAAATGTCGTGCCTTTTTCTTCTTCACTCTTCACAGTAAGAGAACCTGCGTGCGCTTCTATTATTTTATACGAATTTACAAGCCCAAGCCCTGTGCCACGGTTTTTTGTGGTAAAATAAGGATCAAAAATACGTCTCAGTATTGTTTCGTCAATGCCTGGTCCATTGTCGATTATATCAATATTTACATGTGTTTTTGTATCAGACAAAACAATGTCAACCTTTGCGGCTTCTGTCATTTTATCAATAAAATCTTTTTCTTTAAAGGCCTCAATAGCATTAAGAATAATATTAATAAGGGCTTGCCTTAATCTATAAGGATCAACAAAAATAACGCTATCTGTGCCCAATATATTAAGTTCAATGCCTAATTGCTTAGCGTCCTGTGAAAGCAATTGCACGGTTGCCGTAATAATACTTTTAATGGAAACGGATTCTGTTTTAATATCCGTGGGGCGAGAGACACCAATAAGGTCGCCGATGACAAGATTCACCCGCTCCACTTCGGAAATTATAATTTGCGCAGTTTTTTGATTTGCACTTTCTTTTGGAAAAATACTAGCAAAATAAGTAGCATAACCCTTAATTGAGCTAAGGGGATTACGTATTTCATGAGCAACCGCAGCCGCAAGATTGCCAATTGCCACAAGTTTTTCTTGTTTTTGTATTTCCGCTTCCAATCTTTGCACTTCTTCGTGCATGGCTACAATGGTGCTTTCTGCCACAGACATTCGCTTTCTACCATTCACCGCACGGTATAAAAACATCAGAAAACAAAGGGCAAAAAAGCTGATTCCGATAACCCACGACGCCATCACAAAGCTTGTTTTGCGATACTTCATAAGTGCATTCTGTAGGGGGCTTGGTTGTATCGCCGCAAAAACATGCCGTACATTATATTTTTCTAAGGTTTTATTTATTTCGGGGTGTTTTGTCCTTATTTTCCCTTGCTCTACGCTTTCGGAAAAAATTCGATGCACAAGAAAGAGGCGCTCGCCATCAATCTCCACAAAACCCCAGTTTGTCCCTTCCTTGTCGGCATGGGGCAAAAGAGAAATTATGCGAGTCATAAATGAAGGCTTAGCACGAACGAGATGAGGAGTGCTAATGTGTGTCCCTCTTTTTTTGGGGTCACTATGCGCAAGAAATTTACCCTCACCATCAGTGATTGCCAAAAAAAGAAAGTCGTCTTGATTCCCTAAATTTGCAATAAGATCCTGCTGATCAATGGATTTATCGAGTTGAATTTCCCCTGATGCTATGGCTTCATAAAGCAAAATAGTCCGCTTGCCCCTTTCTGCCACTTGACTGCCAATAACAAGCTCTGATTTTGCCATATTATAATCAGTAATAAAAACAACTACTACGAGCAAAATAAGAGAGGTCGCCACAAAAGGCAACCAAAAATTAGGGTTGAGCGCCTTAATAAAGCGGATTTTATCCGTATAAACGTTATCGGTACATTCCTTGTTGTTGGAATTTTTATTGGTGGAAGTGGTCAAATCCATTTTCCTTTATGCATGCATCATTAAGTGTGAGATTTTCTTGGCAAACGTCACCAATCTTCCAAATTCGTGCAAAAGCAGATTGTCCTTTCCACTTCTTCTGCAATTCAATCCAAGCGTCTTTAGAACAAGCGCCTAAAAGCCCGTAATCTTCGCCCCCTGAATACGCAAAAAGTGCTGCGTCTTCTCCAAGGCTTTTCGCATAAGAAATGGTTTCAAGATTGAGATTTTCTTCAAGAAGAATAATTCTTGCCCCAAGCGCTTTCTTATTTTCTTCAATAATACCTTGTCTTGCCAGTAACCGAGGGATATCACGCATAAGCCCGTCAGATATATCCATAAGAAACACAGGAAACAAATGGGCAAATTGTGAGAGAAAGAGCCCTTCTTCCACAAGCGGCATAGGGCTTAAATGCGCTTCACACGATACAGGATAAAGGCGCAAAGCTTCTTGCATTTCATCCCTATTTTTACTGCTTTCGAGAGCGAATAAACCCACCCGAGCAAGCCCAATTTCACCCACAACAAAAAGGACATAGCCATCTTCTATGGCGCTTGATTTTTTAGGGGTATAACTTTTATGGCGCAAAAGAGGTAAGCCTCCATGTCCATAATCTCCCCATGCGGTAATACCTATATTCAAGCCATTTTCTTCATCTAAATTCAAGCTATTTTCTTCGCTCGTATTTCCAGAAACATCAGAAGAGGTCCGCTCCAAATGAGGGGATAAACCATGGGTTTCAGAAACGCCATTGACACTTCTGTTTAATGGTACAGGCTGCCACCTCTTAGGGCGAGGAGATTTTGCCAAGTCACCACCAGAAAGCCCCATGCCAAAACGCTGGCTCAGCTTCGCCATGGAAGCAAAAAATTCTTCAAGCCAAGCAAAATCTTGGTCATCGGTAAGCGTAAGATTCAAAGAAAAAGCGCTTGGTCTTGCGCCATTACCCGCTAAATCACTGATATTCACCGCAAGGGCTTTATGCCCAATTTGCGCTGGGCTAAAATATCGGCTACGAAAGTGGGCATTCTCTGTGAAAATATCAGAAGTCACCGCAAGTAAAGCTGTCTTTTCTGAAGCCTTATTTCCTGAATCTTTACGCTCTGAACTCTTATTTTCTGAATCGCTATCCCTCAAATCCTTAGACTCTGAATCCTTATCTAAACTAGGATTCGCCACAACAGAACTCACCAAAGGAACAGTAATGAGAGCGCAGTCATCCCCTCTCCCCATAATGAAACTAGGGTGAGCGTTAGGGAAATACTTCCCCAAAAGGTCTAATATTGCGTCTTCACCATTTGCCATGTACTGCTCCTATTTTAATAAAGAAAATAGCTATACCCCCCTAATGTGGGGGTTTGGGGGAGTTCAACTCCCCCAAAAAAAAATAAAACTTGGACAGATAAGGGAGACAGGCTTTTTATTCTATTCAAAAGTCACATAGGACTTCATAATAACTTTAAGCCCAAAACCTGAAAAATTCACACGAATCTTATCCGCATCGATTTCTTCCACCACTTTTCCTCGCCCAAAAATTCGATGCGTACAAAAGCCCATCGTTTTAGCATCAGCAGGGGCTTTATGGGAAATTGGAGAAGCATCTATTTCTTTAGGAGTTTCTCTTTGGTCTTGATGCTTAGGAACAGGGCTTTCCTTATATGAAGCATTATATTCGTCTGCAAAGCCGTCTAAAGACTCACCTGAAGACTCGCTCGAAAATTCGTTAGCAGACGCTTTAGGTACGGCACGGGGTGCATTTTGGATTCCAATGCCTGCGCCATACGTAGCATGAGAATTTTTCGAAAAACCTTGTGAATATCCTTGGGAATAACTGCCTTGACTCGATTTATTTTGAGTATTTCTTTGCGTACTTTTAACAAGAACTCCGCCATATTGCTCAAATATTTCCTCGTAAAGACGTGGGCTTATTTCTCGCACAAAAGGGCTTGGAGTCGCACTTTCTTCAAAGCCTTGCCCTCTTTGGTAGAGCTTTTGCGGAACAAAAAGATTGAGGCTATCCTTAGCCCTTGTGCAAGCAACATAGAGCAAGCGCCTTTCTTCTTCATAATCCTCAGGGCGAGTGAGGGCATGACGTGACGGGAAGCGGTCTTCCACTAAATCGAGAATAAGCACATGTTTCCACTCTAAGCCCTTGGCGGAATGCACAGTGGAAAGAGTGATTCTTCTATCCTCTTCCTCCTCGTCTTCCCTAGGGTTTTCAAGGGAAAGATCCGCCATAAAAAGCGCTAAATCTTCATAGGCAGTCGCTATACCCATAAGCTCATCAAGCCCCTGTTGACGGCGAGGATAATCATCGGGATACAGCCATTCCATACGGGGTTGATAATGTTCAATAATCGCCCGAATCACTTGAACAGGGCTTCTTTTTTCTTTTTGAATATCCATAAGAATACAAAGGTCTTGCCAAAAATCTTCAAATTTCGCACAGCCTTTTCTAAGCGCTTCTCTATCACCTTGAATCGCAAGGGCAAAAAGCTTATGAGCTGTCTTTGGGCCTATGCCTTTTGAAAGCGACGCCATGCGCTCAAAGGCAGGTAAATCAAGAGGATTAAGTAGAAGGCGAGTATAAGAAAGCACGTCCTTAATATGAGCAGCTTCCGTATAACGCACCCCACCGAATTTCTTGAAGGAAATGCCCTTTTTATTCAATTCAACTTCTAAATGATAGGATTGATAACCAGCCCGAAAAAGCACTGCTATTTCTTGAGGATTCACAGTGTCTAAAAGTTCACTAATCCGCCTAGATACAAGGCGTGCCTGAGAAATATCACTCATGGGACGATACACATGCACACTCGGCGTATTCTCATCAAATTCCCGATGCGAATACAGATTTTTTTGAAAACCAGAGGGTGCATTTTCCAAAATAGCATTGGCTATATGCAAAATCGGTTGCACAGAGCGATAATTTTCTTCAAGGCGAATAATTTGCGTATTCTTAAAAAGCTTAGGGAAATCCAAAATATTTTGAACATTGGCACCACGAAAAGCATAGATAGACTGGGCGTCATCACCCACAGCCATGACAGAGGTTTTTTCCCCAGTCAAAAGGCGAACAAGGCGTGCTTGCACCATATTCGTATCTTGATATTCATCGACCATAATATGCGCAAACCGCTCATGCATATATTGCACAAGGCTTTCATTTTCCCGTAAAGTGTTCTCAAGTTCAAAAAGTAAATCATCGTAATCAAGCACAAAATGTGCACGACGATAATCAAAATACATGCTTTGTAATTCATCCAATGCGTCTAAATGCGCAAGCAAATGCTGGCTTTCTCTGCGCACGGTTTCTTCAAGGGAAATCTCTTTATTGCGAGATTTACTAAAAAGACTGAGAACCGTTTGATTTTTAGGAAAAGAACGATCTCCCTTACCTATTTTTTTTTCACTCTTGCAATGAGCTAAAATAGAAGCGCAATCAGAAGCATCTAAAATATTAAGAGTATTCTTTGCCCACGTGGGAGGATGAAGGCGCAAAGTATTATAGGCAAAAGCGTGGAACGTGCCGCCCTGTATGCCCAATAAATCACCATTTAAAAGAGCCCCTGCACGGTGTAGCATTTCTTGAGCTGCTTTTCGGGTAAACGTAAGAAGCAGCATAGAATAAGGCGAAACCCCTTTTTCATGCAAGTGCGCCAATCGATGCACTATGGTGCGTGTCTTACCACTGCCAGCGCCTGCTATAATAAGCAAGGGCCTATCTTCTGCATGAACAGCACTAAGCTGAGCTTCATTTAATGTAGAAAGGTCTAACATCATTAACCTATATTTTTTTAACGTTTATTATTTTTCTTGTCATCGTTGTCACTATAACTCTTACCGTCACGGTCATTTGCGCTGTCATCGCTGTCGCTTAGCTTTCCACAATGATTCCACCCAAAAAGCAGGTATCATCTCTCTACAATATCTTTTGGGATATCTGTCTGAAAATCTGTAAAAAAGAAGAAAACATTACCAAATATACGCCCCTGCATAGCCCACCACACTGGAGCTATCTCCAGAAACTTTGGCAGAAGTATCATAGGCTGCGAGCTTACTTTTTGTTGCACCAAGTTCCTTGCTTGCCAAAAGTCCCACGATAGCTGGTAATATTCCGCACATACTTATCTGTTCTTTTTGCACGGTATCAAGAAGAGCCTGTGGATCAAGATTCAAAAGGGCATCGAGGGCAAGTTTATCCTTATATCTATTCACTTCATCACTGGAAAAATGATTCATATCGGAGCTTACCAGAATAGAAACTTCTCTGCCCTCTTCTTTTTCTTGCTTAATGCATTTTGCAAGAGTTGTAGCGGCAATCTCCACATTATCAAAACTTGAAACACTTATAGGCACAATATACAAAATAGGAACGCTGTATTGCAAAAACGGCAAAAGAACTTCAATAGAATGCTCGTTGATATGTGGCGCTTTATCGTAAACAAAAGGAGAGCCTTCACCCATGAGTTTTTCTGACACAAATTTATCGGTAGGAACAAGCCCAATAGGATTTTGCCACGCACCATGTGGCCACACGCCAAGGTTTTGCCCTTGTCTTGTATGGTTTGGACATAAAACAATAATTCTCGGTGCAAGCTCAATTTCCGCAAGGGTCGCCGCTGTCACTTTACCCGAAAAAACATGCCCCGCATGGGGAAGCAAAGCCATAATAGGCTTTATCCGTTCACAATCTTGGTGATTGGGAAATTCTTTAAAATACGAAGTCATATCGGAAACGAGTTCAGAAGCACCCGCAGAGTAAAAAGTCCCTGCGTATTGAGACTTACGTATTTCATGTGCATTCATACAATCGTTCCTTTTTCTTCTCATACCCAAGAAAATTCGGGGTTAATACTTATCGTTCATGCAAAGCAAACCAAGCACAAACAAGTCTAGCAAAATATCCCTAAAAAAACTACTATAAGCTTTAGAGAAAAAATATTTATACTGTTATCAGTTAATCCATCCAGACAAACTTTCGAACGTTCCTGTCTAAAATGACTTCCCCTTCTCTTTACTTAATAATAGCCTGTCAGCTTCTCTAGTCAGATATGGAGTATTACACAGAAAATCTTCTCTTCGTTTAAAAAAACTTCAGTGTGAATTTAAAAAATATGTATTAGAAATAAACACTTCGCTATTGATAACTGTATATTTTTCGTCGCCTTGTCTTATTTTGGAAAGAACAATGAAAGACAAAAACATATTTTGTCTTATATTTCAACCGTATAAAGACAAGGATTCCTTTGGCACGTTTTGTGCTAATAGAAAAGAAGAGTCTCTGTATCATTGAAGGGAATATATTCAAGAATTAATATATCATGAAAGGACAGAACTCCGCTTTAGGCTTGTATTTTTTTTTGAACTAGTCTAAAATAATTCAAAGAGTACATACAAATTCAAGTACGCTTCAAGGTTTATGTGAAAGGATTTTCTATGTTAAAGAAAAAGAAGCAGATTTCCTGCTCGATTTATGGCATACTGATTCCTCTTTTTGTTCTAAGTATTATTTGCTCCAGTCAAAATGCTTTTGCCGAAAAATGGGAACCATCTACAAATGAACATTCTCTTATTGATAAAATAAGTGACGTCATGTTCAGAACTCAAACTGATAATGAAAACAACGCTGAAAGCATTACCCCCTCAGAAGAAATACAAGGCAATATAGTCCACGCCCATGAACAATATAACTTTCAATCACGAGTAGGATCAAGTCCAAAATCCGCAGGAACAAACTCCACAGGTATAAATAACATATCTAATCAATAAGCGTATTTTAAAAATAAAGATAACTGAGATACTATACAGACGGAAATAAAGATAAAGGCAGAGAATGAGCCCTTTTCTAGAAAAAAAATAGCTTTTAAACACAAAAAAGAAGGGCAGTAGATACTGCCCTTCTTTTATCTATCTAAGCGAACTTAGAACTATTTTTGCCACTTAGGCTTGCCGCAAGCTTCTAGGTATGCGTTGATAGCGTCTTCACCACCAACAAATTCTGCCATTTCTGGCCATACTATATCAAAAGCAGCCTTCTTCCATTTTTCTTCGTCTTCTAATTGAGAAACTACGAGACCAGCAGCAATAAGGTCAGCCTTTGCAGCGCCAGCTTCGTTGATTTGGTATTCAAGCACAGCTGCTTGAGCAACCTTACCAGCTTCAATCATAAGAGCTTGATTTTCTTTGCTCATCTTCTTGTACACACGTTCACTCATTACAAGTGGTTGTAATTGATATGTGTAATGTACTTCGGTGAGGTATTTTTGCTTAGCTTCGTTGAATTTCATAGCCTTGAAGCCAATATAACCGTAACATTGTCCGTCAACAACACCTTGTTGTAGTGCTGTGAAGGTTTCTGCCCAAGAAATAGGGGTTGGGCTGCCGCCGAATGCTTTGTATGCTTCAATAAGAACAGCAGATTGTGGCACGCGGAATTTCAAGCCTTTGATGTCTTCCATTTTAGTAATTGGACGTTGGCTGTTAGAAATAAAGCGGAAGTCAGTATAAGTCCAAGTAAGAATGCGGAAGCCAACTTTAGTAGCATAGCCATTAAGAATTTCTGCAGGCTTACCATTAGTACCAACAACAACTTCATCCAAGTTACTGAAAAGGTAAGGAAGAGTCAAAAGACCAAGTCTTTTGTCAAAAGGAACGAGGTTAGCGATACCGCCAACAGCAAAAGGCAAAGTACCTTTTTGCACGTTACGGAAGCTTTCGCTTTCATCGCCAAGAGCGCCACCAAAGAAAGTTTCTACTTTGATTTCGCCTTTGCTTTTTTCTTCAACATAAGCTTTGAATGCTTTCGCAACAAAACCTTGTTCTGATTCTTCAGGGTCACCAACAGCTACTTTTAAAGTCATAGCTGCGCTTGCTACGTTAGAAAACGCAGGAGCGATAACGAGGGCCATAAGCAATGAGATTAAGCTTTTAAACTTCATAGAAAACCTCTTCTGTTAGAATGTGTCTATGCAATGTCATTCCAAGAATCCAAGGGGGAACCCCCATACATCCTTTCATAACCAGCTGATGCATATGCCCAAAGGAACTTTAGGCATATACACCCGCTACATTTATTTCATACGTTAGTTTATAAAAACTAAAGCGTATCTTTCATGAGATTAGGCAACCATGTAACAATCGCAGGGAACACTACAAGGAGACCGATAGCAAAAATATTGACAGCAACAAGAGGAAGAGCCTTCACTGAAATTTCTTCCAAAGAAATGTTGGCAATACCGGAGGCAACAAACATATTTTCACCCAGTGGCGGTGTCGAGAAACCGATACCACAACAACACACAAGGATAACACCAAAGTGAATTGGGTCAACGCCGAACGCTGTCATAACTGGTAAAAGTACAGGAGTTACGAGCATAATAATCGCCAATGTTTCCATGAACATGCCAAGGAACAAAAGGAAAATTACAACCATAAGCCATACAACATATACGTTAGAGGCAAAACCGAGCATCCAATCTGCAATGTATTTTGGAAGTTGATAAGAAGTCAACAAATATCCAAAAGCGGCAGCAGTGAACACAAGAACAAGAACACGACCTGTAAGCCATGACGTTGTTTTGAGAGAAGCCATAAAGGATTTAAAGTGTAATTCTCTGTGAATAAAAACACCGACTAGAACAGTATAAACGATAGCAACAACAGCTGCTTCAGTTGGGGTAAACCAACCTGCGTAGATACCACCCAAGATGATAACAGGAGCCATAATAGACCAGAAACCATCAACAAGAGCGTGTCTGAATGCAGCCTTAGACCATTCAAGGCCTTCAGCCTTTAGATTACGACAAAGGAAAAAGTGCATAACGCTCAAAGATAACGCGATAAGAAGTCCAGGCATAATACCGCCCATGAACATCGCAGAAATACTTTGTTGCCCTGTCACACCATAGATAACCATAGGGATACTTGGTGGGATAATGATACCAATACCACCAGCAGTTGCAGTGGTTGCCGCAGCATACGCTTTATCGTAACCACGACATGTCATGGCAGGAATCATAAGCATACCAACAGCCGCTGTGGTAGCAGGACCAGAACCTGAAATCGCTCCAAAGAACACGCAAGAAAGTGCGGTTGAAATGGCGAGACCACCAGGGATAGGACCAACAATGTTTTCAGCAACATGCACCAAGCGACGAGAAATACCCGACGCTTCCATCAGTGCCCCTGCTAAAACAAAGCACGGCAGTGCCATGAGAGGGAATGCGGTGAGCTGTGCAAACGCTTTTTCAATCATTATGCTGATGCTAATATCAAGAAGATAAAAGCAAGACATTGTTGCGATACCGAGCGCAACCATGATAGGGCTACCAATAAGTAGCAATATGAAAAAGACCACAAATAAAACTATACCAATCATTGTAGGAGTCATTTCTAACATACTTGTTCCCCTCCACCGTCTGCCAGAGATTTCTGACTTTCTTTCATAGACTCTTGGTCAGGGTCAGCAATTTCAATCTTAAGGATATATTTCATGACATTAACCTGTACAATGCGGATACACATAAGTGTAAAGCTTACAGGAAACACGAGATATACATAACCCAAATCCCAGTCAAGGGCAGGCGTATAATAAGAAAATTCTTGTAAGTCGAGGACAGCAAGATAGCCGTACCATGCCATGACACCGGCAAAGCCAAGCCAAAGCAGATCGCCAACGAGTAGAAATGAGTTTAGTACCCAGGTTGGGGCTTTCATGAACTGAACAGTCACCCGGTTGAGAGCGCAAAGACGCGTAGCATAGCAAGCTCCGAAGAGAATAAACCAAATAAACGCAAAGCGTGCTATTTCTTCTGTCCACGGGAGAGATTGATTGA
This sequence comes from uncultured Desulfovibrio sp., assembly GCA_947038175.1. Taxonomy (GTDB): domain Bacteria; phylum Desulfobacterota; class Desulfovibrionia; order Desulfovibrionales; family Desulfovibrionaceae; genus Taurinivorans. Next base: position 26,012 of record CAMQVJ010000033.1, read on the forward strand.
TTGCCCTTAAGACAATCTGCATAAAAATGATGACGACGAAAAATACTAATAGTATTTGACATAAATAACTTTCGAAGTGATCAAAAAAGGCCAAAACAGCTTTTTTAAACATACTTCCTCCTAAACTAGATTTTCCTATATGTTTCATCTACTTACAGGCAACAAAAAGAGGTTTTATTCGCTATTTTAGCGTATTTAAAACCACCCATATACTGTGCATAGTCACAAAATTTAGTATGACTATGGGTCGGTGAATAGCATTGAGGCTCAAGCGTAAAAAGTAACTATGTGATCATCATGAAAAGTCCACGTCAGCGTAAACTATTCAAAATCTTATTCGTCCGCAAATCAGAAGATTCTCTCGAATCTCTACCTTTCAACGTACACGAGAATTACCATGAAAAAATGAAATGTGTATTTCGTTGAAAAGCCGTTTTCCTTCTATACAAGCAAAAAATAAACTTATACAAGGAATATGAATTTATCTGTATGTGCTTTTTGTGTCAAGTCATTTTTCATAAAATCTTTACTGGGAAAATTCAAGAAAAGAGAATACCCCATTTTTTATTCCTTTTCAAGGAAAAAAATATTTCTCATCATTTCTCACTTTGTCTAAAAAAGCATCGCCCGTTTTTCCCTTGTGGCGCTAGGAACTTCATGTACCACGTCATCTAGACACAATCAAAATCAGCCTTAAAAGCAATCTATAATAAATACATTAAAACAGTCAACGTATACATTAAAATAAAAGAATCATCTCATCTTCATTTAACATCGATATAACGTATTCTAACATCGATATAATTTATTCTAACATCACTCTAACATTATTCTGACATCAATACAACACAATAACAATCCAGGGCGCTATTATACTCTCGTTGTTTTTCCTAGTCTTTTTTCTTTGTTTACGTTATACAAAATCTCACACAAAAATTGCACACAAATACCCTTAATATCCCTTATGGACATCAGAAAATGAATACAGAAAAAATAAATCTCAATAATTACACCTTCTCAGAACTCGAAAACTTCGTCGTCACCGAGCTCAAACTCCCAAAATTTCGCACCAATCAAATTTGGCAATGGATTTGGGCAAAGAATGCCATCGACTTTGAAGAAATGACCGACGTTTCTAAAGACACACGAAAGATTCTTGCTGAAAAAGCCTATCTTTTTCGCCCAGAAATTGTCAAAGAACGCAAAAGTAAAGACGGAACTATCAAATTCCTCTTACGCCTCGAAGACGGCGAATGCATCGAAACAGTTCTCATTCCAAGCATCGCAAAAGAAGGCAATGGACGCATGACACAATGCCTTTCCACACAGGTTGGCTGTGCCATGGCATGCACCTTTTGCAGCACAGGCAAGCTAGGCTTTACACGAAATATGACCATGGGTGAAATAACAGGCCAAGTACAAGCCGCAAGAGCCTATCTCAACGACACACACCCCGAACGCCCCGTCATAAGAAATCTCGTATACATGGGCATGGGCGAACCTCTTCTCAATTTCGACAACTTAATGGATTCCCTTAGAACCTTACATAACAGAAAAGGTCTCGCCTTTTCCGCAAGGCGCATAACCGTCTCCACATGTGGCATCGAAAAAGGATTGCTCGAACTTGGCGAAAGCAATTTAGCCTACCTCGCCGTCTCCCTTCACGCCCCCACACAGGAACAACGTGAAGAACTTATGCCAAAAGCAGCAAAATGGCACATCGATGACCTCATATCCACGCTGGAAGCCTACCCCCTCACCACAAGAGAGCGTATGACTCTAGAATATCTCATTATCGGTGGAGTGAACGACAGCCAAGAAGATGCGCAAAAACTCGTAAGAATCTGCGCTCGACTCAAAGCAAAACTCAATCTCATTCCCTATAACAACACCCCAGGCTCTTCCTTTCGGGCGCCAAGCCCCCAAAGCCTACTAGCCTTTGAAAAAACCCTTTGGGCAAAAAAAGTAACCGCCATTATACGCAAAAGCAAAGGGCAAGACATCGAAGCCGCCTGTGGTCAATTACGTGCCGCACAAGACAACCCCGAAACCAACTAACAAAGGCGCATATGCCCTAAGCACCCAAAATAGCGCTTTTTATCCCTAACAAAAAAAAGAGACTCTTCCGTTCTTTCCACTTTTTCCATTCTTTCCATTCTCTATCTTTCCACCTTTCCACTACCTCTTTTCACCCATAGAAATAAAAAAAAGCGAAGTAAAATTCGCTTTTTTTATTTTGAATCCTCAATCCGATTCTTCACCGCTAACAAGACAGAAGGCGGAATCTCTTTTCCCGTCCACAATTTAAATTGCCGTGAGCCCTGCTGCAAAAACATCTCCGCACCATTAATAATCACACAGCCCTGAACCTTAGCACATTCCAAAAAAGGCGTATGCGCATAAAGCAAATCATAAGCAACACCAACCCCCTCAAATGACTCTCGAGGGCTAAAAGCCTCCCCATTAAGAGTCGCAGGAATAGTATTCACCACCAAGTCCACAGCCCTCTCACGCTCAGTATAAGAAAGAACCTCAGGCACAGAAAAAATTGCCCCCGACAACGCTTCATCTAAACAACCCTCACAAGCCCGCTCCCTTACATACGTCAACAGACCCTCCGCCTGCTCACCATTCCGTGCACATATATATATCTTCTCTACACCACGCACATGCAAAAGACCAACCAACACTGCCGCAGCAGCCCCCCCTGCTCCAAGAATCATCGCAGTTTTTAAAGATTTTTTTGAAGAGTCTTTTGAAGAGTTTTCGTGAAGGGGGAAACCGCATTTTTTTGAAGAGTTCTCGTGAGAGGGGAAACCACGTTTTTTTGAAAAAAACGAGTTTTCCCCCCTCACACTCCCCCCTTCCTTAAAAAACACTTTATCTTGTATATTCTCTAATTTATCTCTTGTATTTTCTACTTTATTCATAAAGCAGAGACGAAGAAGGGCTTGACGAAAGTCACGCCCACTACGGGGATTGCAAAGGGGCTCAGCTCCTTTGCTGGGGGGTGAGGGGGGCAAAGCCCCCCTTGAAAAGGTTTTCTCGTGAGAGGGGAAACCACGTTTTTTTGAAAAAAACGAGTTTTCCCCTCTCACACTCCCCCCTTCCTTAAAAAACACTTTATCTTGTATATTCTCTAATTTAT
>CAMQVJ010000034.1 GCA_947038175.1 uncultured Desulfovibrio sp.
TTAAAAGGCATGCCGTAATATTACTATAGTAATATCTTTTTTGGGTTGATACAAAGAAAGAGAAAAGGCGGCCGCAAAACCATCTTTTCTCTTTCTTTGAAAAGTTTTATTATATTCCACATGGAACAACACTTATTTTATAGTAAAATAAATAACTCTTGTCAGTACACTGGAACTAACTGACATATAAGTATAATTTAAAATAGAGATAAGAAGAATATACTGTATCACTGTCTTTATGTTTTCGGCTGCTTACGTCAGGCATTCCCCCAGTCCAAATCCGCTTATGTAATTCTGTTGAAGACAGTGCGCTACTTTACTGCACATGTGACTCTAGGGAATCAAAGTCGAGTTCGAAAGGCAGAAAATGACTTTGTTGGTTCACTCGTCCTCTATGGAACAGCGAATGCTTTTTATTTAGCTTACTATCATAAACGTTTCCGCCACACTATCTTACGTAAGTAATGCTGAAGAAATCTATACTATTCTTTACAGCTTCTGAAGAACACGGGCATATTGAGATATTCACTGCCTTTGTTTTGCTGTCCCGTTTACATCTTGTGTTCATTTTGTACCCTCCCGTCATGGGAAGTCTCTTATTTGTTTTTTATCGGTACTGTCGAGTATAGAGATTTTACTTTTAGAATTATTTCTTTAAAAAACAACGAACGGGATATAGACACTTAAATTATTGATTTATTAACGTATTTTATTTTAATAAGTGGAGGACATGAGTGCTCATATTTGGGTGTATATCTTCTTTTATAAAGGTATAGACTTTTAGCTATATATCGTGTAAGTTTTATAAATAATAAGTAAGTTTTTTTATTGATTTTAGAAAGGATTTAGAAAATATATGGTAAAAAATAGCACTGGATTTGTACAAACTTTTGAAAAAGGTTTGCAGATACTTGAATTTTTGGTTGAACATAAATCGGTTACTGTCACTACACTTGCTCGATATATGGGAATACAAAAAAGCTCTAGTTTTCGTTTTTTAAATACGTTGCGCCTATATGGCTATGTAGACCAAGACGATAATAGCAATTACGTATTAACAGGGAAGATTATTGAATTAAGTAAGGGCGTTGTACCTAAAATGGATTTTGAAAAATTGGTAACACAATTTATGAATGAATTATTTAAAAAAAATAAAAATAATAACGGAGTATGTAATTTAGGAAAATGGAATGGAAAAGAAGTTGTTTATATATTGCAAACAGCTCATCATTATGAACAGTTCCAGGTAGGTAAAACCATTCCTGCCTATTGTTCTTCTTTGGGAAAAGCCCTTTTAGCTTTTTTACCAGAAGAACAACTTAATAGTTATATTAATAAAACAGAGTTTATTACATATACAGGCTATACGGTGGATTCCAAAGAACGCTTGCTTGAAGATTTGAATTTTGTGAGAGAAAATGGCTACGCCACTATGTTTGATGAGTTAGCGCCTGGGTTAAAATCCATAGCGATTCCATTAATCGTTGGAGATGTGCCTATTAAATACGCACTAAGCGTTTCTCAAGGGTATTTAGGCGGAATAGAACGACTTACGGATGAAATGCTAGGCCCTTTGCAAGAAACGGCAGATGATATAATGTCCTATATGGCACATAATAACATAACAAGTTAGATATAATTACTTAGGGTCGTCATATTACACGGTAAGAAATGTATATTGGCTCTCAATAAAAGACGTTGCTCTATCTAAATAATTTTTCAAGTGAGATTAATCATAGAATTTTTAGTGAAATTTTAAGTAAAATTTTAAGTGAAAGAAGAAAAGTATAATTATACATTGTCAATATTAAACAAAAAAGACCGACGTTATTACGCCGGTCTTTTTTGTTTTGCTTATCTTGTTCTTTTATCGAAGCAGATGGACGAGAAAAAGTGATATCGAAGGGAATATGGTCACAAGAATAAGAGTAAATACTTGTACACCTAAGAACGCCCATGATTCTCGCATTATATTACCAATTTTTTCTTTACATATGGGAGCAGCTATCCATAATTGTGGTCCCATAGGGGGGGTAACTTCTCCTATGATGGAACAAAATACCGCTAATGCGCCATAGAGCGCAGGGTCGATACCAAGCTCAATAACACTCGGTAAGAAAAGAGGAAGAACAATGACAACCATTGGAAAGCTTGAAAAGAAAAAGCCCATGACTAAAAGAAGTGCTTGTACAGCAAATAAGAATGCCATAGGGGTAAAATTAAAGCTAAGAACCCATTCAGAAATTAGTTGTGGTAAGCCGACATAGCCTAGTACTCGACCAAATAAGTCGCCGCCAATAACAAGAAAGTAAATCATACTGCTAAGGCGTACGGTTTCCACCAAGGCATTCATGAAAACAGGCCAGTTAATGCCTCTGTAAATAAAAATACCCACGAACAAAGAATAAAAACATGCAACTGATGCTGCCTGTGTTGGACTAAATACTCCTGAGTAAATGCCACCTAGTACGATGAGAGGCATAAGAATAATAGGAAATGCTTTCTTAAAGGCATCAAAGCGAAGTGCAAAGGATGCTTTCACCTCTCCCTTGTAACCACGTTTAATAGAAATTCTGACTGCTAAAAGACACATAAGAAAAGCTGCAAGCAATCCTGGACCAACACCAGCAGCAAAAAGATCAGAAACAGAAACCCTATTACTAGCGCCAAATACAATCATAAAAACACTGGGAGGAATAACCGCCCCTAGACCCGCAGACGTAACCGCCAAACCAGAAGCAAACGCTCTAGAGTATCCTGTATCTACCATCATAGGTACAAAAATTGTTCCAATGATTGCTAGACACGCCGTAGCAGAACCTGAAATAGAGCCTAGAAATGCGGCAAAAATACATATGGCTACAGCCATACCGCCGGGTAAATGACCTACAAGCCTACTCATGAAGTCTCGTAGATGCCCCATTCCGCCTCCAGCAAGAATAAGATTACCTGCAAGGATAAAGAATGGCATCGCCAACATAGGGTATGAACTCATGGTGGTGAAAAAAATTTGAGCTATATTCGCAATGGGAAGATCCATTGTGTGTATCATAATAGCTATAGAGCCAATACTAAATGTTACTGCTAATGGCGTACCTATCAAAAAAAGTATCACAATTGTCGTAATTGCCATATAATCAAAAAAATCCATACTAATCTCCAAAAGTAGATTGTTGTGTCATTTATGAGGTATATTGGTCTGTATCTTTTTCTATTTTCTCATACTTTGTTCTAAAAACAACGAAGAATTGATATACAGAAAATAATGTAAACATCACCATACCTATGGGGATACAAATTTCTACCATCCACCGGGGGACAGATATAATACGAATAATATTCATTTGAAAATCATAGTATTGCGATACAACGGTAATACCGCCATAACTAATAATAAGCCCAAAAACAATGCATGCTAGCATATTGATGAGTTCAAAGAATTTGCGGACTGGACCATAGAAAACATCTCGCAACATGTCTACAGAAACGTGATCACCATCTGGTAAGATTGGGCCAGCCAACATCATAACGGACCAAATAGTAATCCAAACAGGCAAATCATACATTAGATCCCAAGAAAAATTAAAGACTGTTCGGCATATAATTTCAATAAAATTTATACTTACTCCAACAAAGAAAACCAGTCCCCAAAATTTTATATAATACTCTTTCATCTTAGATAATTTTGATTTCCATTCCATACATACTCCCTAATGGCAAAATGCCAATGGACACGAATACCCATTGGCATTTTAAATAATTATTGGTTTTCTGTACTTCTAATAGCTTCGATTAATGCAGAGTCGATGTCTTTGATATAGTCCTTATTTGCATCTTTAATCAATCTGTTCCATTCTGCTAACGTTTCTGGAGACATCTCAACAACATTACCATCAGGATTTGTCTTCCACCATTCTAAAAGGCTAGCTTCGTTTTCATCAAAATATTTTTGTGCATCTGTAAGTTCTATAATAAATTCTAAAGTTTCACGTTCTTTGTCTGGTAAAGAATCCCACCATTGGCTGTTTACAACAAGAGCCTGAGGCATTACGCCAAAATGATAAGGAATCACGTGCTTTGCGGTACGTGGCATGTCATAATATTCATGTGCAAAAATATTATCTAATACCCCATCAATCAAGTTGGTTTGCAAGCTAGAAACAACTTCTGTGTAAGGCATTGCGACACCTATAAGCCCAAGAGCTTTGAATGCGTTTGCGTATGCTTGTTGACCTGCAAAGCGAATCTTTTGATTTTTAAGCGATTCAAGAGTATTCGCAGGTCCCTTGTTTGTGAAAATGAAGAAATTACCTATGGAGTTAGTCCATTTTAGGACACGAAAACCACGTGTCTTTGCAAGCTTTTCTTGTTTCTCTTTCCATGCAGGAGTGTCCATTGCACGGATAAAGTGGTTCATATCTTTGAACATGCCAGGAACAAGAAGTACACGCCAGTCAGAATCAAATTGCTCTATGAAAAATGGAGTTGTATATGTAAAGTGACCAGCTCCTGTAACAACAGCATTAAGAATGTCTTCTGGAGATTTATAGATATCTCCTACCCAACGCATCTTATATTTGCCCTTGAGAGCAGGGTGATTTCTCATGTTATAATCAAGAGAAGCGTGATATACACCAACGACTTGCCCTTCAGGATACAATGACGCAGCATTAAAAGGGTCAGGGAATAGCATTTTTATTTCTTTTTCTGCTGCTTGTGCACTAAGAACGCAACTAAGTGTAAGACAACAAATGCCAACAGTTTGTACAACCTTTCTGAATAACTTCATGTTTACTCTCCTGTTAATTAGATACTAGTTTCCATTTTCCAAACAAGAATTATTATTGTTTGCTACCTTTACATATAAACTCTGGCTGAGTTTTTCCTATGGCTGTGAGATTTACTAGACAATTATACTTATGAATGGGGCCGTCTTAGTATGATGGATATTTTACGACTGGAACATCGTGAGAGCGAAAATTCCTCTCTAAGTGTTTACAATAAGTGAACGCTGTTCACTTAAATAAAATATAACCAAGGTAAAACATCTTGTCAAGTAAAATAAAATTACATTTAACATACTGTTCGTATTCATTTTTTAATAATATTTCTAACGAAAAGACTACAATTTCTTGTTTCCTAAAAATTGCAAGCCTTGTGAAATATTTAAAACGATAAAAAAGACTATGGCAAGTAACAAATATAACTTTTACGTACGTAATTTTTTACATGCCAAGTGTTTTTAATACCCAATGGAATAAATATACTATCACCAGCCTTTAAGGTGTATTTGGTTCCATCTCCCATTTCGACAATGGCTTCCCCTTCTAATATGGAGCACATTTCATTGCTTGTGTGTGACTCAATAGTAAAAGAACCATCCTCACAACGCCAAAACCCTGCATGAATCTTTTTATCCTCACTCCAATAACAACGCCACAAGGTCGTTTTTGGAGTGCCCTCCACCACATTGGGTGGTGTTGAACTAATTATTTCAATAGCTTTCTCAGGATCAAAAATAGTAAGATGTTGGGCATTCATGATAGCTCCATTTTTTGTTTTTATTATAGGTTCTGGGTTTTCAAATATTGTTTGCGAGGCATAGCCTCGCAAACAAGTTATAATTGGTATACTTATATACTAGATAGTGTGAGGTGTTCTGCTGAGAATATCCTCTTGTATATCTGTACTAAGCTCAACAAAATAAGCACTATACCCTGCAACACGCACCAAGAGACTCTTATAATCTTCAGGACGTTTTTGCGCACAACGCAATATTTCATGGTTGACAACATTGAATTGTACGTGGAAAACATTAAGATCAAGAAATGTTTTAAGAAAAGACGACAAACGAGCCTTGCCTTCCATTCCTTCAACAAGCGCTGGTGTAAGTTTTATGTTCAGCAAAGTACCCCCATCAATACATTCATGAGGCATTTTGCCAAGAGATTGTAAAATAGCTGTTGGACCTACAATGTCACGCCCTTGAGAAGGAGAACAACCATCAGCCAAAGGCTTGAAAGCATGTCTACCAGAAGGGAGCGCCGCTACAGACATACCTTGAGGAACATTAGAAGACACAGGGTAAAGAGCTGGTAATTTTGCATTATTCAGCTTGCCTCTGTATTCTCCAATGGTTTTTCCAAGATATTCTGAAAGTTCAGAGACAATAATGTCAGCTCTATCATCGTCATTTCCCCATTTAGGAGCTTCGATGAGTTTGTGTTGCAATAAATCAAAGCCTTTGAAGTCTGCATGGATGGCTTTAGCCAATTCTGCCATACTAGAGCTTTTCTCATGGAAAATGACGTGGCGAACTGCGGCAATAGAATCAACAAAGTCAGCAACCCCATTACCATTCATGCCAGGACCAGTATTAAACTCTGCCCCACCGTGGGAGAGATCCATACCCTTGTCAATGCAACCCATAGTAAACATAGCCGCTACAGGAGTAGGGAGATGGGAGTATTGTAGTTGCTCAAGGATATTTTGAGAGGTGGAAAACTTTTTGAGTAAGTGCTCTAACTGTTTATAAACCGCTTGTTCAAACTCTTCCGCAGAAGTGAATGTAGCAGGATCACCAGTCTTTATACCTACTTGCTTACCACTTTTAAGGTGAAGCCCATTGGTCATGGCAAATTCAACCGCACTGCCTAAGTTGAAGTGTCCAGCAGAACTCCATTGGAAATGACGACCGGCTAATTGTGCTTCAACACATCCAATTGGTGCCCATTCATGGGCTATATGAGCGGGAATGCCCTTTTTCATGAGCATTTTATAGCCCACTTCGTCACTAAAAATGGCAGGAAAACCAGAACCTGTTTGTATTAATTCTGTAATTTTAAGGAAAAATTCTTCAGGGTTTTTCTTGCTAAGACGTACTGACATAGATGGTTGTACCATTTGAACATCAATAGCTGCTTGCAATAAAAGATAGCTTAAAGGGTTCACCGCATCATTGCCGTGTTTATCTAAACCACCAAGAGCAATGTTTTGGAATGCACAGAAACCTGAATAGTGCTTTGCAGCTCCTGCATTCCAATACCAAATTTGTTCCCCAAATTTGACATAAAGACTTTCGATTATCTCAAGTGCTTCTTCTTCGTGCATGCCGCTTTCAACATCAGCTGCGTAAAAAGGCATGAGGTATTGATCGAGTAGTCCAGGAGAATAACCTCCTGCATTTCCTTCAATAAAGAGACCTACAAACACAAAATAAACCATTTGTACTGCTTGATGGAATGTTTTTGGAGGATTATGTGCAATAAATTCACAAGTGTCTGCTATGCGCTGTAAATCTTCTTTACGTGCCTTATCCACCGTTTTCATAAGTTTTTTTGCTTCTTGTGCATGACGTTCACACAGAACAGAAAAACCTTCACTAGAAATTATAACTGATTGCCAAAAATCACGTTTTTCAAGATTTTCAATAATATTTAGATCTAAATTCTCTAAATTTTCTTCGGCAAGTTTTTTGAGCCCTAAAAAGCCTAGTGGCAAAATAAGTTTTGGAAAAGCAGGCACCATGTCCCCTGGTGTGCACTCAAGTTTTACATCATTATCAATAACACCACCGATATTAACAATGTCTAATATTTCTTTTGGTGCGGTTGCGTTCCAGTGGTCACGTAAGGTTTTACCTTTCCAATAAGGATAAATAGTATCCCTATATTGCTTTTTTTGTTCTTCGGTAATTTGATAAGGATCTTGTGATCTTGTGCTCATTGTGTCTAATTCATTGATAATCCAATTATTAGACAATTCAGGACACACATGGATTGAACGAGCGACAGCACCTGCATTACCCACAATGAGTTCACCCTCTTGGATGTTTATTGTTTTTGCTTCGCAGTGTTTTTTGAAAGCCTTTGCTCGGCGAATAATCATTACCTCGCCTTCAGTTTCTTTAAATATTGCTGTTTTAGCAATAGCACCTTCAATACATACAGATGGAGGATGGGTAAAAAATTGATTTTTAAGGCGCATAATGCGATCCATACGCATTTCTTTTGTAAGCTTCATGTCAAACTCCTTAAATCGTGATTGAGTGTTTGTATTTGTACTGTATGGCATTAGCCAGTACAGAGAACTTTTACATTTTGTGCATGCTCACGAAGAATTTCAACTTTAGTTTTTAGTTCTTCACTTGTTTGGGGTTTTATATTTTCAAGAGCATATTTTTTACCAAGCATGGTATACTTTGTGCTTCCTAGTCGGTGATAAGGTAAAACTTCCAAGTCAACAATACCAACGAGAGAAGAAATAAAAGTGCCGTACTGTGCTAAATGTTCAGCGTCATCGTTGTAACCAGGAATAAGAGGAAGACGAATATGTATGGGCGTATTCACTTCTTTTACGAGGCGCTGCAAATTGTCTAAAATCAAAATATTATCTTGCCCCGTGATTTTCTTATGTTCGATGGGGTCAATGTGTTTTATGTCAAAAAAAAGCATATTTAGGTTAGAGGCAACTGCAAAAAGGTTTTTATAAGGGGCAAAGCCTGAACTTTCTGCGGCTGTATGAATATTAAGAGCCTGACAGCGTTTTATCAGATCTAAAACAAATTCATGATGTGAAAGCATTTCTCCGCCAGAGAATGTGACTCCCCCATTAGAGTTTTGATAGAAAAGGATATCTTTCTTTATAATTTTAAAGGCCTCATCGACCGTATAGCTTTTGCCTGCCATAACTAAAGCTCTGCCTGTACAGGTGCTTACACATAGCCCGCAATTCTTGCAAAGATCTCGGTTGAGCGTGGGCTTTTGTCCTTCAGTAAAATCAAGAGCATTTTGTGGGCATTTAGCGGCACAGGTACCACAGGCAAGGCATTGATCCATCTTAAACAATAATTCCGCTTCAAAACTTTGTGTTGTGGGATTGGAGCACCATACACATTTTAAAGGACAACCCTTAAAAAAAAGTGTGGTGCGTGTTCCTGGTCCATCGTGAAGGCTAAAATGCTGGATATTTTCTATAAGTGCTTTCATAGAACTAACCTATCTTTAAAGAGTTAAATTCTTCTAAGTGTCTGTCTTTGAGCGCGTTCAGTTTTGCTAGCTGCACCGTTCCACGATGCTCGACATCATTAGCACACTCAAGCATAATATCCATAACGCGGACATTATTCCTCATAGAGAGAAGCCAGCGAACCGTTTTGGCAATATCTTCTACCTGTATCATATTCTCAGGTTTTTGTGACGCACCTTCTTTGTGAGCCATATCTGTATTGACCCAACCAGGGCACAGATTAGTTATGGAAATATTTTGCGCCGAAAGTTCTCTAAAGGCGGATTCAGTAAGACCCATAAGAGCAAATTTTGAGGCGGAATACGCTCCAAGATGTCCTACCGCTACTTTTCCATTCTTTGAAGACATATTGATAATTTTTCCCCCACCATTTATTTTCATAATAGGGATAATTTCTTGCATAAAAACAAAGGGGGCGAGCAAATTTATTTCGAGAATTTTTGTGAATGTTTCAGGATCGAGATCGAAGGTTCCTGGCATGCTTATTCCAGCAGAGTTAAAAAGAAGGTCAATTGTGCCAAAACGTTGACTTACTGCTGCAACGCACTCTTTAGCCGCCAGGATATTAGCAACATCGACAGGATAAATTTCTGGAATATCGTCTCCAGATAAATTATATTCGTTTATAAGTGATTGCTTTGCTTTTTCAAGATTGCTTTCACTTTTCGCTATGAGCGCTAAGTGATATCCTGCATGAATGAGTTCCTGTGCTACGGCAAAACCAATACCACGGCTTGCGCCTGTAATAAAAGCAACGGGCTTTTTCATAGTTCCCTCTTACGATCTTTTATTTTCGTTATATATCGTCATGAAAAGACAAATTTTTAAAAATACTGTTCTTTTATTTGCAACATGGTTATATTATTGTCTACAACTATGTTTTTGTCAAGTGAATTGCAATTTTTACTTCTCTATTTTGGATAGAACTTAAAAAACAAAGCGAATCAGGTTTGATTCGCTTTGTATAAAAAGGATTTTAAGACAGGAAATGAAGTAAAAATTTTCTTCTATTCCAGGCATGGGATTCGGGATAAATGTAGAGTGAGGAGTATATCGCCATCACAATTTCTTGTGCACTGTACTTTTTTGAAGGCAGATATTTTTTCTAAGAATTACTATATCTATAAGGTTCTTATAGTTTACCGAGAGGCGAGTAATTCTATTGAACAAAATCTGATGTTACCGTTTTTAATTCTTGTAATTTTTTTATTTGTAGCTGGCTCAATGCCCCTGTTTTTCCGTGGAACTCGATAACATCCTCAAGCCAAGTATGCATATCCCCACCATCTTCTTTACTTTCTAATATACGCTGTTGTTCTAATTTATTAAAAATAGTGTGGTCTTTAATTTCTCTTTCAGCATGATGAGATTCCAATTTTTTGTTCGTAAACTCTTGATAAAATTCTTGATAGAGAATGGCTGCATCTTTTACGTCCATAGATTGGATAGCATCTACCGCTTGAAGGTATGCACTCATAAAAGATTTTACTTGTTCTGGGTTTTTATTAGTGTACTCACGGTTAGCTATAAGTAGGGTGGGTTGTGTAATGCCTAAGTCTGTACCGTTAGTAAGGCGTTGTAGTCCCAAGTTTTCAGCTTCATAGGTCATAGGTGACCACAGAGCTACGGCATCGCCGATTCCTCCTACGAATGCGGGAAGCGATTCTTCTGCTATTGTATCAACAATGAATACTTCATTCTCCATCACGCCACGCTGTTTAAGCCACGCTGAAAACATTTGATGGGCACTTGTTTGTAAAGGAAGAAGAAATGTTTTTCCTTTTATAATCATACTGGCTTCTTTAGAATTATTCTGTACAAGTTCTAATAAAGGGCTATCTTGTTTTACATAAATAACATTGGCTGCTGTTTCATCCGTTCCAATTCCAATGACATATATTTCGTTTGTTAGAATGCCAAGCATCGCAGGAACGCCACCGCAGCCACCTATAACGCATTTGCTTGCTGCCATATTATCAATAAGATTTTTTCCCGTTGCAAATTGTTTAAATTCAATTTCAATCCCATTTTTAATATCCCATTTTTGTTTATGAGCATACCATGCAGGGAAGGCTTCGTATTCCGATAGCCACGCCGTGCGTATAGGTATAATTTCTGCTTGGGCTAGTACGGGGCTAGCAATACACGTTGCTAAAATAAACACAAAAAGTTTAATGAATTTCATCAGAGAAGCTCCTTTTACGGCTTTGCTTGGTAGTTATAGATAGGGGTGAGGCATACGTTCATTAATGCTTTATAAAGACTTAAAAACAAAATGAATGCAAGAAACAAGGAATGAATATACGTTAGTGTAAGGATGATTGTTGTTATATTGTGAACACATTTCTTCTATTATATACATTGAGAAGTTTTGTCAATATTTTCATTGCAATTATAAGCAAATCATCAATAAATGGATGCTGTTTGATAACGCTAGTCAACTGCACACCTTCCCACACAAAGTACAAACCCGTTCTAAGGAATTTTTTCATGGAAAACAAAATACGTAATCAAAAAGGATATAGTCCTTAAATTCTGGAATATTTTGCTAAGGCAACCGAAGCCTTGCACCAATCTGCAAAAGAAGCAGCCAAAATAGCGGCACGGACAGGAACGCCCTTGGTTATCTATGACAAGAAAAAAGAAATACAAGAAATAATGGTGTCAGAAAAGGGCTTATCCTAGGACTTTCTCATGGTTTTTTATTTGGCTTACATTCATAAACTTTTCCGCCACACTATAATATGAAACAAAGTTAAGATTTCTCGACGAACTTGAATCTTAGCTGTCCGAGTTTCTTGGTATTGGTGTTTTATATTGCTTCTAGGATAATATGTAATACCTATATAAGAAACATATCAAACAATTCAACACAACAAAAGTAACCTAGTTTTATAAGTACAAGACTGATGACACAAAGCATCAGTCTTGTTTTGTATCTATAGAATGGACCATTTAACAAAGCGAAAAGGAATTACCATGAAGAAGAAAACATCAGTCAAAAAGAAATTACAACAAAAACGCTTCGTACAAGTCCTTGTATCTCGGAACCCTAGAGCAAAACAAAAGCTTGCGTTAGCCCCTACCAAAGTATTCCCTTGCTCTACATGTTTCAGATTGCTTCTCGATTATAGCTTGACCAATTTTGTCATTGGTAGTGTCGTGCTATAAAGAAGTTGTAACACCAGTATATACTTAGATATAAAAGATGATTAATTTAAAACAGTGCAAGCACTGCGAGTAGCGTAGTATAATACAATGAGTACAAATATTTGCATGAAAATATATTGCCTTTTTTTATAAAACACCTTGTTCTTTTCATAGAAATATGTAAATATACAGAATTATATATAAAAACATAGTATTATATATGAAAAATAAAAGATAAGAATTGAGGAGGTTTGGATGAATTATTTAGTTTCTACCCTGAAAAGAGCGGTGTTAGCGATATTTTGTTCTGCATTTATTCCTCTAGTAGGGATTGCCAATGCTAACATACCAGTTACAATAGATAATTACGCCCAAGCAGTAACTTCCATGCAAATGAATGATTATCAAAAATTAGCGAGTGGCGTTAATAAATGGTATTATTTTAGAACGCCTGTAAGCATTGCCAAGCAACCAACCATTCGTATGAACCGCGATACTTTGTATAGCTTTGCTGTTATCAATGTAAGCAAAGGCGCAACCATTACTTTGCCAGACGTAGGCAAGCGCTACATCTCACTTATGGTATCTAATGAATATGGATATACCAATCTTGTTTATTATGGAAAGGGCACGTATAAACTTAATCCTAAAAATGTAGGTTCTGATTATGCGTTTGTTCTTGTCCGTACCCTTGTTGATGCAAATGATGCTAAAGACGTAAAAGCGGTTAATAATATACAAGATAATCTCAAAATAGTCTCACAATCAAATATTGCTTTCAAGCTTCCTAATTGGGATATGGCAAGCTACAAAGAAAATTTTGATAGCCTTTTAGAATTATTTTCCATATTGCCAAATGCAGAAAAAACATTTGGTTCTAAAGAAGAAGTAGACCCTGTACGCTTTTTATTAGGTGCAACAGGCGGTTTTGCTGGACTACCAAGCAAAGATGCAAAGTATATTAATATATCACCAGACCAATCAGGTAAAGCTTATAAAATAGTGATGAAAGATGTTCCTGTGGATGGTTTTTGGTCTTTTAGTATTTACGATAAAGACGGTTACTTTTTCGATTCAGAATATGGCGCACCAAGTATCAATAATATTATAGCAACACCGGATGAAAACGGGGAGTATCCTATTTATTTTGGTAATTGTGAAAAAGAAGACGTCAATTGTCTTGCTATAAAAGATGGTTGGAATTTTGTTGTTCGCTTATACCGTCCAGAAGAAGCTATTCTTTCTGGTAAGTGGGAATTGCCTGCGCTTGAGCAAATAAAATAAAATATTAGCCAGATAAAAGGCTTAGCACAGATTTAGAAATAAAAACGTGTCACTTCGTGCCCTTGTGATTATGAAAAGTTAGATTATCGAATCTACTATTATATTTCATGGGCATTAAGTGGTATTATACAATAATCGAATGAAATTATCCTAATGGAAGTACAAATGTTAAAATCAATTTTTTCAAGAAAGTTTTTCCTACCTATGTTTGCATGTATCGCTTTATTATCCATAAGTGCTTGTGCTGTAACGGTTGCCACGGTAACTGTTATGAAAAATTCAAAAAATGAAGGTATAGTTAACTATCAAAATTTTGCCCATGTTCAAAGCAGTATGCAAATGAATGATTATCAAAAACTAGCGGGTGGCGTTAATAAATGGTATTCGTTTAGAACACCTGTAAGCATTGCCAAGCAACCAACTATCCGCATGAATCGAGACACCTTGTATAGTGGTGCTGTGGTTAATGTGAGCAAGGGCGCAACGATAAGCTTGCCTGATTCTGGCGATCGTTACATGTCTCTTATGACGGTAAATGAAGATGGATATACCAATTTTATTCATTACGGACAAGGGGAATATGAACTAAACCCTGCTAATGTTGGCTCTGATTATGCTTTTGTTATTGTCCGCACCCTTGTTGACCCTCATAACCCACAAGATATTGAAGCCGTAAATAAACTGCAAGATGCTTATAAAATTACAGCTAAAAATAACAAAGCGTATAAAATGCCCAAGTGGGAAATGGCAAGCTACACTAAAACATTTGACATGCTTATCGATCTTTTTGCCTTAGAGGATAGCACAAAAGGCATGTTTGGATCAAAAGAAACGGCAGATCCAATTGGCTTATTATTAGGAGCTGCTGCTGCTTTTGGTGCTCTTCCTTCCGAAGGTGCGCATTATCTTAATGTAACACCTCAAAAGGGTGATGCATTCAAAATGGTACTAAAAGATGTTCCAGTGAAAGGCTTTTGGTCTATTAGCATTTACAACAAGAACGGCTATTTCTTTGAATCAAAATACGGCGCACCAAGCATTAGTAATATTATAGCAACACCAAATAAAGATGATTCTTATACACTTTACTTTGGTAATTGTGAAAATGAAAAAACAAATTGCCTTGCTATAGAAGATGGCTGGAACTTTATTATGCGTCTTTATCAACCAGAAGAAGCAATCACCTCTGGTGAATGGAAAATGCCAGCACTTACACCAATAAAGTAATGAATAGAAATAATAAAAAAAGTGTTGAGAATTACTGGAAATGATGGAAAACTAAGCACATAGCCTGAAAACAAAAAAGGACGTATGACGAAAATCATACGTCCTTTTTGTGTGGGAAAATCTTATTTCTTATCTTTTTATTATAGCCCACAAGGTCTTTATGTCGCTCATTTTTGTCAACTTCTTTTATGTGGGTTTAATGATATTAATTTGATTATTTGACAAATCGTGCTAAAGAGCAAGTTCTTTATAGGTTAGATGCACAAACAAGCTATCGCCGTTTATTTGATAGAAATCAAATAATTATCAGCAGCTAGTTTGATGCTGGCTATCAATTCCATGATAGCAGCCGTGCTGTGGTCGTATGGTTTTACCTACTCCATACGTGGAAGAGCATATTCTTGTAAACGATTCACATCAGAACTTATCACATCCGAATCCGTCTTAGAATTCGTAGTTCATTTGGACTTTAGCAGACACACCTTCACGCATGCCAACATAGGCTTCAATGCCAATGTCAAAGGGTGGTTTAAAGGAGCAAATAATCCACGCCATAATATTCGCTTTCGCCATCGGTGGTGACTCTGGTGTTGTCATAGGTGTTTGCTATGTCAACATTGGCTTTTCCGTACTCAAAGAAAGCACCGTATAAAAGACTATTATTTGCCGCGAAGCTTGTGCCTTGGCAAGGCCAGAAACGAGTGCGTAGGATTCAATGTCAGCATACGAACCTGTTGCGTAACGTGACTGTCCGCCAACAACAGTGCCAAAGGCTCTGATAGGTGAGGACGAAGAAGCCATTTTGAAGTGAGATTTACCAAACATTGATTGCTCTCTTTGCTTTAGCCCACAACTTTACGAGTTAGCCTGTCTATGTACGAAGGGTGTGACGGTCTGCACCGAGCACGGAAGCCATCGGCAAGCGCTCAATCTCTCGCAGTCCCAAAATCCATAAAGACCGTCATTGGCATCCTCGGTAAGGATTTGCCCCACCACTTTGGCACACTAAGCCGAAATACTCTTTCCCATTTTTAAAACAGAGCTTCAACAAAAAAAGAAGGATTATAGCTTTTTAGCATATAATCCTTACTGAATATTTTTATGTGGTGCCCAAGAGGAGAGTCGACATATAGAAAAAATCAAGAGTCACAAGTCACTTATTTATTTGAATAATATTTTTTAGCAATCTACTTTTGTGTATACCTTTGTGGCACAGTTTTGTCAAGGGAAGCTCTTGGCGTTTTTGCTTGCTTTTCACTCCCAAAAGAGACGCTCAAGGGAAACAATACGCATACACACAGCAACTCTTCTTGACAAATATTTCTTGCTCAAGCAGAATTATGAATAAAAAATAAAGTTAATGGATTTTTAAAATAATCCTAAGTTCTTTTCCTTTCTTTTCAAAATTGAAATATGTGATTTTTGTTGCGTTTCATAGGGTAATTAGTATAGATAGTATTAATAGTTGTTTAAGTACACAACCTTTTTTCCTCTTCATTGAGTAAGGGGAATATGCGATAATTGCGATTTCATTGCGCGAGGTTCAAATTTATGCGTTAAAAACAGAGGAGTTGAAATGATACAGCTTGATGATTTAGGTGCGCTAGCGAATGCTGTCCCCATGTATCTCAGAGTTTATCATGATATAAAAAAGAAAATCACTAGCTACAAATTTCTTCCTGATGAGCAACTTTCTTCAGAGCAAGAATTGGGGCTTTCTTATGGTGTTTCACGCCAAACTATTCGCCGTGCTATACAAATATTGGTGAATGAAGGGCTTGTTATCAGGTCTCAAGGGAAAACGTCCCATGTTCGACCTCTATCAGCGGATAGCTCCGCAGTTTCAAAAAACCTCTCTTTAGGCGGGATTAATAAACCTGAAGTTCTCATTACACAATTTCATATAATTTTTGCCCAGCAAGTTTTTGAATTGACTTCAGGCAAATTACGTATTGATGTTCATCACTCCTCTGATCTTGGAAATGGCAAAGAGCAAATAGCTCAGGTTTCCTCTGGTGAGCAAGATATGTTTGGTGCTGCTGTGGAATGGCTTGAAGTTTTAGAAACAGATTGGGGTATCACGAGTGTACCGTTTCTTTTTGATAATATTCAGCACTTAAAGCAATATGTTCGAAGCCCTATTAATGAAGAAATGAAGAAAAATACCATAAAGCAACATGGTATTCGAATTTTAGCGGATAACTGGTATAGACCTTCTCGCATTCTATTGGCACGCAAACCATGCTTTACGTTAAAGGATTTGGCTGGAATGCGTATGGCTGTGCCTGGTATTCCTTTTTATGAGAAGATATGGCATGCCCTTGGGACAGAGCCTGTAAATTGCCAATGGGGTAGTGAAAAAAATGCCTTTATCAATAATAAAATAGATATTGCTGATGCACCTATGGATTCTCTTTTGCAACACAAACTGCACAAGGTTGCTCCGTATTTGACAGATGCAAACCATTTATTTTCAAGAGCCTGTATCACTATTAATGAGTCTGTATTTCAAAGCTTGAACAGTAATTTTCAAGAGGCATTGACACTTGCAGCGAATAAAGTGGGTGATTTGTTTTCTAAAAAAATTAGTAAAAGCTATGCCAAAGATGAAGAAAAAGTACTAGAAGAAAAAGCTTGTATTATACGTATTAATACTCGGAAATTTCAGCAAAAAGTGGATCAATTTCTTGTTAATGAAAGTACAAATCCAGACTTTCCTTTTGACGTGTATAAATACATAAAAGAGAAACTGTAGCTTTATATGATAGAAAATCAAAAATTTGATTGACGTGTAAAAAGTCCCCCTCGTAAATATAGAAATTTTTGAGTGGGACTTTTTTGTTTTTTTATGTCCGTCTGTTTTTATGTGACTCTTTACCAACTTGGTTTTTTAATCAACCTCAACACATAAAAGGCTATGGGGGAAATGACTACATAGCCAATAAGTATGGCGAGTATAGGAAAGCCTTCCATTGGAATAAGAGGGAAACCTGCTAATAAAGGTTGCAAGGTGACAAGGGCAAACGCATTCATAACCGCAAGTTCAATAGCTGCGGGAGATTCAAAGTCTGGGTCAATGATACGCAGTAAGAGTAAGCCTGTAGCCACTGTTCCTGTGTAGCAACCATAACAAGCGAGCCCTCGTTCAAAGCCAAACTCAGGAGCACGACGTGCAAACCACATAATAACAAGAAGGCTTGCGAGGGTGGCAAAAATGATAGTGAGTATAAAAGGCATTGCGACGGACTTTAATTCTTCAACGTTTATTGCCATAAAAGCAGAACAAATCATGAAATCAACACACGTGCTTGTCAGTCTTCGTGTTGTTTGCGGGTCAATTAAGTGAATAATATCAAGTTTTTTCATAATATATCGTGTCAACATCGCAAAAACCATGCCCCAAGAAAACATAATTCCAAAGCCAAGGCTTTGAACAGCGGTGGGCATGTGGTTTGTCCATAATAAACCAAAAAGATATGCAAGCCCATACATAGATAACATAAGCCCAAGGTGAAAGGCCATATTGTCGATATTACCTGGATGGGTTGTTGCTAAAGCGCAGGGAGGATTTTCGTTTTTTGCCATGATACCACGTAAAAAACTCTGGGAAAGGTTGCCTGAATATTCTTGTTGTAAAAGCCCTTTCTTAATGCCGTATTTTGCAAGGGGAACGCCTATAAGTACAGCGGCGAAAAATCCCATAGCACCAAAGGCTAGACTTACACTTACAACATTACCAATATTGTAGGTATTTTCCCAAACAAGTCCATGGGCTTGCGCTTGTCCTGGACCTTGCGCAAAACCTGCACCAACAAGGTAGCCAAGCCCCGTGTAGAAATCACCACCAAAAAGTGTATGCCAAAGTTCAAAAATGCCTTTGCCAATAAGGCTTTGAATGGCCCAAATTAGACCACACAGAAGCACCATCCAAAGACCGCCGCGGATAACAACCTTTCCTGCAATATCACTTTTATTTTGTAGAAAACCGATACCTACAAAACCAAAGGCAAAGAGGTGATAGGTCATAATACTAAAGACGCTGTGGGGAATAGTTTGCCAACCATTAGAGGTGGGGATACCAATGACTCCAAGGGTGACAAGCACAAATCCAATCACGCCTGCAATGAGAGACGCAGGGACAAGATAGGTTTGCAAAATTTTAATTTTGGCTCGTAAAAAAACTCCAAGCATGAAAAGTATGCCAATCCATATAAAGGCTGCAAAGTAAGGAAAGAATGTCGATTCCATATTGAACTCCAAGTATTTAAAGGTGAGCGCTATGTGGAAAATTCCAAAATGTGTGTGATATGTGGGAAATGTAAATTTGAAATGGGGATTGCAAGCACATATAATAAGAGCAGAATGAGTAGATGTATTTGTTTTTGCTTGACTTTGGTAGATTGATTGTGAGTGTGTTTAGTAGTAAAATTGCAAATAAGATGATTGACGAGGGAAAGAGAATTTCTTCTAAAAATCTCTTTCCCTCAATAAATCATTATGCATCAAGATCTATAAAAATAGTCTTAACTTCTGTGTATTGGTCATGAGCAGCAGCAGCGTTATCTTGTCCGCCAAAGCCAGACATTTTTAAGCCACCAAAAGGTGTTGTGATGTCGCCTTCGCAGTATCTATTAATAGAAACTGTGCCTGCTTTGATAGCACGAGCGTATTTATGTGCGCTTCTAAGATCTTCTGTGAAGATAGTAGCTTGTAGGCCATACTCGGTATCATTTGCTTTTTCAATAGCTTCTTCGTTAGATTTTACACCAATAACAGAAGTGATAGGGCCAAAAAGTTCGGTCTTCATCAAATCAGAATTTGGAGTTGGGTCAACAAAAATAGTAGGAGCGATGAATAAGCCTTTTTCAATTGTAAGGGCTTTACCACCGCAAACCATGCGATGTCCTTCTTTAATTGCTTGATCCATGTGAGCCATTACTGTCTTGAAATGTGCTTCGCTGATGAGCGTGCCGTAGTTGAATTCAGGATTAAGAGGGTTACCAATTTTCCAAGTTTCATTAAGGCTTGCAACCATAAGTTCGACGAATTCTTCTTTACGGTTTTCAGGTACAAAAATACGGGAATTAGCTGTGCAACTTTGCCCAGAGTTCCAAAAAGAAGAGAATAAAGCGTTGTTTACAGCATTGGAAAGGTCTTTTACGTCATCTAAAATGACCATAGGACTTTTGCCGCCAAGCTCAAGAACAATTTTCTTCAAGTTGCTTTTTGAGGAGTACTCAAGCAATTTTCTACCAATTTCAGTAGAACCTGTGAAGCTGATAGCTCCTACGCCTTCGTGCATTCCAAGAGCTTCACCAACAATGCTGCCAGAACCAGTGATAACTTGGATAACGCCTTCAGGAAGACCAGCTTCGGTAGCGTATTCTACAAGACGCAAGGTAGACAAAGTTGTGTTACTTGCTGGTTTAATAATAATGCTATTACCTTCAGCAAGGCTTGGTGCTAATTTCCACAAAGTAGTCATAAGAGGGAAATTCCAAGGAATAATACATGCAACTACGCCAATAGCTTCTTTGGTAATCATACCAACGGAACTATCGCCAGAAGGAGAAAATAAACCGTAGTTTTTATCGGCATATTCTGCATGCCAACGAAGAGCATGAACACCTTCAGGTACATCAATAGTGATGCAATCTGAAACTGGCTTTCCGCTATCCATGGATTCAAGAACGCCTAATTCAACGGTGTGTTGTTCAATAAGGTCTGCGTATTTCAATAATATTTTTTTACGTTCAGTAGGGTGCATTTTTGACCAAACACCGCTATTGAAAACTTTTTGAGCGCATTTTACAGCGGCGTCAACGTCTTCTTTGCCGCAAGCAGCGAAGTCAGCGAGTTTTTCGCCAGTGATTGGGCTCATGCTCGGTATAGTTTTACCGCTAAGAGCAGATACAAATTTTCCACCAATAAAAGCTTTGGTAGGAATTTGCATTCCGTCTACAACTTTTTTGATTTCAGCATAAGTAGGAAGAGACATAAAGTACCTCGTTATATTTTATGGTTATTGTGGATTTTATTCGTGTGTATCTCTCTATCGAAATAATAGAGACACACAGCCTATTCAAAATTCAAAACATGGAAAGTCAATTACTCCGTGCCCTTTTGGTGGCAAGACCTCATGTGAGGTTTCCAAAGGACATCATGTCCTTTGGTGGAGAGCGCGAGAGGCAAAGCCTCTCGCATTGAAATGACATTCGAATATATAAAATTACATAGAAAGCCAATAATACGTATATTATTTCTTGCTATCTTCTTCTGATCTAAGTGTTCTGAATATAGAGATAATCATAGCAATAAGAATGAAAATGAAAGGAGCACCTGCTATAACGCCTGCGGTTTGAACACCGCTAATACCGTCAAAGGAGAGGAATATAATTCCTAAAACGCCAATCATTGCGCCCCAAACAAGCATTTGGGTTGGCTTTGGATGTAAGCTACCACGGCACATAAGCATAGCAAGGAAGTAAGAAGCAGCGTCAGCAGAGGTAAGCAATAAAGTACAACAAAGAATGAAAACAAGTACCATAAAGAACATACCGCCACCATACGCACTAATAAGAGAATAAATACCCATGGCAGGATCTTGTTGAACCACTTCCCATAGATTATTTAAGTCATTGATAACTACGTATTGAGATGCTGTACCGATAACACCGTACCAAATAGCGGCTACCGCTGTAGGTACAAAAAGTGTTCCAAAAATGTATTCTCTAATGGTACGTCCACGAGAAATACGAGCAACAAAACCACCAACGAGAGGCGCCCAAGCGATATTCCACATGTAGTAGAAAATACTCCAGTCTCCGTGCCAGCCATTAGCTTCGCCTGATGCGTCCACAAAAGTTGCCATAGTTGATAAATTACCAAAATACGCACCCCAAGTTTCAACCATACCATCAAGAAGGACACTTGTTGGGCCTGCAAGTAATACGTAGGCAAACCATGCAAAACAAAGATAGGCGTTCAAATCACCAAGGAATTTGATTCCCTTATCAAGGCCAGAATAAGCAGCTAAGGTATAAAGAACAATGATTATTGCCATGATACCAGCTTGCATATAAATAGTCACATCAACATCAAAAATCGCACGCACGCCAGAAGAAAGGAGAAGCATGCCAAGAGCAATAGTTGCACCCACACCAACGAGAGTTGCAAAAGCCGCACAAATTTCGGCAATTTTACCCCATGGGCTTGTCATACATTTATCACCTAAAAGACCGTGTAAAGCACCAGGGATAGTCAAAGGGCGGTTATTACGAAATGCAGGATATGCGATACAAAGCCCAGTTATACAGAACAATCCCCAAAGGTGTAAGCCCCAGTGAAAAAGAGATATACTACGAGCAACCACAAGAGCTTCAGGTGTTCCTGATGCTGCAATGTAGGGAGTGGAATAATAATGCCAAAGAGGTTCAGCAATAGGCCAAAAACAAAAACCAGCACTAGCGCCACAGCTAATAAGAAGGGCTATCCAGCTAAAAGTACTCATTTCAGGTCTGTCAGTGTCTTTACCGAGTCGTCTATCACCATAACGGCTAAACGCTAGATAAAACAAAACTACCACAATACCATTAATGGAAATAATTAAAAACCAGGACATTTTATCTACGAGAATACTTTTTGTGGCTTTCATGATTTCCATGAAGCCAACATTATCATAAAGACCCCAGGCAACAGCGCCACACACTAAAATCATGGAAATAATGAATAAGGGAATATTAAGTTGTCCCTCTTTATAGTCTATCTTCTCTTGCATATAATCTCCTGCACATACCTTAGGGTATGCTTGTTAGTCATTAACAATAGCTTGTGAGAACGGTTATTTGCTATAGCCAGATAGCTGAATAAATTCAGCGAGTTTCTTGTCTGTTTCAGGGCTGATAATCATATCGGGAGCTGCCTCAATAGTTTCTAATGCCAACTTATGCGCTCTTTGAGCCAAACTTGTTGACCCTTTTTCTTCCCAAAGACTTAGGGGAAGCTGTGTGGAAACAGTAGAGCTCCATGTGTCTTGGCAGTTGTCTAAGGTGGCTTCATTCATCATATAAGTACCCGCAGGGCCTGTACTTAATATTTCATCTGCGGATAAATCTTGATTGTTAAGGCTGATACCATTAAGGAGACATGATACTCGTGAGAATATTTCTTGACTCATAAGGTATTTTGCGTGTGACGTGCCATTCATGCCATCGGTTGAACCAAAGCCATGCAGTACATTTACGCCTGCTAATGCAGCAGTCATCATGGTTTGCATGGTTTCAAGACCAGCTTGTGCGTCGGCATATTTTGCGTCAGTAATACCGCACATCATACGAGTGGGGATTTTGTAATAATCAGAAACAACCTGTACACTGGCTATATTCATAAGGTCAGCTTCAGGTGAAGCGCAAACATAAGCACCCGTGCGCATATCCGCTCTAGATGATGTGACACCAAAGAGAAAAGGCGTTCCAGGGTTTACAGTTTGAAGCAAAACATTACCTGCTAAAACTTCTGCGTTTTGCAATACTGTCGAACCAAGAAGGCTCATGGGGGAAGTAAAACCTGTTAAAGCGCATGATTGCAAACATACAACTTGATGTTTTTCTGCAAATACAATCATAGATTCTGAAGGTAGATTATCATAGCTCAAAGGGCTGAGGGGATTGATAGTAATAAAGAGAGATTTATGTGAATCAAGGTAGTTTTTTTCTCCCTTGGCCAATTCAAACATGGCGCACATTTCTGCAAATTCTTTACGATTTGTATTGAAAATACGAAGAGGTTTGCTAATATGGCGTAGCATTTCTCTTAGGAGTACAAGGTTTCTACCTTCGGCAGGAATATCCATTGGGTCCACAGGCAGGCCGCCTGCAATATCACAAAAGGGATTTGCTTCATGTAATTTGTAGCATTCCACTAAATGTTGCATGGTTGGCAGGTGATTGCCAACGCCTTCTTCATGGATGAAAGTTGGGCCAAAGCTTGGATCTGTTCTTGGTCGTGTTTGACCTTCACCGATACAAAATTCTTTGCTGGCATCCATACCACTCATGGTAAAGCTTTTTGGTGTTTGGGAAATAGTTTTTTCAAGCAATTTTGTAGGGATACGGACGTTTTTTCCGTCTACAATTGCTCCAGCGTCTTTAAGCAGTTTTAATGCTTCTTCATTTTCAAAATTCACGCCACCTTGTTCAAGAACTCGAGCGGTTTCTATATGAATTTTTTCTATGGTTTCCTTGTCAATCAAGGTTAAACGGTTTGGCTTGAACATATGTACCACCCTGCTTACAATATTGTTTGTCGTGTTAGTGGTAATGTGACCACCTATAAGGTGGCCACAAAACACAATTGGTATAAAATTATATCATACCAATACTAAACACTAAGATTTGCGCAATGTACGCGCGAATTCACGGATATCTGTTACGAGTGCATCTGGATTTTCAAGCGCTGCGAAGTGTCCGCCATGATCCATCTTTGTCCAGCGTTGAACGTTATACATACGTTCGCAGTAAGAACGAGGAGGCCATTCAAGCATTTCAGCAGGGAAAAGTGCGCAAGCTGTAGGGATTTCTACACGACGACCATCTGCACCAAGCACACGTCCGCCACGTTCAAGGTCTCCGTTACCAACAAGTGATTCACCTTCAATGCGGCGACCATAGTAAACCCATGATGCCGTATTGAAAGTGTTAGTTACGATGTATACCATAATATTGGTTAACAAAGTATCCTTGCTGTGTGAGCTTTCTACGTCATCACCCTTGGTATGTGACCATGTATTGAACTTTTCAAGAATCCATGATGCTACACCAACAGGGCTATCAGCCATTGCGTATGCAAGTGTTTGTGGCTTTGTACCCATTTGTGTGCGGTAGCCGTTTTCTGTAATTTGGTCGTGATTCAAGCGATCTTGCCATTCTTGTTCTTCAGGAGTTTGTGGGCCTTTAGCATGACGCATGCCAGCACAGTTTACATGAAGAGCAGCACAAGAAGGAGCGTGGTCATAAGCAAGCCAGTTAGAAACAACGCTGCCCCAATCGCCACCTTGAGCTAAATATGTTTTATAACCCAAAACTTCTGTCATGAGCTTATTCATATGTACAGCCATTTGACGTGGGCCCATTGGACGTTTTGGATGCCCTGAAAAGCCAAAGCCAGGCAAAGAAGGAGCGATAACATCAAATGCATCTTCTTCTTTTCCGCCAAAGCGTTCTGGGTGTGCAAGAGGTTCAATGATATGAAGAAATTCTACAACTGATCCAGGCCAGCCGTGATTGATAAGCAAAGGCATTGGGTTTTTGCCGCTACCTTTTTCGTAAATGAAATGCATGTCAAGGCCGTCGATAGGCGCCATGAATTGTTGAAAACTATTCATACGTGCTTCGTGTTTACGCCAATCGTATTCTTTGACCCAATAGTCGCAGAGTTCTTTTAAATATTCTTTGTTTGTGCCGTAAGCCCAGCCGCCATCGTCTGGCATATCCACTGCATCCCAAGGAAAATTCGCAACTCGGTTTTTGATATTTTCTAATGCGGCATCGGAAATATTAACGCTAAAAGATTTCATGACCACTCCTCTGGTTTTTGGTGATTTCAAAAGTTTCTTTCGTTATGTTAGGTTCTTGTGCTTGTTATTGAGTAAATAAGTACAAGGTGAAAAATAAATATTCACTGTATAACATATGCCTAGTTAGGTATAAGTCATGTTCATACTCTTTGTGGATTATGTCAAGTAAAAAAACAGAAAAAGCCTACAAGTATTTTTATACACATCATAATATATTGATATATTTTAGTTATTTTTTTAACAAATAAACAGTGAGTAAACCTTATTAGAAAAATATTTTCTTGATGAATATAAAAACATATGCTATCCATATAATAATTAGGCACAAGGTTTTATTTAATATAATAGAGTAAAAACATTTAGCTGAGGTACGTATGCAAAGACAACAACCAAGTATTTTCAATGATATCGTGGGTCCTACCATGGTAGGTCCATCGAGTTCTCACACCTGTGGCCCATCAAGAATTGGTTTTTTGTGTCAACAGCTTTTAGATGGCAAATTGAAAAAAGTACTCATTGAGTTCGCTAAAGATGGTGCTTATACACTTATGTATAAAGGACAAAGATCTGACATGGGCTTTGTTAATGGGTTGCTTGGCTATAGACCTGAAGACCCACGGCTTCGTGATTCTTTTTCATTAGCAAAAGATGCTGGCTTAGAATTTTCTTTCGAGATAGCTGACTTTCCGCCCGTAGTACCTAATATTGCTCGCCTTACTTTAGAAAATACCGAAGGTGAAAGCGTCGTAGTTTATTCTGATTCTACAGGCGGAGGAACGGTTAAACTATTACAAATAGATGGATTTGATGTTGGTATTGTAGGCGATTGCTACGAGATATTAGTAAGAATTCAAGGCGATGAAAAAAAATGCCAAGAAATTGAAAAAGAAATTAAGACAAAAATCTCGAACAATGAAGGCGTAAGTTTGTCCGTGCAGGATAATCAAGGGCTTATTAATATAAAACAACGCACAGCCCCTACCGCTGAAATTCTCCAATCTTTGCAATATATTCCAAATGTAATGAGTGTGCGAATATTAGAGCCAGTTTTGGTTGTGCCTTCTCATCGCAATACAGAATTACCGTTTATGAGCGCACAAGAAATGTACCTTGTAGCAGAGAAAGAAAATAAAACCCTATGGGAACTTGGCATTGACTATGAAATGGCAAGAAGTGGCTGGACGCATAAAGAAGTTTTCGATTATATGAGCTATGTTGTTGATACTATGGAAAATAGTTCAAAAGAAGCCCTCAAGGGTGATATAGACATGCAAGGAATTTTAAAGCCCACTTCTGGCAAAATTGAAAACTTCGTCAAGACAAGCCCCAAGGCAATTGATATGGGTGTTCTCAATACCGCTGTTCCTTGGGCAATGGCGACCATGGAATATAGCAGCGCTATGGGTGTCGTTTTATGCGCACCTACGGGCGGTTCAGCTGGGGTGTTTCCTGGTGCGGTCTTAGGCGTAGCCAATCATCTCAAACTTTCCCAAGAAGATAAAGTAAAAGCCATGCTTGCGACTTCTATTGTAGGGATTGTTATGTCTAAAGATTGTAATTATTCCGCAGAATTATACGGATGTCAGGTCGAACCTGGTGCGGCGTCTGCTATGGCGGCGGCAGGGCTTGTGACCATGATGGAAGGAACAGTGAAACAAGCTCTTGATGCCGCTTCCTGTGCTTTGCAAAATATATTAGGCACTATCTGTGATCCTGTGGCAGGGCTTGTACAAGTGCCATGTATCAGCAGAAATGCCATGTCAGCAGCCAATGCGGTGGTTTGTGCTAATATGGTTATGGGGGGATTTGATCCGCTTATTCCACTTGATGAATCCGCAGAAACCCTCTTTAGAGTAGGGCGTCAATTACCATCTGAATTGAGATGTACATGCAAGGGTGGGCTTTGCACCACCCCAAGCGGACAAAGATTGGCGAAAGAACAAGATGAACGTGATGCACTGAGATAAAAAGACTGGATGAAAAAGACTAAAAGGCTCCTCCTCAAAGAGAAGGGAGTCTCTCAAAAAGCAAAAAAGGCTTACGAAACAAAATTTCGTAAGCCTTTTGAAATATACTGGCATTCACAAGAAGAGTTGACATATAGAAAAATCAGGAGTCACAAGTCACTTATTTATTTGAATAATATTTTTTAGTAATCTACTTTTGTGTATACCTTTGTGCACAATCTCGTCAAGCAAAGCTCTTGGCATTTTTGCTTGCTTTTCACTCCCAAAAAGAGACGTTTATTCGCATACCCTACCCCACTCTCTCACGATCAAAAAAATGTGTTTTATTGCTTCACTTGTCCTGCATGGAACAGCACTCTTTTTGATTCAAAACCACTATTCAAAAAACTACGCTGTGAATGTGCGACGAAGTTCCCGCCTTAATATTTATATCTCGTTTAGAATATTTTTGAGAATTTAAGGAACGCTCAAGGAAGATAATTGGAGCCATCATTAGAAACTTAATTACTGTAGATTCTAAAATAAGACGAACTGAAATAAGCCCTCTCTATGCGCCTATAAATCTTTGCTTCGAGGGGTCACATCATAAGAATAATCGCATCATTTTTATCCAAAAAAGGTGAATAAGTGCCTTATGGAAAATATGGAAAATTGGAAAGTCTATTCATCAGCATATTAGTTTTATTAGTTTTCTGATTGCATTCGCTTGGAAATTGTTTGGAAATCTTTCATGGCATGGAAACCTATTACGGAACTCGCTTTTAACTCAAAATCGAGAGAAATGAGTACTAAAATAATTGCTAAAAAAAGGGTAACAATACTCGTATGCACAGCAACTCTTCTTGACATTGGTGTTACAACTTCTTTATAGCACGACAAGGAAAAAGAAATACAAGAAATAATGGTGTCAGATAAGGACTTATCAAAAGGATTTATCTTATGGGTTTTTCTCATGGGTTTTTATTTGGCTCACTATCATAAACTTTTCCGCCATACTATGTTATAGGGCAAAGCATAAGTACACTGAC
>CAMQVJ010000035.1 GCA_947038175.1 uncultured Desulfovibrio sp.
TTATATAACTGACAGCGAACTTCTCTTTCTTCTATTTTGTATACTTGAGACGGGGTGAGACAGGCCTCGGTTTTTTCGAGACAGCGAGAGAAGAAAACGCATGATGATGTTTCTTGTTCAGTTTTAGACGGGGTGGCGGCGGCAATGCTTACGAGTCTTTCGTTTTTCATCGCTGAGGGCATGCATGCCATGAGGGCTTTTGAGTAGGGGTGTAGTGCTTGTTTGAAAAACTCTTTTACGGGTGAGCGCTCCATTATTTCACCTGCATACATAACGCCTACTGTGTCTGCGATTTCGCTGACGACCCCAAGGTCATGGGTGATAAGTAGTAGTCCCATATTTCTTTCTTTTACGAGTTTTTTCAGTAAGCTTAGAATTTGCCCTTGTATGGTGACGTCGAGCGCTGTTGTTGGTTCATCTGCTATGAGAAGGGCAGGTGAGCAGGCGAGTGCCATGGCTATCATTACACGTTGACGCATGCCACCTGATAATTGGTGTGGATAATCGTCCATTCGTTCAGGAGCGATGCCCACACTTTTGAAGAGGTCAGTACAGATGGCGAGCATTTCACTCTTTGGTAGTTTGTTATGAATTTTGATAGCTTCCATAACCTGCTTTGATACTCTCATGACGGGGTTGAGGCTTGTCATGGGTTCTTGAAAAATCATGGAAATTTCTCGCCCACGTAGGTTGCACATATTTTTTTCTGTGAGAGGGAGAAGGGATTTTCCTTTAAAGCTTAATTCCTTGGCGCTGTATTTTGCGTGTTCAGGGAGTAGTTTTAGTATGGATAAAGCGGTTAGACTTTTTCCGCTTCCTGATTCGCCCACGAGACAAAAAATTTCCCCTTCTTTTATAGATAAACTGAGGTCTTGCACAACATTTTTTTCATCAAAGGAAATATTGAGTTGTTGTATATTGAGTAGGTTTTGTTTTTGTATGATTTCCATATATAGTTCTTTATGTTGTAGGATTATATGGCAGGTTTATACGAATACAAGTGCCGTTTTCTCTTTGGTGTGCGCTGATTGTGCCGCCGTGATCGCTAATAATAGAACGAACAATGGCTAAACCGAGACCTGTTCCTGTGGCTTTTTTAGAAAAATATGGCTCAAAGAGGCGTGCTGTTTCTTCCGCATCAATTCCTGCACCATTGTCTTGTATTT
The DNA here is from genome assembly GCA_947038175.1 of uncultured Desulfovibrio sp. Taxonomy (GTDB): domain Bacteria; phylum Desulfobacterota; class Desulfovibrionia; order Desulfovibrionales; family Desulfovibrionaceae; genus Taurinivorans. The sequence continues at coordinate 1,167 of CAMQVJ010000035.1, forward strand.
CGATGGTAATTTGATTTTTATTAGAATCCATACTAGTGATAAAGTATAGGATTTCAACATGTCCCTGATATGGAGTATTTGGGTTATTTTGTTTTTCTGCTGAGATTTCCAGTAATTTTTGCGTGTGTGTTTGAATAGCATCGGCTGCATTATTGAGTATGTTGAATAAAGCCCTATGTAGCGCTTTTTTATCTAGTAAAATGTCTGGAATCGGTGATTTTTCTGTGAGCTGCCAGTCAATGCTTGGATGGCTTGTGGTGAAGAGGTTCACAATTTCTTGTAATATAGCGACGGGGTTTGCCGTTTCAAGACAAGCTGTTGGCAAGGCTGCAAAAGTGGAAAAATCCGTTACCATTGTTTGCATGCGTGAAACTTCTTTTATAATGAGTTCGGTGCATTGCGTAAACACAGGGTCGCTTATAGTATGAGCGAATTTTTTTTGAAGGCGCTGTGTGGAAAGTTTTATGGGTGTGAGTGGATTTTTAATTTCATGGGCGATGCGTTGTGCGACTTCACGCCATGCGGCAAGGCGTTGTTCTTGGGAGAGTTCGGTGATGTCTTCAATAACAAGGATAATACTACCTGTAAGGTAGGCGCTGTTTTTTGTTGAACTTGCTGGATTTTTTTGTTCCCATTCGCTGAAAAATTCTGATGATTCTGCATCGAGATTTCTTGTTTCTTTCATAAAAACTGGTAAGGCAACAGCTTTAATTAATATTTTGAGATATTGCTCTTCGCGTACGAGCTCGGTTTCACGTTCCCACATTTTTCGAGGATTTTTTTGAATAAAGTCATACATTTCAGATATCATAGTGTGGTTTTTTTCGGAGAGAAACATGCTTACAGGTAAGCTTTCGTATTGTTCTGCTCGAATTCTAAAAATATCGCAGGCGGCTTTATTGATAGTTAATAAAGTCCCTTTTTCATCAAGGGTTGCAATTCCTGTTGTGATATGTTCAAGGATTGCTTCAATATATTGATTTCGCTCGATGAGCATTTCATTTTTTTCTTCAATGAGCCAATTCATTTTTTTGAGTCTGTCTTGGCTATGTCGCATTTCATTCGTCATGGAGTTGAAAGAGTCAACAAGTTGACCTAGTTCATCTTGTCCTTTGCCTGTAACTTGAAAGTCCCAATCGCCTTCTGCAATGTGCTTTGTTCCCTGTGCAAGGGCGAGAATAGGGAGAGTCAGTTCTCTTGAAATTTTAAACGCTAGCCATACTGCCGCAAAAAGTACTATGAGGCTCAAGAGACCTAAAATAAGGGAAAAAGAAAGTTTCAAGGGTTGCTTGAGGTTTTTTAGTTCTGTATATTCCTTAAATCCTTCAGAAATTTTATCTAGTTGGGTGAGTAAACCTTTGCCTATGCTTTCTGCTGCAATGATATAGACACCTTGATGCTGTGGTACTGGAAGCGCAACAATAACGTAATCCCCCATGGCATCTGCCCATAGGAGGGATTCAAAGTTCGACTCATCGATCTGTTGAAAGTTTATAGAATGTCTTATTGATTCCCAGACGTTATTGAAATTATCATTGGCAATCCAAATTTTTTCTGTGTAGGTAATTTTAGATTCTGGTGCAGGAGTTTCTTGTTTCTCCATGACGCCTAATAGGGTCAGTTGGTTTTCTTTTTTATGCTTTGAAATAAGAGCTGTCCATGTATTCTCAGGAGATTCTACGAGTTTTTGGCTGAGAATTTCCGTGGTGAGTTTAAGTCTGCTAGAAGCCGCATTATAGAAACTTTGTCCAACATCAAGAGCAGCTTGCATGGAGTTTTCTACTTGTCCTGTAAACCAATAGTTCACGCTTGTGGTTAAAATCTTATTGGCGGACAAAAACATAATGAGAATAGGTACAAAGGAAATAGAAAAAAACGCAAGTACAAGGCGTGTTTTTAAGCGTGACCCAAAAATTTTGCGTCGCCTTTCTACTAGGAGTCGCACAACATTTCTTGCAACTAGAAAAAGAACCACTAGCATTAATATGGCATTAACATTGACAAGGACAAAAAATGTCCATGAGTCTGTGCCAAAATAATCAAGTTGCCCCCATGTTACAAGAATAATAACCAATAAAAGGAGGGCGGCAGATATAATTTCTAATTGATGCTTTCTGTTTTTTAATTGTGCTGAGTTGCTTTCCTGCTGAGCATCATTTGCAGTATTAAGTTCATATTCCTGCGTGGTTTTGTCAGAAAAGGGAGACGTATTTGAATCAAAATCACTTGGTGTCGCTGAAAAATTTTCTTGATTTTCTTTTTTTACGATAAGCGTTTGTTCAGACGAGGTTTCTTTTGTTGTCTTTTCCTCGTTATTTTGAATGTTTCGCTTTCTAAATATGTTTTTAAAATCCATAAAATTTTTCATACCTTTTAGTAATCAAATTCATACTTAAATGTCGCAGGTTGAATAATACTATCAGAGAGGAAGAAGAGGTTTTTTTGAATCCAAGGTTGGTTTGTTGTCTGCCTGATGCTAACATTAATGTTCATTATGTAATGTTTATTCTTGCTTAGCATTGCAGGAATTTTAAAATTTAGATTGCTAATAAGTGTTTTAAATAAATAGTTTGCGTCCGTATTTCTTATGGACGGCTTGGCTTCATTGATGACCATATATTGACGAGTAAGGGGGTCATAACGCAGGTAATATTCAGTGGAATAACGTGAAATTTCTTTAGCGGGGAGAAGGGTTCTTTCGTGTGATATGGCAATATCAATAATAAATTTAAGTATTTGTCCGTTTCTAAGCTGTTGCTCAACATTGTTCTTTGTGGGAGCACCAAGTGCCATTTCAATGTTTATGAAATTATTTTGAGGATTAACACGCAAAAAATTGAGGATAAATGCATCATAATCCGATGCATAAGCCTGAAAAGAAAAAAGTATAAAAAATAATAAGGTAATAAGTTTTTGCATGTCTTTTTGTTGCACAATACGCGCATTATGACAAGTGAAAACTCGTAGAAAGCACTAAAATATGTATCTCGTTTCAACATTAGTTTTTTTGCGAATTGAACTCCTTCAAGTCCTGACATTGAGTGTTTTTATAAAAAAAAGCTTGCCACATATAAAATAGTGATTAATATTTATTGAATGCTTATTTATGATTGTGTGCATTGTTTTGTTAAGCACCTTTGCAAATAAGTATTATATCAACAAATGTCTTTTTATTTACCTCAGAATATTTTTCTTAGGTGAAAACATTTTTTATAAAGAGTAAGGATATTATTATGCCTATATTTGATTTTCATTGTTCAGCTTGTCAAAACCAGTTCGAAGATCTCGTTTTTGGTGATGAGAAAGCAGTATGTCCAAAATGTGGAGAGCAAAATATAGAACGTATGGTAAGCGCTCCAAGCCCTTTAAAAACAGGCGCGTTTCCATATAAAGTGGGACCCGTCCATTCAAGACTAGGTATGTCATCACAAGGTTCTTCCTGTAAGTCCTCTTGTGGTGGAACTTGTTCTTCAGATTCTTAAATACAGATTATAGGAGTTTTAAATTTTATGAATAAAATATTTCGTCATTCGGTACTAAGTTTATTATGCGTTTTTGCTGTTACTTCAACGGCGTTTGCAAGAGTAGACTTACCATCTTTTGCCCCCCTTGTTAAAGAAGCGGGACCTGCGGTTGTTAATATTAGCACAGAACGTGTTGTGAAAAGTAATAATTTTGGTGGGGCTATTCCTGGAATGCCTCCTGGAATGGAACGTTTTTTTGAACAATTTGGACCATTTTTTAATGGCCAACAAGGTGGCGGTAAAGAAAGATTACAAAGCGCCTTAGGTACTGGTTTTATTATTTCTTCTGATGGATATATTGTTACCAATAACCACGTTGTTGAGGGTGCAGATAAAATATTTGTCAACCTTGAAGGCGCAACCTCAAAGGCTGCTTCTGTAGAAGCGGAACTTATTGGAATGGATCCTGAAACCGATATTGCCCTTTTGAAAGTTAAGGTAGATAAAACATTGCCTACTTTGACATTTGGCGATTCTGATGCCCTTGAAGTGGGTGAGTGGGTGCTTGCAATTGGTAACCCTTTTGGACTAAGCAGCACTGTGACCGCAGGGATTTTGAGTGCAAAGGGACGTAATATCCATTCTGGACCATACGATAATTTTTTACAAACAGACGCTTCTATAAACCCAGGTAACAGTGGCGGACCACTTATCAATATGCAAGGTGAAGTTATTGGCATCAATACTGCAATAGCAGCAAGTGGCCAAGGTATTGGTTTTGCTATCCCAAGTAAGCTTGCCGCTTCCATTGTTGAGCAATTGAAAACAGGACAAAAAGTAAGCCGTGGTTGGATTGGTGTTTCTATTCAAGACCTTGATGAAATGACCGCAAAAGCTCTTGGTATCGACCAAGATTCAGGTGCGCTTATTGCCTCGGTTATGCCTGGTGAACCAGCTGAGAAAGCAGGGCTTCGTTCTGGTGATATTGTTATAAGAATTGGTGATGCAAAGATAGAAAGTTCCTCTGATCTTACAAGAGAAATAGCTTCTTACAAACCAAAATCAGAAGTAAAAATCCTTGTTATGCGTGACGGAAAACAGAAAGTGTTTACTGTGAAACTTGGTGAACGTAATACTGGTTTGCAAGCTTCTGCTCCTCAAAAAGCTCAGGAAGGTGCAAGTCTTGGCGTTACTTTGAGACCTCTCACTGATGAAGATAGACGTGTTTTTCAATTAGAAAAGAATACACAAGGCCTTATTATTCTTGAAGTGTCAGCCAATGGTCGTGCGGCTCATGCTGGTATACGATCAGAAGATATTATTCTTGCTGCAAATTTAAAACCAGTGGGAACAGCAAAAGACCTCGCAGAAATCATCAATTCCGAAGGTAAAAAACGTGGAGCCGTGGTGCTTCAAGTTTTCCGCCAAGGAAATACTTTTATTATTCCTATCTCTATGAGTGATGAAAAATAATAATTATGATGATACGCTTTTGAATGCTAACTTTCATGCAGTTTTTAGAAAAATGAAAATTGTTTCTATAATAAGGCGAAATTAGAAAGTTTTAGTCAAAATATGTGGGCAAATACTCAGTGATTTATACCGTTATGGTATGCAATCGCTGCGTATTTGCCCTTTCTTTTTAAACAAGCAAAGCCTGTTGATATGCTAACATCTTGAAATGGAAGAGTATTATACTTATCTAGAAAATAATAATAGACTTTTATTGTATTTATGATATAAACCTAGATTGTCGCTTCGCAATATTCAAAATATTAAATATGTTTATTTATGATAAATCGTTCAACTTTTACATGAGTTAGGTGTGTATGTCTACGCAAAAAATGATTATTGGTCTTGCTGGCCTCGGAACTGTTGGGACAGGCTTAGTGCAACTTTTGCACGACAACGCCTTAGAGATTGAGCGTCGCACGGGTAAAAGCATACTTCTTAAATGGGTTGCTGTTCGTGATTTGACAAAGTCTCGCCAAGTTCCAGAAGGTACAAAACTGACTGATAATCCTATGGACATTGTCAATGACCCTGAAGTTCAAGTCATTATTGAAGTGATGGGTGGGATAGACACGCCTGAAATGCTCATAAGAGAAGCTTTGAAAAAAGGGAAGTCCGTTGTTACTGCCAATAAAGCGCTTTTAGCTGAAAGAGGAGAAGATCTTTTTGCTTTAGCAGAAGATAATAATCTTTGCCTAGCGTACGAAGCGAGTGTTGCAGGCGGTATACCCATTGTTCAAACACTAAAAGATAGTTTGGCTGGTAATAAAATTAATAGTGTTACTGGTATTTTGAATGGTACAAGTAACTATATTCTTTCAGAAATGACCGATAAAGAATCTCCTTTTCTAGACGCTTTGAAAAGTGCACAAGAACTTGGTTTTGCAGAAGCGGATCCAACCCTTGATATTGATGGGCAAGACGCTGCGCATAAACTGAAACTTCTTATTCGCTTGGCTTGGGGTGTGCATTATCCTTACGAAGAAATGAGTATTCACGGTATTCGCCACATGGATCCCCTTGATATACGTTTTGCAAAAGAGCTTGGGTATACTATTAAATTATTAGGGCAAGCATCGGAAATTAATAAGCAAATCACAGCAGGTGTTGCGCCATTTTTAGTGCCACACAAGGCCATGCTTGCAAGAGTTGAAGGGGCATTTAACGCTATCCATGTTAACGGAAATGCTGTTGGATCTTTATTTTTACACGGCCTTGGCGCTGGGAGTTTGCCCACTGCAAGTGCTATTCTTGGTGATCTTATGTCACTCATGCGTGATACCCATGATAATACAGGATATTACACTAATAAGTTACCACTCGCTGATATTCTACAAATTGAATGTGCAGAAACACCTTGGTATCTACGCCTTATGGTGCGTGATGATTCTGGTGTTTTGCGTGATCTTGCAGGTGCTTTTGCTAAACAAAATGTGAGTTTGGCTCAAGTTATTCAAAAGAAACAATGTGAAGCAGGTGTTCCTATTGTTTTTACAACTCATAATACAAGTGCAAAATCTATTTTTGCAGCACTTTCTGATCTTGAAAAAACAGGATTGATTCTTTCAAAGCCTATTGCATACCGTGTTTTAGGGCATAATTAGAAAGCTTAACGACAAAATAAATACGTTATTATAAGGAATAATATGTCTATTAATATTAATACTGATCTTTGTTGTGGAGATTCTCTTTGCGTTAAAGTTTGCCCTGCAAACTGTCTATCTGTTGCAGATGGAAAAGTAAAAAATTCTAACGCAGCACGCTTTACCTGTATAGCATGTGGGCAGTGTATAGCCGTTTGCCCTAAAGATGCGCTAAGCCTTGATATTGATAAAGTTTCAGAAATAGGCGAAACAATATCTTCAAAAATGGATATCACAAAAGAACAATTTGAAATACTTGCAAAAACTCGACGCTCTATACGTAATTATAAAGATAAAGAAGTTTCTCTTGAAACTATGAAAGAAGCGCTTGAACTTGCGTGTTTTGCACCAACAGCAAAAAATGGGCAAAACACAGAATGGATTTTTATCAATAATAAAGAAAAGATACGAGAATTAGCAGGTATTATTATTGATTATATGCGCACAGTGCCATCACTCAAACGCATGGTTCAACATTTTGATGCAGGCGGTGACCCCATTTTTCGTAACGCCCCTTGCCTTGTTTTTAGCCACTGTCCTACAGAAGTTGGGAATCACTACGGAGAAATTGATTGCACAATAGCAACTACCTATCTTGAGCTTTTCTTACCATGCTTAGAACTTGGTGCTTGTTGGGCTGGTTTTGCGATGTCTATTAGTAAACTATATCCTCCTGTGAATGAATTTTTTAATATTCCTAAAGAACATAGCATATATACAGGCCTCATGATTGGCTATCCTTCTACAAAGTATAAAAAAATTCCACCAAGAAAACATCTGCGCTTACAAATTATTGATTAGTATATGTTTTAAAATTGCTTTTTTTAGAAAAGAATTTTTTTAGGGGGAAATGATTTCCCCATCTGAGCTCTCTATTTACGTATTTACTCGTGCCTCGTAAACGTAAACGACGGTGTCGCCCTTTGGGTAGGCTACCCCCCTCATTAGCGTTTTTTTACAAACTTTGTTTGTAAAAAAACGCAATATATAAGGGCGTAGTCGTTTGCGTTTACGGCGAATAGGTAAGTACGCAAATAGACTGCTTAGATATAGAGAGAAACGTGAGAGGCAAAACCTCTCTCATTGAAATGACGTGGGATCAATGCGTATACCCCGTCTTTTTATTTGTTTAAATAAGGTATGGCATTACATGAAATCATTAGATATATATGAAAAAATGTTTCTCGAGTTTATTCAAGGGGAAATGGATCAAGACTTAGCGCATGACATGCATCATGTTTTACGTGTTGTAAAAAATGCAAGAAAATTGTGTCAAGAAGAAAAGGGAAAGGCAGAAATTGTTATTCCTGCTGCTTATTTACATGATTGTTTTTCTTTGAGCAAAGATGACCCTCAGCGTAAAAAAGGTTCTCAATTTTCAGCGGATAAAGCCATAGTATTTTTAAAGAGTATTGATTATCCAGCTTTGTATCATGATGAAATACATCACGCTATTCTTGCTCACAGCTTTAGCGCCAATATTGACACCTGTACTCTTGAAGCAGAAATTGTGCAAGACGCTGATCGCCTTGAAGCTCTTGGGGCAATAGGCATAGCTCGCTGCTTTCTTACGGGCGCAAAGCTAGGACGACCTCTCTATTCGGATATTGATCCTTTTTGTGTGAGCCGTGCGCCTGATGATTTTGCGTATACTCTTGATCATTTTTATGCAAAATTACTCAAACTAAAAAACACTATGAAGACAGAATCTGCCCGAATAGAAGCAGGAAAACGCAGCGTTTTCTTGCAAGAATATTTGAATCAATTGGAATCTGAATTAAGCTAGATATCTTTGTGAGCGCCCACGACATCCAATTTGTGAGGCTTTACCTCTTACGTTGCTCTCTATATCTAAACAGTCTATTCACGTATTTATTCATTCTACGTAAACACAAACGACTATGCCGCCCGTCGGGTGGCTGTAAACTTCATGCTTTTAGTATTTTCTGTAAACTTTGTTTACAAAAATACATAATGTGGGGGTTTGGGGGAGTTCAACTCCCCCAAAAAAAAGTAAACTAAATGAGTGGAGTTCAACTCCCCCAAAAAAGTAAAAATGAGTGATGTACGACCTTTTTATGGTCTCTCTATATTTAAAGCGATTCTAAGCCCATGGCTTGATAATAGGGCAAGCGATTATCAATAAAATTTTCAAGTTCATTTCTTAGGTCTTTGACTAGATCGTCGTCGCTTGGTGTTGACCCGTCAGGGGCTTGTATACCACCGAGTTTTTTTATGATGGGAATTATATAGGGAATAAGCTCATTATATTGAGTTTTTCCTTCCGATCTTGCTAGTAGAATAAGTAAATCTAAATGTGAGACCGCGATAGCGCTGCCAAGTACAGAAGATGCTAGTACTTTGCTGTAATCATTGCTTATGGCTGTTTTGCATAAAACACGGTTGAGCTTTATTGTTTGTTCTTGTATTTTTTTACTTGGTATTTGTGCTGCGTGAATATAGCCTGTACCGAGAAGAATTTCTAAAGCGTCCACGAGTTTTTGTGGTGGGATATTTTTACAAAAAGGGTGTTCTTGTATTTGTCTAAAGCTTTTTGGGATGTAGTTATCCGATGTAAACCCTTGTAGAATAGGCATATAAATACTTTCATCCATATCCACTGTGCCAATAACAGTTTTAAATTCTAAACTGAGAGACGAGAGGGGAGCGCTGAGCGTGAAATGTAGTTCTGATAATGTGGAATTGAGTTCACTGACAGAAGAGACGCTTTTTCCTTTTACAAAAATATCGCATCTAAATTGTTGATTTTGGGCATAATCCCGCAGTGTTTCACGCAATATGACATCTTTCGTGTCTTTTATTCTTGCCTCAGTCTCCTTAGGGAGAGAAACAGATAAATGATTGAGCAAACGAGAGGAAGAAAGAAAAGAACAACGCACAGACGCTAACGTTTCCGCCACTTCTTTAAAATAAAAAGCATTCCAACTTTCATTCATGTATTCATGTACAAGATAGGGCAGATTATTCATATCAAATTCTTGAATACGTTCTTTTATGCTGGGGTCATCTGAGATGAATTTGAAATTTTCATCAAGGATATGCTGAACAAATTCAAGGGATTCTTGAAACTTTTCAAGGGAACTTTGGCTTTCATTTCCTAAAATTTGAGCATGACTTGTGAAGAGGTTACGAATGGGCATAAAATTTGCCCAGCCAGGAAGGGCATTATAACTTAGGTAAACAATACCACCAGCTTTTAGATTATTATCAATAATATTAAGGATATATTGGCGATTCTCTTGGCTGACCCAAGACCATATACCGTGCAAGGCAATCATATCAAATTTTGGGAGTAAACCTTGTCGACTTTTTTCTTCAAGTTGTTTAAAGGTATCGTCTAAAATACGTGTATCTAAATGGGCGTTTTGGGCAATGATTTCCGCCTCCATAACGTGATTAGGATTGAAATCATTGCCCCAAAACTCACCTTCCATGGTGGCAGCGTGTATATTCAGTGACGTGCCTGCGCCAAAGCCAAGCTCTAAGTATCGAAAAGGTTCGCCGTTACGCTTTGGAAAATCTGTACCATTCATAAGCAGGGTTGGACGTAAAAAATTTGGTGTCAAATCGCGATAAAAACTATTCGTATAATTAATATCGGTCACGTATCCATCTGTCAAAATGCCCATGCCTGCTCCGTTTGTATGCTAAAAGACGTATTCTATGTTTTAAATTTTATAAAAGAAATAATGGTTGTAAAAAGAGGGTTTCTCTATGGCTTATAACTTGTTAAAATCTCTTTTATGTCCGTATTGGGATTGAGAGCGATAATATGTAAATTATTCTTTTTTGCGAGATCCAGAGCTTTTTCTCTATCAAAAAAAAGTGTCTTGTGTTCTTCAATAACAAGGGCTGTGTATTTATATTTAATCAAATTTTCAATAGTAGTGAGGCCGATAGACGGTAAATCCACTCTTTGATCTTGTCTTTGTTTTGCTAATTTGATTGCAATGCAACCAAGCCCGCCTAAGTCCGCTGCCCGTGCAAGTGTTGCGTCGGTTCCTTCAATACATTCAACGGCAATCACCATGCCTTCACGCACAACAAGGCATTGTCCAATATCAAAGTTGCCCAATTGCTTAGCAATAGGTAAAGCAAAGGTAATATCAGCTTGAATGGTATCTATGATCATTTCTTCGGTGAGATTTCCACATGGGGTGCGCAAAGAGGGGAGCAGTTCTACCGCAGAAAGAGGGGTGAAGCCGTCTTTTTCAAATTCTCCAAGAATAGCTCGAAGAAGCGCATCATCCCCTTTTGTTTTTAGGGAAAAAATAAGTTTAGTCGCACGCCAATCAGGGCGAAGATCAAGGGCCTTAGGCTTGTTAATTGAGCCCGCCATACAAACCCGCTGTATATTTTTTTCTTTGAAGAAACTGAGGAGTTTTGAAAGTTGCCCAAGAGCTAAGATGGAAAAATCATCACAAGATTCTGCAAGGGTGGGATCCGTATTGTCACGAAACCCACAGATAGCAACATAATAACCATTTTTCTTTGCTTCTTCTGCTATTAAACGTGGAAATTGACCACCACCAGCAATAATGCCAAGGCGTTTTTCTTGAGAGTTATCGAACATGTTTTCTGACACGGAGAGTCCTTTTAATGAATGCTTTTAAGCCCAATTTTTTGAACGATATATAGTATCGTCATGGGTGATTATAAAGCAAGAGAGGGAAGGTTTTGCGTTCACGAAGTCCAACGCATTTTTAAGCGGCATACAAGAAAGAGCTGTTGAAAGGGCGTCTGCCTCCATCGCAGTGGGTGCAAGCACAGAAACACTGCGCATGGGTGAAGAAATAAGCGTTGAAGCTTGAGGCATAATGATATGGTGTAAATCCTCAGAAAAAGTTTTTTCATAGGAGCCCGATGTGGCAAGAGCTCGGTTATATAAGGTTAAGACGGCGGGGTACTTATTTGCTTTATTGGGGTCTTCTACGGCAACACGCCAAGGTTCAGGATTCAGCAAAGAAGGATTTTTCATACCTTTAGCTCGCACGTCACCACCCGCATTTACGAGGAAATCTTGTAAGCCAGACGCCTCTAATATTTGAACGGCTTTATCAACAATATAGCCTTTTGCAATACCGTCTAAAGTGATTCTTATGTCATTTTGCTTAAGAAGAACAGAACTATTTTCAACGGATATTGTGTTTCTTTGTACCAGTGAAAAAAGTTCTTTGATTTCAGATTTTGAAGTGTTGCGATGTGTTTCAAGATATTCAAGCACAGGTAAAACAGAAGGATTAAAAGCGCCTTGACTGAGTTGTTCAATTCTTTGGGCTTCTTTAGCAACATGAATTAATTCTTTTGGTGCATCTATCAATTTTTGCTGTGTGTTGAGCAAGGAAAGAGCGCTCGATTTATGTCGAGTAAGCAGGGCCTCCACTCTCGCCATTTCTGCAAAGGCTTTATTAAAACTTTCGTATACAAAATCTTCTTGAGTATGCGTTGCTTTTAAATTAACAAGAGTCCCCATAAGCAAACGTGTTTCACTATATACTTGTGCTTGAGGCGTCGCTCCTGCAATGTGTGGCAGGCAAAGAGCAGCACAAGAAAAAATACTCGCTTTCAAAAATTGTCGTCTATGGGATAAAATCATAGTTTGCTCCGTTCTTGTTACGTAAAAGACATTACGCATTTTTTATATCATGTTATCTGTATGACTTTTTTCTGTTCTCATAAGTAAAAGGGGTATGTTATTCCAATTTTCTTTTTCTTTTTCTTTTTTAGGGGGAGTTCAACTCCTCCTAACCCCCACATTATGTTTCTGTAAACAAAGTTGACAGAAACACTAAGCTATGAGGTTTCCAGCCCCCGACGGGCGGCGTAGACGTTTGCGAGCATAGCGAGTATTACGCAAAGGGACAGCAAAGAGAGTGTCCCACCCAACAGGCAAATTCATCGAATTTATTTCCCTTGGCTTCTGAAAAACGCTCAGGGAAATAGGGAGTAACGCGAGAGGCAAAGCCTCTCACATTGGAATCATTATGCATAAAAAATCCATTTACAATGATACCACTTTACGTGGTGTTCTATTCGCTCTTTTCTGTGTTTTTAGTTTTTGCTTTTTCGTCTTCTGATTTATGTGTTTCACAAGCTTCACCGTGAGCTCCACCGCAAGTGCAAGGCTTTGGTGTTGAACTTCTTAATATGAAACGAGGGCAAGCCGCTACGCAAGCTTCTGCACAATCAGGTCCGTAGGCAAGGCACTTCATTTGATCAATGTCGATGCGTCCCCCAACGGTGCTAATAGCACCTGCTGGGCAGGTCTTTATGCATTTACCGCATTGAATACAGCCCACTTTGCAAACATCCATAACGGCACGCATTTTATCTTTGGTAGAGCATGTAATCATGACACGTGCTCTTCTTGGTATAAGCTTAAGCGTTCCACGTGGGCATGCATGGGTGCACATATCACACCCTGTACAAAGATTTTCGCGTACTTTTACGATGTTATTTTCGATATATAAAGCTTCAAAAGGGCAGGTGACAACGCAGTCACCAAAGCCGAGGCAAGAATGGGGGCAAACGTCTGCGCCTTGTGCAAGGGTAGCAGCTGCTGCACAGGAAGGCATGCCTTGATAGGTGTAGCGTTTTTGTACTTGCCCAGCCACTTTATCACATCGGCAAAAAGAAATGAGAGGTTCTGCTTCTGTAACGACTTTACCTGTGAGCTCGCCCACAGCAATAGATATTTCTGCGCTTCCCGCAACACAAAGGTTTGCAGCAACGCTAGGCACATTAACAACCGCAATGGCATAGCCTTCACAACCAGCGTAGCCACAACCGCCACAGTTTGCCCCTGGCAATGCATCTATAACAGCGCCAACCCGAGGATCTTCGTCCACGTGAAAAAACTTAGATGCAATGGCAAGAACGGCTGCCGCAACAAAACCAAGACTTGCTAATGTGAGTATCGATGAAATTACCATAAAATTTTCCTCAAGCTTCTTATACTGCTTACTTCTTTTCCATAATGAAAATTATTGAGCCATTCCTTTAAACGCCATAAAAGAAAGCGCCATGATTCCGCCCATAACAAGAGAAATCGGTGTTCCTGCCATAGCTTTAGGCACTCGTAATGTTTCAAGCCGTTCACGCACACCCGCCATGAGAAGTAAGGCGAATAAAAAGCCTGCACTAGTGGCGAATGCGTATAAAATCCCCGTACCTAAATCAAGGTTTTCCCGTTGAACTAAAATCGCTGTTCCCATAACTGCACAGTTTGTGGTGATGAGAGGTAAAAAGATACCCAATGATTCATAGAGTGGGGGTAATAATTTTTTAAGAAACATCTCAACAAATTGCACTAAGGAGGCAATAATTAAAATAAAGACAAGCGTTTGCAAATAGCCAAGCCCTAAAGGATTAAGAATATGTCTTTGTGCAAACCAAGTACAAATAGTAGCCATGACAACAACAAAAATAACAGCAGAGCCCATACCAAAGGCTACCCCTTTTTCACGGGAGCACCCAACATAAGGACAAATACCAAGATTTTGTATTAATATAATATTATTTACAAAAATCAATGATATGAAAAGCTCAAAAATTTCCATGTATTACTCCTTAAGCATTCCTATGAAAGATTTGCCTTTGAACAACCACCACACTGGGCGCATGTTGAACCGCAAACTGTTGGGTTTTTATGAGCAGCAAGCCCTTTTCTTCGTGACTGAATACGGTTTAAATAATTCATAAATCCAAGAATACAGCCAAGACAAATAAAAGCACCAGGGGCTTCAATCATCATGGTGAATGGTTGATAGTATTCACCAAAAACAGGGACGCCAAAAAATGTTCCTGCTCCTATAATTTCTCGTAAACTACCAAGAAAAGTAAGAGAAAGAGTAAAGCCAATTCCCATGCCAAGCCCGTCAGCAACCGCTAGGTAAACAGGGTTTTTGGCAGCAAAAGCTTCCGCACGACCAAGAATAATACAGTTTACAACAATAAGAGGCACAAAAATACCTAATTGTTGATATAGCGGATATGTATAGGCTTGCATAAGTAACTCAACAGCAACAACAAGTGTGGCAGAGATAGTAACAAAACAAGCGATACGAACCTTTTTCGGTATAATATCACGCACAAGTGAAACGATTATATTGGAAAGGAGCAGTACAAAAAGTACAGCAACTCCCATGCCTAAACCATTTTGAGCGGATTTCGTCACCGCAAGAACGGGGCAAAGACCTAAGAGCAACCGAAAAGGCGGTAACTCATTCCACAACCCTTTGGTGAATTCCTTGTAAAAACTCATTATTGTCTCCGTCTTTCCATGTTTTTATGATTTGAGCTTTAAGAGCATTGTATATGCTGCCAGCTTCCGCAACTGCTAAAACCGCACCCTGAGAAGAAATAGTCGCACCAGAAACAGCGTCTATCTCGCCTCCGTCTTTTTTTAGAGTAACAGGGAGCGCCTTACCCACAAACATTTTTGTGAATGGGTCATTCGCAATTACTGTGCCTAAGCCGGGTGTTTCTCGCATAGTTGTAATACCGATGGATACAAGCGCATCGTTTTTAATATCAAAACCGCTGATAACACCAATAGATCCGCCATATCCTTGCCCAAAACCTTCAATAGCAACTCCAACAAGTTCACCATTTTTGAAGGCAGGAAAAATATTCACAGATTTTCCATTTTCTAGTTTAAAACTTTTGCGATCGTCAATGGGAGAATTTTCAATACCTTGAAATACCTTAAGAATCGCAGGGCCTTGTACATACGTCAATAATTGATTTTCAATGGGCAATGCGGTGTTTTGTTTTAAATACGCAAGTCCAAAACCAGCGACGGCGCAAAGTAAAGAAAGTACGCCAATCATGTTTATGATACTTTTCATTTCTTCACCCCAAAAGGTTTAGGTTTGATCATATCAAAATAAGGGCATAAGAGGTTAGCAAGCATGACGGCAAAAGGAGCACCATCAGTGTAAACTCCATATGTTCTTATAATAACAAGTAAAGCTCCGCCTGTTAAACCAAAAAGTATCATGCCAAGCGATCTATCGGGAGCACAAGCAAATTCGGTTGCTAAGAAAAAAGCACATAATATGGTTGAACCTGTCATTAAATGAAAGAAAGGACTTGCATATTTAGAAGGATCAACTTCATTTAAAATAGCAGCCACAAGGAGCACCCCGATGAGAAAAAAGAGACTAATTTCCCAACGAATAACGCCACGAGCAAGAAGATATAATCCACCAACAAGCAGTGCAAGAATTTGAGAAGCACCAAGCGCCCCTATTTGTTCTCCAAACATAAGCCCTGAAGTGGTAAAAGAGGCATTTTGTAAAGCCTCTGCTCCAAAATATTTAAGGCGTACGAGGGGATCAATAAAATCTGTTTGTAAGAGCATGGAGTTTGGATCCATAAAAACAGGAAAGGAAACGAAAACCATAGCCCAGCCAACAAGAACCGTGTTAACAGGATTAGCGCCATAACCACCAAAAGCCATTTTTCCAAGGCTGATAGCACAAAATGCTGCTAAAATAACAATCCAATAAGGAGCGTTAGCTGGCATTAAAAAGGCGAGTAAAAGCCCTGAAACAGCGGCCGTTCCATCAGCTATAGTGGATGTGCGATGCATAACTCTTGTGAAAAGTTCTTCTGTTAGCATAGCAACCAAAATAGAAAGGGACATAACCCCAAGAGCTGGTATTCCCCAGTGCCAAATAGCCATAAATACAGCAGGCATAAGTGCAATCATGTAATGCATACTATTTTTGGTAATAGTACGCCCACAATGCCAAAAAGGAGCTGCGCTCATGGCAAAAAGAATATTTTTTTCCGAATTGCTCATAGTTTTCTCATTTAGCTAGAGGTGAAAGCTACTTCTTCGCTTCTGTAGTTTCATCTGAAGCATTTTCTTCAGTGTCAACATAAACAAATTCTTGCATCTGTTTGATTTTTGCATTCGCGAGACGAATATACTGTAGAACAGGGCGCCTTGCTATACAAACATAACCACAAAGACCACATTCCACACAAAGCGGGCTATGTTCTTGAAAGCAGACGTTATAATTTGCAAATTCTGCATAACGACTTAATGTACTAGGATTTAAATGGGCAGGGCAAACTTGGACACAAGCGCCACAGTTCACACAGGGACTATGTCCTTCCATAGGGGGCACTGTTCCTGCTTCAACCACAAAAAGTCCTACTGTACCTTTACTTATGCTTCGATCAAGGCGATCTAAGCATTCTCCACGAAGAGGCCCACCACGAAGCAGAGTATCGCCTTCGTTTAGTTCAACTTTTGCGTGCGTAAGAAGCTGTCCAACTGAAGTGCCATTTTTTACGATATAATTCTTCCATTGTGTGGCAGAACCAACGGTAACAACGGTTTCCATAAGAGGATACCCAGAAGTTCCTACACGCCCAAGACTCCATAAATTGTGCAAACCAACAGCCCCAATATCAGGTGGATTTTCTTCACCTGTAACCTCACGAATGAGAACGGAGTTGACGCTATTTGGGTATTCAGGTTCGACATAGACAATATCGACCCCATCATAGGATACGGTTGACCCTTTTGGCACAGCAAGGATAATTCGATCAGCTCGTGTCAAACGGCGTTGCAATTCCATACCATGACGCAAATTATTAGCATGGGTTTGTAATATGGATTCAGCCCAAGTAACACCTGGGTCTGGGTTTAAACCATTAATGATGAGTGTTTTTACTTTTTGGCCAAGGGAGCGCATATTAACGCCCATTTCCTTCATTTGCCATCTCAGCTCTTCACCCTCTCTGCCTTCCTCTAGGAAGTCACGAGGCTCAAGAACAGGGTCATCCGCTTCTCGTTTTACTGCATCAACAAAAATACTTCTCGCATTGATATCGCTCACAATCCCGTAAATAGGAGAATGTAAATCTCCCTTATCGAGTGAGGCGTGTGTAGCGAGTAGCATTCCTGGAAATACCCGAGTTTTCTTTTTTATTCCGTCAGCAACTTTGAAATGCTCGATATTGAGCCTAAGCGTTGCTGGGTCTGGACCTTCAAAGAATCGTCTTTTTTCGTCATAAACAAGACGAAAGCGAGGATCATTTAAGATTTGAAAACGTTGCCGCATATCAACTCTCTTTTATAAAAGATTTTATATATTCAAAAACGCTATTGGACAATATGGCACTGGATACATTGATCGTCTTTGTAAGGCCCACGTTGCATACTTTCATGGCAACCCATGCAAAGTTGGTGGAAAGACTGCATTCTATTGGTAACAAGGGTATTTGGTTCAATGTCCCCATGACAGGAGGAGCATTTTTCATAGAGAGGATTGAATTCAAAGACCTGTTTTTCGCTATAAACTTTTTGTGTGTCCACAGGCGTGTGACATTGAACGCAAGATTCAATCCCCGTATCAAACCATTCTTGGTGACATTCTGCACACTTAGTGTGAACAGCATCACGCAAAGTAACACTTGCCCCTTCAAAATGGCACTCATTACAATTCATTGGTTCTGGCTCAATATCCTTATCTGTGTGGTGGCAAGACTCACAATCAAGGAGAAGTTCCTCAACGTGCTTATCGTGTCCCCAGTTCTTTGGAGTAAATTCCAAGTGGTGACATGTGAGGCATGCAGCAAAATCTGTAACAATATCAGTATCATGATAAGGTGCTATATTAAGAGGCCTTTTTACCATTTGTCCGCTAATACTAAGCTCGCGTTCAACTTTATTATTTGTATCGCTGAGTAATTTTTCAGAGCGTATTTCTATCTCTTCATTACTTGGTATGCTGCCATGACACACACCGCAATCAAGAACATTCTTAGTGGCATCAAGGGTTTCATGGTGGCACACTTCACATGTTAAACCGTACTGATCTGCATGAACTTTATGGTCGAAAACCACTTTTCCGTAGACACTTTCAAGCAGAACGCGAGTCGGAACAGCTTCTTCTTCCGCAGGATGAAGGTAAGCAAAAAGACTGAGTATTCCCAAAAGGGCGCATGCTGTAATAAGAATTTTTTTTCTCAAAAGAGTCTCCTTTAATACTGATAATACATATAATACTGAAATATATTTGTATCTTGGTGAAAATTCACACAAGAAAAATTAACAATTTTGTTGTTTTGCATAATTTAAAAAATGTCTTTTGCTGTCTTTTTTTGTAAAGCTCTTATGAGGCATAACAAAAAATATACTCATGAAAACAGTAAATAATCAATAAATTCAATGTAAAATATAAATGATTACACTGATATTATTCCAGAAAGCTTTTATGTCAATGAGAATCTTAATTATTCCAAAAACGAGAGTATCTAATTAAATAAGAAAAATCAATTATAAATCATTAAAAAATCATCAAAAAAGACTTAGTGAATTTTCAACAAATTTACTAGTAATTAATGGTTTCAAATTCTTTTAAAAACAAGTACTCTCTATATAGACGGAGTCAAGTGTCTTTTTATCTAAAGAACACATACGGAATTTATCCTATAAAATGAAAAATATAAAATAGTTATTAATAAATTCACTCTGGAGTCTACATGATTCCCTTACAACATAATTATCAATGGAAAGAACAATGGTAAAAGTAAAAGAAGCATATATTTGTAATGCCTGTGGTGCGCAATCTGCACAGTGGAAAGGGCAATGCCCCGCCTGTAAAGAATGGAATAGCCTAGGGGTTGCAACTGTTAAAGCAAATCCTAAATCAAATAAGTCAACACCCTTATCGAAAAATATCCCCATTATACTACAAGATGTCAACACAGAAAATCACCATGCTTTTGGCAGTGGTCTTGATGCTCTCGATAGAATTTTAGGTAAAGGCTTTGTTCCTGGTGCTGCTATTCTTGTTGGGGGAGAGCCAGGAATTGGAAAATCTACCTTGCTTTTACAGCTAGCAGGAGCCGTCGCATCAGGGAAACACATCAAGGGCTCAAAGGTTTCTTATGAAAATAAAAAACACCTCGTGCTCTACGCTAGTGGTGAAGAATCCTTACATCAAATTAAGACACGAGGGGAACGGCTCGGAGTTTTACACGAAAATCTACTCGCTCTCGCCACCACAAGAGTTCAAGATCTTATTGAAATAGTTGAAAAAGATACCCCTGATTTACTTATCGTCGATTCCATTCAGACCCTTGGCTCGGATTTTGCCGACGGCCTACCTGGAAACGTCGGGCAAGTAAAAGCCTGCGCCACAGAACTCGTAGATGCGTGTAAAAAAAATGATTGCACCCTTGTACTCGTTGGACACGTCACAAAAGAAGGTGATCTCGCAGGCCCACGACTCCTTGAGCATCTTGTGGACACAGTCATATCCCTTGAGGGTGACAGGCGCCAAGTTTTTCGTATTCTACGTGTACTCAAAAACCGCTTTGGGCCAAATCAAGAATTGCTTGTTTTTCAAATGCGACAACATGGGCTTGAAGTCGTCGAAGATCCTTCCACCTTTTTTCTTGGTGCACGTGACCCCTCCCTCTCAGGGACAGCCGTTGTTATGGCAGTTGATGGGCAAAGAACCTTCGCCGTCGAAATACAAGCCCTTGTTTCAAAAACATATCTCGCCATTCCAAGGCGAACTGGCCTTGGTTTTGACGTGAACCGCTTACATCTTCTCCTTGCCGTACTAGAAAAAAGGCTACGCCTCAATTTCGGGCAAGTGGATATTTATGCAAAAGTGGGCGGTGGCATGCGCCTACAAGAACCAGGGCTCGACCTAGCCTTAGTTGCAGCAGTGCTCTCTTCTTTTTACGATATTCCCCTACCAGAAAGAGCCTCCTTCTGGGGAGAAGTGGATCTCAACGGACAAGTTCGACCCGTTGCTGCACACGATATTCGCTTCAAGCAAGCAAAACGACTCGGCTATAAACCCATATTCTGCCCCGATGATGAAAGCGGGAATGAATGCATAAAGACAGTCGTTGATTTACAATCAAAACTCTTTAGACGCACATAAATTTTGGGTGAGAGAATTTTTTTGGGTGAGAGTTTCTTTTTGGTAATATGTTTTTCGGGGGGAAACCCTATTTTTTTTGAAAAAAAATAAGGTTTCCCCCCGAACCCCCCTTCCTGAAAAAAACATATAAAGAGAGTTATTTTTATTGGGCAAGAACGTTTAGTTTTATGGGTAAGAGTAAAAAAAGTGTTTGTTGGACGGGTGGGATAAATGAGACATTACAACAAAAAGAACTAAGGTGTATTTTGAATATAAGAAATTCTGATACAGGTATTTTTTCAGCGCATACAGATTTATTCAAAAATAATGAAAAAGCGCTGAAGCTTATGGGTGTTTTAAAAAACTTGGGTACTCCCCTTTATATAGCTTGTTCTGGTGGTTTAGACAGTCGTTTTCTTGCCTTTTTTGCTCAGGCTGTTGGTATCAAAGATATCAATCTTTTACATATACAAGGCACTCATATTGACGAGCAAGAAAGTGCTGAATTACAAAATTGGGCTCGTTTACATGGGTTTTTTCTTAAGAACATATACGTGGATGTCCTTTCCCACGAGGAAATAAAGAATAATAGTCCCTTGCGTTGTTATTATTGTAAGCAGATTTCTTTTTCTCATATGCTTTCTTTTTGTGAGTCCCATACTCTTTGTGATGGTACTCATTTTGACGACAGCAAAAACCATCGTCCAGGGATGAAGGCATTGAAAGAACTTAAAGTAAGTTCGCCCCTTCTTGAAAGTGGTTTTACCAAAGCAGATATAAGAAAAATGGCAGAAATAATAGGGCTGGATAATCCAAAGCAAAAAGCAAAGCCGTGTATTCTTACCAGATTTAATTATAAGACTATCATTAGTAAAGAGAAAATAAAGTATATAGCCTTTGCTGAAAAGTTGTTATTAGAATTATTAGAAAAGCAGGAAAAAAGAGAGAATATTCCCGATTTTAGGATACGTGAAATAGATTTGAACCGCTATGAAGTACACAGCGTAGATATTATTTCCCCTAAGGTCATTGAGGCTTTACAAAAGGTCTTACAACAGGCTAATATGTTTCCAATAGAATACAAACAACTCAATAATTTGAGCGGATATTTTGACACACTCAACATATAAGAGGGATTTTTTATGAGCGCTAAAGTATATTTTGCAGATATGCACTGTAGAAAAAAAGATGATAATAAAACAAATAAAATAGAACGTCTCTGTAAGGCTGTTGGTCTCAGTAGTATCATAAAGACTGATGATTTGACCGCCATTAAACTTCATTTTGGTGAAATGGGGAATGATACCCACCTAAGCCCCTCCCTTGTGCGCAAGGTTGTTGAGCTTATCAAAGACGAAAAAGGTAAACCGTTTCTAACAGATACCAACACACTTTATAGTGGTTCTCGCAAAAATGCCATTGATCATTTGCATACTGCTTACGCACATGGTTTTGCTCCTTCCGTTGTGAATGCGCCTGTTATTATCGCAGACGGACTCTACGGTAAAAGCCAAGTCACCGTGCCTGTTGATTTAAAACATTTCAAAGAGACGTATATCGCAAGAGAAATTTACGACGCAGATAGTATGGTTGTTTTATCTCACGTAAAAGGACATGAAATGGCTGGTTTTGGTGGAGCGATAAAAAACCTTGCTATGGGCTGTGGCTCTTTTTGGGGTAAACGAGCTCAACACGACACAAAAATCAGAATAGCAGCGGAAACCTGTATTGGCTGTGGTGCATGTATAAAAGTTTGCCCAGAACATGCCCTTAGTCTTTATAAAGATGGCAGTTCCAAAAAAGCGAAAATTGATTCAGAAAAATGTATTGGCTGTTTTGAGTGTGTCACTGTTTGCGAAGTTAAAGCCATTGCGCAAGATTATAAAACAGAGCTTCATGATTTTGTGGAACGCATCGCCGAATATGCCTATGGTGCAGTGCAAGGTAAACAAGACAAAACTATTTACCTTAACTTTGTAGTGAACGTGACCCCTGATTGTGACTGTGTATCTTGGAGCGATGCCCCTCTTATTCCCGATGTCGGTATTTTAGCTTCAACAGACCCCGTTGCTATTGATAAAGCAAGCTATGACCTTGTAACAGCGTCAAGAAGCTTGAATCAAATGGATAATAATGGAATTAATATTGATAAGTTTTCCCATCGTTGGCAACAAACACATGGCTTTCATCAAATTGAACACGCTGCTACTATAGGCCTTGGTAGTATGGAATATGAACTTATTAAAATATAGTTCATGATATAGTAGGGATGCTGTAATTCCAATTTGGGAGGCTCTGCCTTTCACGCTGCTCTCTATTTGCGATTTATTCATTCTTTGTAAATGCAAACGCAAACGCAAACGCAAACGCAAATGATTACGTCACTCATTGGGTGGAAACCTCATGTTTTAGTATTTTTTGTAAACTTTGTTTATAAAAAATACTAAATGTGGGGGCTAGGGGGAGTTCAACTCCCCCTAAAAAGAAAGAACAAGTTAACTTGCCAAAAAACAAATAGGGGGAAATATGAAAAGTATAGGATTTATTGGAACAGGTGTTATGGGTGCTTCCATGGTGCGTAATCTTCTGAAAAGTGGTTTTTCTGTGAGTGTTTATAATCGCAGTAAAGAAAAAGCCCTTCCCCTTCTTGAAGATGGCGCTAAAGTGTGTGATAGCATTAAAGAATGCGTTCAGAATCAAGATATTATAATCACAATTATTGGTTTTCCAAAAGATGTGGAAGATGTTTATTTTAGTGCTGACGGTGTGCTTGCTCATGCAAAACAAGGCGCTTATGTGGTTGACATGACGACCACAAGCCCCAAGCTTTCTAAAAAAATATATGATATGGCAAAAGAGAAAAACATACACGCTCTTGATGCGCCTGTGTCTGGCGGAGATATTGGAGCAAAAAATGCGAGCCTTGCCATTATGGTAGGTGGGGATAAAGAGGCCTTTGAAGCTTGCATGCCAGCCTTTGAAGCTATGGGAAAAAACATAGTCCACGAAGGGCCTGCAGGTTGTGGTCAGCATGTGAAAATGGCAAATCAAATTGTTGTAGCAGGAAACACCATAGGGATTTGTGAGGCTGTAGCGTATACAAAAGCTATGGGTATTGACCCTAATCTCATGATAAAAACTATTTGCTCAGGCGCTGCTGCGAGTTGGCAGGTGGATAATAACGGCCCTAAAATGGTCTGCGATGATTACGCCCCTGGCTTTTTCATTAAACACTTTGTTAAAGATATGAAAATTGCCCTCGATGAAGCCAAAGACGCTGGTATAAGCCTTGGTATTTTAGAAGATGTTTATAATCTCTATTTCAATATGGAAAATGAAGGCATGGGCGAGCTTGGTACACAAGCGATTATAAAAAAATATGAAAAATAATGAGTGAGAAAATTTTTGTTCATTAGATTATCTTAGTAAGGTACTTCATCAGATAATTTTATATTAACGAAGTAACGTACAAAATGTTTTTTCAGGAAAAGGGGTTTTCCCCCTCAGAAATTCTTCCACCCCACCACACACTCTCTCAAATCAATCTTGAGGGCTGAATTTGTGTAGAAGTATGGGGAGCGCTAGACCTGCTAGAATCAAAGCGCAGAGTATCATTGTTTGTTGATTGAATTGAAAGTTTCCGTTTGAAAAGGGATAGAGCATAACGAGTGAGCCTGCTAGAACACCTGATAAAAATGCGAGACTTGGCTTGTAATATTTCTTTAGGCAGGCGCTGATGATGTGCGCAAATGACAGTAAACCACAAATACATCCAAGTGCAAAGGTAATAAGTACAGGGAAGTTCAAGGTGGTTATTGATTCAAGTACGAATTGATATTGCCCTAAAAGTACGAGAACAAAAGCCCCTGATATGCCTGGAAGAATCATGGCACAAATAGCAATAAAGCCCGAAAAAAACAAAACGGGATAGCTGTGGGAGAGGCTAATGGGGTTTGAATGGGTGAGCCAAATAGCAAAGGCTGTACCTATAAGAAAGAGCAGTGTTGAGCTGAATACATGCCCTTTTACCTTGAGTAAATCTTGGGACAGAAGATATAAAGAGGCAAGAATAAGCCCAAAGAAAAATGCCCATACAAAATAGGCGTGTGTATCCATAAGATAAACGACAACATTCGCAAGGGATATAATGGCAATCCCTATGCCTAAAAGTAAGGGTAAGCAAAAGCCCCATGGTATTTTTGCAAAAGCACCTTTTATGTTTCCGCTAAAGAAAAGCTTAAAAAATGAGATATCAACGGATTTTATTGCATTGAGCAGATTTTCATATATGCCTGTGATAAAAGCAATAGTTCCCCCAGAAACACCTGGGACTGTGTCGGCTGCTCCCATGGCTAATCCGCATAAAAAATAACGAAGTTTTTGATTCATAAAAGATCCTGCATAAAAAATAAAAGTGTCTGTTTTTACAAAACAAAAATAGTGGCAAAGCTAAGGAAAATAAAGAATCCAGCTCCATCGGTAATTGCTGTGAGAAATATACTGGAAGCTTGGGCTGGGTCACGCCCAAGAGCTCGTAATATAAGAGGAATAGAGCCACCTGCAATAGAGCCAAGCAGCATATCAAGCATAAGAGATGCTCCCATTATATAGCCAAGTGTCGGGTTATTTGTTATTCCCCATACGATAAGTATGGAGAGAAACGCCACAATAAGCCCTGTGGTAAAGCCAATTTTACTTTCTCTGAAAACGGCTTTCCATGATTTTTTATTATCAAATTTTTCTGTTGCGAGTTGTCTAATCATGACAGCGAGAGCCTGTTGCCCTGTGTTGCCTGCTTGGTTGGCAATCATGGGCATAAGAACGGCTAAAAATGCCATTTGCGCAATAGAGCCTTCAAATAGATAGACAATATAAGCGGATATGGAAGAGTTGAGCATATTGATAAAAAGCCAAGGAAGACGAAGCTTTACGGATTTTGTCCATGGGGTATAAATGTCTTCATCTTGTCCAGCTCCCACCATACCTAGCAAGTCAGAGCTAGCATTTTCTTGAATAATATCAATAACATCATCGTGAGTAACTGCGCCCATGAGATGTCCTTCCTTGTCAACGACTGGTAAAGCGAGGAAGTTGTAGTGGCTTAATATTCGTGCAACTTCTACTTTATCTAAATCATATTCAGCCGTGATGAGGTTTCTCTTTTCTGATAAGAGTTCTTTAATAAAGGTTCCTGGTTTTGAAAGCATAAGCTCACGCAGGGAGATGATTCCTACCAGTTTGTCGTAATCGTCAACGGCATAAACATAATAAGGCATGTCTTTATCTTCAAGTTCTAGGCGGATATGATGAATGGCGTCGTCTACGCTTTCATCTTGTGAAATAATAATAATTTCCGTATTCATAACGCCAGCAGCGGTGTCTGGGTCAAAAGTAAGGAGCGCCCGTAATTCCATCGCTTCTTCTGGTGCGAGGTTGTTTAGAAGCACATTTCGGTGGCCTTCTTCAACTTCATCAAGAACGTCAACGGCATCATCGGGATCCATGGCAGAAAGAATTTTTGCGGCATCTTCTGCGTCTAGGTTTTCAATAAGGTCTCTTGCGGCTGTTCCGTCCAGTTCTGCTATTGCTTCTGCGGCGTCTTCTGTATCCATGTGCGTGAGCATGCAAAGTTGCTTTTCAAAGGAAAGAGATTCCAGTTGATCGGCTCTATCTGCTGGGTGTACAAAATCGC